>JAIEPD010000063.1 GCA_019749935.1 Alphaproteobacteria bacterium
AGCTGCTCAACCTCAAGCTGCTCAACCTCAAGCTGCTCAACCTCAAGCTGCTCAACCTCAAGCTGCTCAACCTCAAGACCCTTTAAAAGATGCTAGCAAAGCAGATGTAGCAAAACCTGAAACCTTAATAAAAGAAATAAAAATTACAGGAAATCAGCGTATTGAGTCTGAAACAATTCACTCTTATCTTCCTTTAAAAGTTGGTGAACCTTTTGATCATGCAAAAATGGAGCAAGGTTTAAAAGATCTTTTTGCAACCGGTTACTTTACAGATGTTCATGTAACTCAAGAAAAGAACACTTTGGTTATTGCCATTGAGGAGAACCCCATTATCAACCGCGTTGCCTACGAAGGAAACAACAAGTTAAAAGATGACATTATCCAGCAAGAAGTCAAACTACGCCCTCGTGAAGTTTTGTCCAGAACACGCATCCAAGAAGCTCAGCAGCGCATTTTAGAAATTTACAGGCGCATGGGACGATTTGGCGCTAAGGTTGATCCTAAAATTATTAAACTTCCTGAGAATCGCGTTGACTTAGTTTTTGAAATTAATGAAGGAACAGTGACTTATGTTCGCAAAGTTAATTTTATCGGGAATAAACATTTCGCAAGCTCAAAGTTAGAAGAGCAACTTTTAACCAAAAAAGCCCGTTGGTATCGCTTTTTTGCCGTAGATGATGTGTACGATCCAGATCGTTTTATAGGAGATCAACAGGCTATCCGAAAATTCTACTATGACAACGGTTATCCAGATTTCCGCATTCTTTCTGCTGTTGCTGAATTAAGTACGGATCAAAAAGATTTCTTCTTAACGTTTACGGTTGAAGAAGGGTCCCTTTATCATTTTGGTAAACTTGATGTTGTTTCGCATATTCCTTCTGTAAAGGCTGACAAGTTAAAAGACAAAATACAATTCCATGAAAATGATGTTTTCAGCGGGAAGCTTATCGAGAAAACTGTAAATGCTATTACAGAAGCTGTAGGTACTCAAGGATATGCATTCGTTGCTGTTGAACCAAAAATTGAGAAAAACAGAGAAACGAAAACCGCAAACATTACCTTTGAAATCAAAGAAGGACCTAGGGTTTACATTGAGAAAATCGTTATCGTTGGGAATGATAGAACCCGAGATGAAGTGATACGACGTGAAATACCTCTTCACGAAGGTGATGCCTATAACTCAGCTAAAATTAAACAAACTGAGAAAAACCTAAAAGATTTACAATATTTCAAAACAGTAAACGTTGAAACAGAACAAGGAACAGCGCCTGATCAAGCACGTTTGCTTGTAAAAGTGGAAGAACAACCCACGGGTGAACTTGGATTGGCGGGTGGATATTCAACAATGGATGGCCCCCTTGCTAACATTCGTGTGGTTGAGCGTAACTTTAGAGGAACAGGGCAAGTTCTTCACTCTGACTTAACGATCGCCAAAAAACGTCAAGACTTTGATGTCGGTATTATCGAACCTTATTTCTTAGATAGGCGCCTACAAGCAAGTGCTGACTTGTTCAGTATAAGGTCGACACGTTTTAGCGCTTATCACCAAGTCACAAAAGGTGTAAACCTAGGATTGGGCTATCGCCTGAGTGATCATTGGGGACAAGGCTGGACTTATGGTATTCGCCAAGACCATGTGGGACACATATCACCACTAGCTTCCTCGATTATCCGTCAACAAGCAGGAAATTCCTTAATTTCTTCTTTAACGCATACGATTTCTTACGATCGAAGAGATAGTCGTGTCAATCCAACCTCAGGTTATTTGCTTAGCTTATCAAATACTTTCGCAGGCTTAGGCGGAACTATTGGCTATCTAAGACATGACTTAGGAGCAAACTGGTATCATCCGGTTGTAGAAGACGTCATTTTAGGATTAAAAGCCAATACAGGAATCATCCAAAGGACGCAAAAGCCTATTCGCGTTGTTGATAGTATTATGCTAGGCGGAGATTCTCTTCGTGGCTTCGAATATGGCGGTCTTGGACCACGAGATCTAGCAACAGGAGACTCAATTGGTGGTACTAGATACTGGACAACCACAGCTGAAATGATGTTCCCAATAGGGCTTCCAAATGAATTCGGCGTAAAAGGAGCTGTCTTTGCAGACGCAGGTACCACCTGGAAACCTGGAGAAACGAACAGTACTGTTGTTGATAATAAGTCGGTTCGAAGCTCTGCTGGCTTTGGTATTGCATGGTCTTCCCCTTTTGGTCCTTTACGTATTGATTATGCGATTCCAATTAGAAAACAAAGATTTGACCGCTTGCAAAGAGTGTTATTTGGATTCTCTACACGTTTTTAGGAAGATATTTTGAACAATCAATTAACCAAAATTCTTTTTATTATTGGTTTTCTGGTCATTGTTGGAATGGCTTTAATTTACCATTTTACAAAACGGCCTACGGTAGAAGCAGGAACAGCAAAAGTTGCTATTCTTGATAGTGTCCGCATAAAAACTCAATCTCTTCCGTTCATAAAGGTTCGTCAACTTCTTGAAGAACAGCACACAATGGCACAAAAGGAGATTTTAGAACAAGAATCAATAATCAGAGAGCAGCACGAAGAGTTAAAGAAAAGCTCAATACCCAGTTCTGAAAAACAAAAAAAGAAACAAATTTTGGATAAAAAGGTTGTCGAACTTCAACAAAGTGTTCAAAAAAGACAAGAGAAACTGACCAAACAGTTCTCTCTTCTTACTGAAAGTCTTGAGGTTAAGCTAAATGAAATTATTAAAGAAATTGTACAGGAGTATGGATTTAATCTTGTTCTAAACACAACCATTCAAGAAACGCATGCGATTCTTTATGCTGAACCATCCCTAGACATTACGGACGAAGTCATCAAACGACTGGATCATAAACTTCCAAACTTAACATTACCTACCCTTGAAGGTTAAATAATATGGCGGATTCACGCTTTTTTAAAAAATCTGGCCCCTTTACGCTTGCAGAAATTTGCGAACAAACAAAAATAGAAATTCCAGAGAATGCAGATCCTTTAAGGAAGTTTGAGGGAATTTGCTTTTTAGAAGAAGCAACCTCTAAGGATATTAGCTCTTATCATCATAATAAATACTTACTCCAGCTTCAAAAAACAAATGCAGGAATTTGCTTTGTAATGCCTGAAGCTGTTAAATACGTTCCATCAGCTACAGTTGCTCTTGTTACAAAACAACCCTATCGTTGTTTTGGCAAAATTGCCTCTATGTTTTTCCCTTCTTCAGTAGCTAGTGATTCAATCTCACCGCTTGCTTCAATTCATGCAACTGCAAAGATTGGTAAGAATTGCACAATCCATCCTTATGCAATTATCGAAGAAAATGTAAGTATCGGTGATGACTCAGTGATAGGTTCACACACTGTCATTAAATCAGGTTCAGTCCTTGGAGCAAAATGTGTAATTGAATCCCATGTTGTCATTACACATGCCCTGATTGGTGATGAGGTTTATATAAAACCAGGGGCCCGTATTGGCCAGCCAGGCTTTGGTTTTCATATGGATTCCTTAGGTCATTTTAATATCCCACAATTAGGTCGTGTTATTATTGGAAATGATGTACAAATAGGATCAAACACAACGATTGATCGCGGTAGCTTAACCGATACAAAAATCGGAAACGGCGCTCGTATTGATAACCTAGTACAAATCGCTCACAATGTAGAGATTGGTGATAATAGTGTCCTTGTTGCTCAAGTTGGTATAGCAGGTAGTACAAAACTAGGTCGATTTGTAATAGTCGCTGGGCAAGTTGGAATTTCTGGACATTTAACTGTCGGAGATGGCGTTAAAATTGCAGCCCAAAGCGGCATAATGAGAAATGTCGACAAGGGAGAAACAATCGCCGGATCACCCGCCATTCCAGTCCGTGACTGGCACAAACAAACAATAGCTTTAAAAAGACTTATCAAAGGGAAATAGAATGCCTAACTCAGCAGCCACTACAAATATCATAGCTCACAATTTTGAAGCGAATTCAAATGAGGGGCTTAAAATTGAAATCGAAGAGATTATGCAGCTAATCCCACATCGTTATCCTTTTTTGTTGATAGACAGAATCGTCGACGTTCAGCCTGGTCATAGCGCTGTTGGAATAAAAAATGTTTCCATAAACGAATGGTATTTTCAAGGGCACTTTCCAAATCATCCTATTCTGCCAGGCGTGCTGATTATAGAAGCAATGGCTCAAACGGCTGGAGCTTTGGTTATAAAGAGTTTACTGATGCAAAAAGGGGGAGATGCCGTTGCGACTTCTTCTGAAGACAAGCTTGTTTACTTTATGTCCGTTGAAGAAGCAAAATTCCGCAAACCCGTTGTACCTGGCGATGTTTTACGTTTGAAGGTCGTAAAGGAGCGTAATCGGGGACACGTTTGGAGGTTTAGGGGTGAAGCCTGGGTTGGTAATACAATGACAGACGAAGCTGTTTTTACTGCCATGATCGTTGATAAATGAGAAAATAAATTAAAATGTCTAACTTACCACAGAAAAAACCGTCTCCTATGATTCATCCAACTGCACAAATCCATCCAACGGCTATTATTGAAGAAGGAGCCGTGATAGAGGAAAATGTCTTTATTGGCCCCTATTGTTGCATTGGACACCAAGTTAAACTGAAAGCAAATGCTCATCTCATCTCCCATGTTTCTTTATCAGGTGATATTACCATTGGCGAACGCTCTAGAGTTTATCCGTTTGCATCTTTAGGACATCCCCCACAAGACTTAAAATATAAAGGAGAAGCCTCCAAGACTATTATTGGCAGCGATACAACCATACGTGAATATGTAACAGTTCAGCCTGGAACTGTAGGCGATAAGATGCTCACACAAGTAGGAAATCATTGTCTTTTAATGGTTGGCTCTCATGTTGCACATGATTGCATTGTGGGTAATCATGTGGTCATGGCAAATAATGCTACATTAGCCGGACATGTTGAAATTGAAGATTATGTTATTATTGGTGGCCTGTCAGCCATTCGGCAATTTGTGAGAGTTGGGGCGCATGCGATTATTGGTGGTATGTCAGGTGTTGAAAAAGATGTTATTCCTTATGGGATGGTTAAAGGAGAAAGGGCGTACTTAAATGGCCTTAATTTAGTGGGCCTTAAAAGACGAGGTTTTTCTTCAGATACCATTCATCAGCTCATGACTGTTTATCAAAATCTTTTTGAGCAGCATCAAGACACCCCTTTATCTGAGCGGATACAAACATTAAAATCGACGACAAGCAATGACTTAACGGTAAAAAGTTTGCTTGATTTTATCCAAGCAGAATCTAAACTTTCTTTATGTTTGCCGAAGTAAAGATCAGAAATGGTTCAGTTTATCAGCGATTATTATTTATGGATAAAGGCTTTTCATGTCGTTTTCGTGACATGCTGGATGGCAGGTATCTTTTATTTACCTAGGTTATTTGTCTATCATGTTGAAACAAATCATCTAGAAACAAAAAAAACTTTTGAGATAATGGAAAGAAAGCTTTATCGCGGAATTATGACACCGTCTATGTATCTGTCTGTTCTTTTGGGAAGTTTGCTGCTTTTTATCCCTGGGACGTTATCATGCGGATATATCCATTTAAAAATCCTTTGCGTTTTGTTGCTAATTGTGTTTCACTTCTATTTAAACCATTGCCGACATCAGTTAGCGCAGGGTGAAAATACAAAAACTTCACGTTTTTTCCGAATAATCAACGAATTACCTCTCGTTCTTTTAATCATAATTGTTGTTTGTGTCATTGTTAAACCTTTCTAATTCTCATCAACCTTAAAGCCCCCCTCAGGAAATTATACATCATGAATTTGCAAGAACTGAAACGCAAATCCCCTGCCGAGTTACTGACTTTTGCAGAAGAGCACGAAATCGAAAACTCAAGCTCTTTGCGCAAACAAGACCTTATGTTTGCCATTTTGAAAAAGTTAGCTGAAAAAGATATGCCTATTTTTGGCGATGGTGTTATTGAAATTTTGCAAGATGGGTTTGGTTTTTTAAGATCTCCTGAATCCAATTATTTACCGGGCCCAGATGATATTTATGTATCCCCCAGTCAAGTCCGTCGTTTTGGTCTTCGTACAGGTGACACAGTTGAAGGGCAAATCAGAGCCCCTAAAGATGGGGAGAGATATTTTGCTCTTTTAAAAGTTAACAAGATTAACTTTGAAGACCCTGAGAATATTAAATACCGTATTAATTTTGATAACTTAACGCCTCTATATCCGGATGAAAAACTGAGATTAGAAATCGAAAATGATCAAACGGGTAAAGATAACACCCAACGAATCATTGATTTGGTTTCTCCTCTTGGAAAAGGCCAACGTGCTTTGTTAGTGGCGCCGCCTCGCACCGGTAAAACGGTCATGCTGCAAAATATTGCGCATTCCATTACAACAAATCATCCAGAAATTTATTTGATTGTTCTTTTGATTGATGAGCGCCCTGAAGAAGTCACTGATATGGCACGTTCAGTTAAAGGGGAAGTTGTAAGCTCAACTTTCGATGAGCCAGCGTCCCGGCACGTCCAAGTTGCCGAGATGGTTATTGAAAAGGCAAAGCGATTGGTTGAACAGAAGCGTGATGTTGTTATTCTTTTAGATTCAATCACGCGTCTAGCTCGCGCCTATAATACTGTAGTTCCTTCTTCAGGAAAGGTTTTAACAGGTGGTGTTGACGCAAATGCACTTCAAAGACCAAAGCGCTTTTTTGGTGCTGCCCGTAATATCGAAGAAGGTGGATCGTTAACTATTATTGCATCAGCCCTGATCGATACTGGATCCCGTATGGATGAGGTTATCTTTGAAGAATTCAAAGGAACAGGTAACTCTGAAATTGTTATGGATCGCAAGCTTTCTGATAAGCGCGTCTTCCCAGCCATTGACATTAACAAATCAGGGACACGTAAAGAAGAACTGTTAATTACAGATAAGTCAGAACTTTCTAAGATGTGGGTCTTAAGACGTATTCTGAACCCAATGGGCACGACAGAATCTATGGAATTCTTACTTGATAAAATGAAATACAGCAAAACAAATGCTGATTTCTTTCAGACAATGAATTCTTAAAAAAAAATCCGTTCATTTTTGGTGAGACCTTTTTGGTTTCACCAAAATGCTCGTTATAGCGAGTTAGGCATATTATTGTTATCTGAGACATCATGGATTCAGCTAAGGAATGCTCACACAACAAATTAATACAGATATATTAATTGCATATTAACTTTTTCTTGATAGTTTAATCATGAGGGCACAATTATGGTTGGGCATCGGCTTAAATGTGGCTGGTGGACAATGCTCTGGTTTTTCTTAAAAGAAAAACTTCCGTCCCCTCAGGACCTGGATGGGTATTAAGAGCGCGATCGAGCTCTCTGTATTCATTATATCAACACTTGTTTCGTGTTGTGACCTTTTGCTGTCTTGTTTTTTAAACAAAACACAAAGGCTTGGGTGAGTATTGCTCTCGTGGTGGAGGAGGCGGAGGCCAGACACATTTTTGGGACCGTACGGAGGCCCCATCAGACCTAAAATCATATCCAAAGATAAGCCTACACTAAACGTCTTATTCTTCATATCAAGCTTGACTTAAGCATCTACTAGCAATTTTTTCCATTTGCCAGAACGATATCTAAGGAAAAATGCAACAAGGTTTGCAGCTCCATAAATCGCACAAAGCCCCCAAGCTGTGGAAGAACGAACATGAAAATAATTTACAGCAATGTAAATGGGTAAAATCGCAAATATCCAAGCAGCTGAAGCATTCATAAACATAATAAAACGTGTATCGCCACCCGCTGTTAAAATTCCACTAAGAACCCAAACAATCCCATCAAAAACAAAATAAATCCAGACCATTTTTAAAACAGTCACACATTCTATATAAAGCAGTGAGGTAGAATCTTGAGAGCCCATCAAAAATTGAGAAATTATTAAATTGGGATAAAAAACCAAGGGAATTGAAAAGACAAGAACAAAAATAAGGTGCATCATATAGCCTGATCTAAAAAGAGTTTGAATTAAGTGATCCTTTTTCGCTCCAATTAAATTTGAAGCAATGGCTATCACTCCTTTTTGAGTGCCTTCTGTAACAAATGCAAAAAAAACAAGAACGCTATTTCCAATCGTTTGAATGGTGATGTAATCCAAATCAACTGAGGCAGCAATTTGAAACAATGCTGCCCAAGCAGCAAGCTCTATCATATGACTTATAGAGGATGGTGCTCCTATTTTTAGACAAGCCCAAAATGATTTAGAATTAAATTGGTAATGACCTGTTTTAAAATGCTTTTGGTGATATTTATTTAAAAATACGTACCCTAGTGTAAAAATCTGGATGCTTTCGGCGGTAATCGTTGCTATTGCTGATCCAGATGTTCCTAAACTTGGAATCCAACCTTCCACTCCAAAGATTAAAATGAAATTAAGAGCAGCATTGATAAAATTACAAATTAAGGCACTCCAAGTAACCAACCTGACAAATCCTCTGCCAATAAAAAATGCTGACAAAGAAGCAATCACCGAAATCAGTGGTGAAAAAAACATAACCAATTTAAAAAAAGGAAGTCCTTCTTTATGAAGGGAAACAGGTATTACGTACGGCCCTGCCCACAAGGCAATCGGCCAGCAAATAAGAAACAATCCCAATGAAAACCAAATCATTTGCCATACAGGCTCCGAAGTCTTTTCATGCTGCCCGGCGCCATTATATTGTCCTACAAAAACTTCAGCAATTGAAGCAATAGCAATGCCTCCAAATTGGAAAATAGCACAACTCATGCTGGCGACAGCGACCGCATTCATAGCTTCTACTGAATAACGAACTAAAATCAACCGATCTAACAAAAACATTAGATTTGCCGACAGTGCAGTCAGCATTAAGGGTAGGGAAATTCTCCACAACCGACTCAAGGTTGGTGAAAGCAGCATGGACATTTAAGATAACCTTTATGTGTGATAATTTTTATCAGTTAAAATAAAAAAACCAGCTATACCCTTCCTGTTTCAAATTCCGGGTCCGTTGTTTTTCGAGATCTTCGGTGCTCATGTATTCTTTATACACTCCGCCCCTTGACACTCAAACGCCTGCCCGACCTTTTGAAACATTTCGGGTCTATTATAATGATATTTATACTAAAAATACCGCACCAATATAGCGTATATTTGTTCATTATACCACTTTTTCCTAAGAAATCTTGCCATCCCACAGTTTTCAAAAAGCCTGTTTCGTTTTGAATTCTTTTTGTTTAAGCTGACGGCAATATATCCCACACATACAAAATAAGGATTCATTGATGAAAAGCGCTGGTGCTGTAATTTTTTCCAGCTCAAAGAGGTACTGGAACCAAATCATAAACATGGCTTTAAATCACCAATTTTATGCTGCAATTTTTCTTGGAAGCCTTGGCGCTCTCGCATTTGCTCCCTTTAACTTTTATCTTGTGCTTATTCCTATTTTCTCTGGACTTCTTTTTTTACTCCAACGCACACCTTCAACAAAACAAGCTTTCTTCTTGGGTTGGGTATTTGGATTTAGCTATTTTGCGAGTGGTGTCTTTTGGGTTTCTGTTTCTTTTTCGAAAGTTGGCCTCACCTACTTAATGCCTCTGGTGATTATTGCATTTTCTCTCCTCCTTGGACTCTTTCCAGCCTTAGCATGCGCATTGACTGCATTATGGCAAAGGAATCCTCTTCAACAGGTCTTTTTATTCTCTGCTATATGGTCCTTAACAGAATGGCTACGCGGACATATCTTATCAGGATTTCCATGGAATCTGGTAGGATATGCTTGGGATCTTCCCATGTTACAAGTCTGTGCTTGGGTTGGAATTTATGGCCTCTCCTTTTTAACCATTTTCCTGGCAACCATGTGGGTAAGCAAGTCGTACAAACTTATTTATGCCTCTCTTCTTGTTGCGCTTATTTTCTGGACATTAGGGTCTTATAGGGCTGAACAAGGTCATCTTTTGGGTAATACTGGGGTTAATATGCGCCTTGTTCAACCTAGCATCCAACAAGAAAAGAAATGGTTGCCTGAACATTTAATTAGGAACGTTAATCTACATATTGCCTTATCAGGGTTAGAGGCTGAGAAACCTCTAAAAGCAATTATCTGGCCAGAAGCAGCTATTCCCCATTTCTTTGAAAATAATCCTGTATTATTTGAAGCAGTGCGTAATGCAATTCCAGAAGGTGTTCTTTTAATCACAGGCGCTCCCAGACAGGAAAAAAATCCTCTAGAGATATTACCAAAGCATATATGGAACAGTTTGTTTGTTTTAAATCCCAAAGGTGAGATCTTGGGAACTTACGATAAGTCCCATCTGGTTCCTTTTGGTGAATATGTTCCCCTTCGCATGATTCTGCCTGTTGAAAAGTTAACACCAGGAACAATTGATTATAGTAAAGGTAATGGAATAAAAACTCTTAATATCGCTGACATCCCTCCTTTTAGCCCCTTGATCTGTTACGAAGCTATTTTCCCAGGAAATGTTATCGATCCAACTTCAAAGCCTGAATGGCTGTTAAATCTAACTAATGATGCCTGGTATGGGCATACTAGCGGGCCGTATCAGCACCTAAGCATTGTAAAAGTAAGAGCCATTGAAGAAGGGCTTCCGCTTATAAGGGTCGCAAATAATGGCATATCAGCTGTCATTGACGCACATGGAAAAGTATTATATCAATTAGATTTAGATGCGATAGGTTTCATAGATTTCGCCTTGCCTAAAGGATTATCTTACAATACAATTTTTAGCTCTTTGCGTGAGATTCCTTTCTCGTTTATGATAATAATTGCTTTGCTAGTAAGTTGCTTGACTCGTAAAAGGATAAGTTATGTCGGGGATCAAAAATCAAAAAAAGAAAATCAATGAAATTGATCATCATATTGGAAATCGTCTCAGACTGAGGCGTATCATGATAGGGTTAACTCAAGAAAAGCTGGCGGAAGCTTTTGGAATTACTGCTCAGCAGGTCCAAAAATATGAAAATGGAATAAACAGAATGGGAGGGAGCCGGCTCCTTCAAGCCAGTCAAATTTTGAAAATCCCTGTTCAGTATTTTTTTGAAGGATTAGAAGAATTAGACATCACAGAAGAATCACTTAGCAATAACACCCCCCACCCGCAAGATGAGAAGCTTCTTCCCCTTGCATCAGAAATAGAAGAATTTCTTGCTGCCCTTAAACAAATTAAAAACAAAAGAATACGCACGCAGCTTTTAATGTTTATTAAAACTCTTACAAAACATTAAGAATTTGTATTCCTCTTTAAGAAAATTGATAATGCTTAAGTAGAGTAGCATCTTTTCGTAAATTGCAGTACGATACAAAAAGTTTAAACCTCTAACCAAGTTATTAAGTTATGTCACCCATATCGAAGCTCATTCACCCAGAAGGATGGCGTTTTGTTGCTATCTTTGCATGCATAACCCTTCTACTTACCTTGTTTTCTCACACCCTTGGATGGATTGGTGGAATTCTAACAGCTTGGTGTTTTTATTTTTTTAGAAATCCTATCCGTGTAACGCCCACTCGCGAAGGTCTAGTTATTAGCCCGGCTGATGGCAAAATTGTCGCTATTAAAGAGGTGATCCCGCCTTCTGAATGGGAAATGGGGGATGAACCTCGTGTTCGCATTAGTGTGTTTTTAAACGTTTTTGATGTTCATATTAATCGCATTCCACTCTCTGGTCGCATTCGAAAAGCGATTTACCATCCTGGAAAATTTTTTAATGCTTCCTTAGACAAAGCAAGTGAATTTAATGAACGCAACACGCTTGTCATAGATTTGCAAAATGGTGGGGACTTGGCTGTTGTACAAATTGCAGGATTAATTGCAAGGCGAATTCGATGCGATGTAAGCCGCGACGATACAGTTATTACAGGAAGCCAGTATGGCATTATTAGATTTGGCAGCCGCACAGACATTTATCTACCTATTGGTGCAGCGCCCCTGGTAATTGAAGGACAACGTGTCCTTGGCGGGGAAACTGTTATTGCTGACCTTGAAAGCAATGAGATGGCGCGCCACGGGAGTGTTATTTAATGCTAAAGCCTAAGGAGAAACGCCGAGAAAGTGGGCGTAAAAGCCTTAGGAATCGTTTCCCAGCGCGTTTAAAAAACCAACGCCTTAAGGTTTTATCGATCTCTGCTGTTATTCCCAACATTGCGACCCTTTTGGCTTTATGCTCTGGTATGACGGCTATAAGAATGGCAATGCTTGAGAAATGGGAACTCTCAGTTGTTGCGCTACTTGTTGCGGCCTTTTTAGATGGGATGGATGGCCGTCTCGCGCGTCTTTTAGGCAGCACGAGCCGTTTTGGAGCTGAGCTTGATTCTTTCTCTGACCTTATCAGCTTTGGAGCAGCGCCTTCAATCGTTATGTATATGAAGGGACTCCATAAATGGGGAGAAACAGGCTGGTGCATTATTTTGTTTTTCACTGTCTGTATGACCTTACGCCTAGCAAGATTTAACACACGTAGCATTGAAGGCAACTCACCCACTTGGTCTCAAGGTTTTTTCACAGGTGTTCCAGCGCCAGCGGCAGGTTACCTTGCACTTATGCCTATTATGATTCAACAGTTTTGTAATGCGCCTATTTTTGAATCACCACTTTTATACGCTATTGTTATGATTATGACAGGCGGACTGATGATAAGTAGGATTCCAACATTTTCTCTAAAAAAAGTGAAAGTCCCTCAGCGCCTTGTCATTCCTATAATGTTATTAGCCGTATTAACAGCCTGTGCCGTTTATAGTCATCCGTGGTTAACTCTTTCGATGATTGGGCTTATTTATATGGGGTTAATCCCTTTTAGCATCAGGTCCTTTAGACGCGTTAAGAAAGAGACCGAAGCTTTAGAACAAGAAGAGAAATCTTAAAGGGGATGTAAAAAAGAATGGTCGGAACGGCGGGATTCGAACCCACGACCCCTATCCCCCCAGAATAGTGCGCTACCAGGCTGCGCTACGTTCCGAATAGCCTCAAATATACTCTTAAAGTCTTTTCAAAAGCAACAGATTAAGGAGCACTTTATGAAAGATCAAGCCTTTTTCTTTAAGCACCAACCAATTGTTTTTTAGGTCGATAGGTAAAGAAAATAAGAGCGTTCACGACAATTCCAACCAAAGTTCCATCAAATGTTGACGTAGCAACTGAACTGAACTGATTCATTACAAAAACCGCTAAAATTCCAGCAATTGAACTGACCCAAAAGACTTGAGCAGGCCTTACATAGCCTATTATTCCTGCTACCAAAGGAACCAAAATAAAAGGTGTCCAGAAATTATATGCATATAAAAGAATATCTAAAACACTTTCTGTGCTGGCTGCAAAAGCAGCCCCCATTATACCAACTGTAAGCGTTGTTAAACGGGAAACGATAAGCTCTTGATGCTTTTCGGTAATGGATTTTAAAGGTTTAATCACATCATGAGAAGCAGCAATCCCAGCAGCATTTAAAAATGAATCCGCAGAAGACATCACCACCGCAATCATACCCGCGATCGCTAGTCCTTTTAAACCAACAGGCATAACCGTCATAATGACATGCGGCAAAGCTAAATTAGGATTAATCTCAGGGCTCAATTTATGCGCAATGAGTCCGATTAAGCCAATCATCAAGAAGAATGGGAAAGACAAAAGACCACTCCAAAGAGTCCCTTGAACTGTGCTGCGATTATCTCTGCCAATCAGAAGACGTTGCACATAAGGAGGAACTAAAGTTTCTCCGAAGAAAAAACTTAAAAACAGTCCTAAAAGTGCATACCAAGGAATATCACGTCCAATTGTATCAAAATTGGGCGTGCTAAGAATTGCCTCCATGCCGCCAGCTTGATTCAGACCCAGCAAAAACACCAAAGGAAGAGCAACAATCAATACACAAAAATGAAGCATATCATTAGCGACAACGGCTTTCATACCGCCGAGAGAAGAATAAACAATTACGATACTTGCCCCAATCAAGATTCCCCAAAATTGAGGGATTCCAACAAGCACATTCATCATATATCCAAATGCCCCGAATTGGGCACCAGCAATGCCTGCACAAACCAAAACAGAAGCAATTCCCGTGAAGATACGTGAATTTTCCCCATAAAGGCGCCCCATAATATCGCCTACAGAAATCGCATCTTTAAAATTTGTCATGCGGGGTGCTATATATTTTGCAATTAAAATTTCCTTAACGCTAAATCCCCAGAGGCCAATCACATAAAAAAGCCCCATACGATATACTTTTTCCGCCAAACCAGAAGTAAAGCCTCCTCCGATGAAGGAAGAAGATAGAGTTGCAAAAATAAAGAATGAATTATATGAACGATTTCCAGTTGCGTAATCATCGAGCGTTTTTACGCTTCGACTTGCCCAAAGACCAACACTTAGAACTGTTAAAAAATATAAAGCTATAATTATGTTGTCTATGTTAAAAGAAAAGCCCACAAAACACTCCCTTTAAAAAGTTAGTTGATACAGGGTAGGATATTTCTTGCCTTGATGTAAAGGGTCTCGTTTCTATCTAATAAAATAAAGTAACAACACCAACCTTACGAACTTCTTAGATATATAAACAAGACTCTTTTTAGCTTTAACTGAATATTAATAATATATATCTATATTTAAAAGTAGCGGTAAGAAAGACTTGGATTGTGCCGGGTCCGAAACTGGCAGTTAAAGCCGCCTTTGTCCAAATATTGACAAAGGTTTATCGTGTTTAACTTTAGATACGCGCGTATCTGAAGAAACCCAAAATGTTTCAAAGAGCCGGGCAGGCGTTTGAAAGTCCTGGAGTGCAGTGTATAGAAATACATGAGCACCAAGACCCTGAAAAACAACGAACCCGAAATTTGAAACAGAAAAGGTATAAACTGCTTTTTTATGGGATGGAACCCATATCTAAGATTGGAACTTTGTAAGCCTGTTAAAGGTGATAAGAAGGGA
>JAIEPD010000093.1 GCA_019749935.1 Alphaproteobacteria bacterium
TCCACTTTCAGGATAAGTCACACCTTTTCAATCTGGCAAATTTTAAAAATGTCCATCGCTTTTATCTAAAATTTTATGCATATAGGAAGGGTATGCCTTTCATCATGGTGAACAACGAAGGTGTGTGGTCATCCAGCAATACACTGGATCACCACGGAGCCTTATAGCCCCTCGTGAGGACTATAACCTGCACGCGTCATTGTGGGGAGGGTTTCGCTTTGTTACAATCCAGAAAAACAGCCGCTGGTTCACCACAGCCTCTGCGGGGCTTCGTGATAACGGTTAACATTATCACTTTATAAAAAATTAGCTGTAAAATAATTGTGACTATCCCCTTGACATTTAGAAAACAAAACCTATCTCAATGGTATAGGGCAGGAAGTGCTGTCCATAGACGTTTATTTCTGATGAAGGGTTTGACAGGTTTTTTAAGTGGGAAAAAGCCTGGACGGGAGAGATTTGCCATTTTTCCATTATGGATAAGAGGGCATTCCCCCCACCCTTTTCGGTGGGCGAGAAATTTGGGCGGGGATTATGCTTTAAAATTAAATTTAATAAAATTTTTGTTAAATGATTTTTCGATCCACCTTTGCCGTCCGACAAATCTACAAAATCACACGGATCTCTAATTAGCTCGGTCGCCCGCCCCCAAGGAGACTCGTGATAACAATAACTTACACGCGCCATTGTGCGTCCATGGGGCGTAACAAATCCAGAAAAAGGGGCTCTGGTTCACCACAGCCCCTGCGGGGCTTCGTGATGACGGTGTAATCCTATTCAATTCAACTCAAAGATGTCATTCCGGTCTTTAGATGAACAAACGTCTTTAGGCGTTTCGTGAATCTTAAGACCCGGAATCTTAGATCGTCAGGGAACCACTGTCATGAGCTCCCGGCTATATAAGTCTCCCGGGCTAAAGCCCATAGTCGACTAAATCCTGAGATGAGAATGAGATTTCCATAGGCAAAGATTTAGCTCTCCACTCATCCGCCGCCGCCAAGTTCCTCCCAAAATTCTTTGACCTTGGCGAAAAAGCCTGAGGATTGGGGGTTGTTGGATTCTTTTTTAGTCGTCTCATCAAATTGTTTAAGAATTTCTTTTTGCTTTTTGGTCAGATTGACAGGAGTTTCAACAACCGCTTCAATGATCATATCACCGCGCATGCTAGACCTTAAGGCTGTCATACCTTTGCCCCGAATACGAAACTGATGACCGCTTTGGGTCCCTGATGGGATCTTTAGACTTGTCTGAGTGCCATCGATCGATGGAACGCCGATTTCACCGCCCAATGATGCCATTGTCATGGTAATGGGCGCTTTGCAATAAAGGTCACCACCTTGGCGCTTAAAGAACCTATGAGGGCGAAGGGTTAAGAACACATACAAATCACCCGCAGGACCGCCCCTAAGGCCAGCTTCCCCTTCTTTGGTGACTCTGATACGGGTCCCATCTTCAACACCTGCGGGAATTTTCACCTCTAGATTTTTCTCGCGTCTGACTCTTCCCGTTCCTGTGCAAGGACGACATGGAGTTGATATGGTTTTTCCAGCGCCGCCACATGAAGAACAGGTTCTTTCAATTGTGAAAAAGCCTTGCTGCGCGCGGGTTTTTCCCCTGCCCTTACAAGCATTACAAACAACTGGAGGGGCGCCGGATTCACTACCACTGCCCTTACAGCTATCGCACGCAGCTCCGGTTGTGTATTTCACCCTAGCTGTTGTGCCCTTAAAAGCTTCTTCTAAGGAAATTTCTAAATTAAAACGGACATCAGATCCTTCTTGTTGAAAAGTGGCTGAACTGCCGCCGCCGATTTCACCAAACATTTCATCAATAATATCGGCAAAATTCGCACCGAAGCCGCCACCGCCACCAAAACCAAAGCCGCCGAAACCACCGCCACCGCCGCCGGCATTGGGGTTAAATCCGCCTTGCTCAAAAACGTCAGAACCATAACGATCATAGGCTGCACGTTTTTGATCATCTCTTAAAACGTCATACGCCTCAGAAATTTCTCTAAACTTTTGTTCGGCATTTTTATCACCAGGATTTTTATCAGGATGATATTGCATTGCAAGTTTTCGGTAGGCTTTTTTCAGATCATCAGCTGTTGCGCCATTATTAACGCCAAGTATTTTATAAAAATCTTTTGCCATTCGTGTCCGTCATTTATTTATAAACAATAGCCCCTGCCTGATAAAAGCAGAGGCTACCAGATATTGATTTAAGCTTCCCTAAATATATAGGCTTTTAAGCTTGCTTTCTATCCTTATCATTTAAATCTTCAAACTCACCCTCAACAATCGTTTCACCGGAAGCAGAAGGAGTTTCAGAAGCTTGTGGTGTTTCAGCCCCCGAAGCGCCCGCTTCTTGAGCAGCTTTGTAGATAGCCTCACCCATCTTCATCGAAGACTGTGTAAGGGTTGCCACTTTAGCTTCAATATCCGCCTTATCTTCTGCTTGTAAGGCTTCTTTTAAGGCGGCAAGATCTGTTTGAATTGCTTCTTTTTCAGAAGCAGAAATCTTATCACCATGCTCAGTCAAACCTTTTTCTGTGGCATGAACTAAGGAATCAGCTTGATTTCTGACTTCAATAAGCTCACGGCGATTCTTGTCTTCTTCTGCATTGGTTTCAGCATCTTTGATCATTTTTTCAATGTCAGCATCGCTTAAACCACCAGAAGCTTGGATTCGGATTTGTTGTTCCTTATTCGTTGCTTTGTCTTTTGCAGAAACCTGAACGATACCGTTGGCGTCAATGTCAAAGGTCACTTCGATTTGTGGTATTCCTCTTGGAGCTGCAGCAATTCCAACCAAGTCAAACTGGCCTAGCATTTTGTTTTGGGCTGCAATTTCTCTCTCACCTTGGAAAACCCGAATCGTAACCGCTGTTTGATTGTCTTCTGCGGTTGAGAAAACTTGGCTCTTGCGGGTTGGAATGGTTGTGTTACGATCAATAAGCCTTGTAAACAAACCACCTAAGGTTTCAATACCTAATGAAAGCGGCGTCACATCAAGTAAGAGAACATCCTTCACTTCACCCTTTAAAACCGCCCCTTGAATAGCCGCACCAATCGCCACAACTTCGTCAGGGTTTACACCACGATGAGGTTCCCGTCCAAAGAAACTTTTTACAGTTTCATTGATCTTGGGCATACGGGTCATACCACCAACCATGATCACTTCATCGATCTGGCTTGCCGATAAACCTGCATCTTTTAGGGCTGCTTTGCAAGGTTCAATTGTTCTTTGAACCAAATCATCAACCAATGTTTCGTATTTGGCGCGCGTCAATTTCACATTCAAATGCTTTGGGCCATTTGCATCAGCCGAGATAAATGGCAAGTTGATATCCGTTTGCATAGCCGATGACAATTCGATCTTTGCTTTCTCAGCTGCTTCTTTTAAGCGCTGTAGAGCAAGACGGTCTTTCCGAAGATCAATGCCTTGTTCCTTTTGGAATTCTTCTGCGATGAAATCAATAATGCGTGCGTCAAAGTCTTCACCACCTAGGAAAGTATCACCGTTGGTTGATTTCACTTCAAAAACGCCATCGCCAATTTCAAGAATGGATACGTCAAACGTTCCCCCGCCAAGGTCATAAACTGCGATTGTTCCAGTAGCTTTCTTTTCAAGACCATAAGCAAGGGCAGCTGCAGTTGGCTCATTGATAATGCGAAGAACTTCAAGGCCTGCGATTTTTCCAGCATCTTTGGTTGCTTGGCGCTGTGAA
This sequence comes from Alphaproteobacteria bacterium, assembly GCA_019749935.1. GTDB lineage: Bacteria > Pseudomonadota > Alphaproteobacteria > Paracaedibacterales > CAIULA01 > CAIULA01. Next base: position 3,731 of record JAIEPD010000093.1, read on the forward strand.
TCGTTAAAATAAGCCGGAACTGTAATAACCGCTTGGGTAACAGTTTCACCTAAATAGGCCTCAGCTGTTTCTTTCATTTTTTGTAAAATGAAGGCGCTGATTTGGCTGGGGCTGTATTTTTCACCGCGTGCTTCAACCCATGCATCACCATTTTCACCAGAAGCAATTTTATAAGGAACAAGACCCATATCTTTTTTAGTTACAGGATCATTGAAACGACGTCCAATCAAGCGTTTAATCGCAAAGAAAGTATTCTCAGGATTCGTTACAGCTTGGCGCTTTGAGGATTGCCCAACCAAACGTTCTCCATTTTCTGTGAAGGATACCATGGATGGGGTTGTTCGTCCGCCTTCTGCGTTTTCAATAACGCGAGCGTTCGTCCCTTCCATAACAGCAACACAAGAGTTTGTTGTTCCAAGGTCAATCCCAATTACTTTTGCCATGGCTATCTCCAAGTTAGAAATTATTTATTTTAATTTTGAATTAGCAGCATCATCACTACTCTGCTAACAAATATAGTTCTCTCGTTTTCAAAAATCAAGATTTTCATGCAAAAACCTTTCCCATCTGAGGTTATCTTTGGCAAACTAAAGTTATAAGCAACAGAACATCTTGATAATTCATATGGCAAAAAAAGACGGACCCTTGTGGGCCCCTTCTGAATCCAAAATCCAAAACAGTCTTTTACAAAAGTTTATGGATTCAACGAGCCATAAAAATTATAAAGATCTTTATGAATGGTCAATCACCTCGCTTGATTCATTTTGGCAAAAGGTTTGGGATTTTTGTAATGTCAAAGCATCTACCAAAGCAACTGTTGTCTTAAAAAATGCAACTGACATTCAAAAGGCTGAATTCTTTTCAAGTGCCTTATTGAATTATGCCGAAAATCTTTTGAAAAGACGCGATGATGCAATTGCCATCTATTTTTACAATGAAAATCAACAAAAGTTCCATCTTAGCTATGCTGAGCTTTATGATCAGGTCAGTCAAGTTGTAGGGCAGTTCCAAAAATGGGGAGTTGAGCCCGGCGACATAGTCGCCTCTTATATGCCCAATCTTCCTGAAACCGTGATTGCTATGCTTGCTGCAGCATCCATAGGTGCTATCTGGACTTCATGCTCCCCTGATTTTGGAACGACCAGTCTTATTGATCGTTTTTCACAAGTCAGGCCAAAAATCTTGCTGGTAGCAGATGGCTACACCTATCAAGGAAAGATCTTTAATTGCATAGAGCGTGTTCCGGAAATCTTAAAGACAATCCCAAGTATAGAACATACAATTATCGTTCCTTATCTAGATCTAAAGGAAACACATCCTTATACAGATTGGAGAAAAATTCTAAAATCTTATGAACCAGCTGTGATTGAGTTTAAGCAGCTTCCCTTTAATCACCCTCTTTTTATTCTTTATTCATCCGGCACGACGGGAATTCCCAAGTGCATTGTCCACGGAGCCGGAGGAAGTCTTTTACAGCATTTAAAAGAACACCAATTGCATTGTGATATTAAGCCAGATGATAAGGTTTTTTATTATACAACCTGCGGGTGGATGATGTGGAACTGGCTTATAAGCGCCCTTGCTAGTGATGCCAGCCTTGTTCTGTATGAAGGATCACCCACACATCCAACCCTCGGCCATTTATTTCAAATTGCAGAGGAAATTGGAGTTACATTATTTGGCACATCCGCTAAATATCTAAGCGCGCTTGAAAAAGCGGAATTTAAGGCCTCTTATGATCTGGATAAGCTAAAAACCATCACCTCGACAGGGTCGCCTTTGACTAATGAAACCTTTGAATATGTTTATAAATCTATTAAAAAAGATGTTCATTTAGCATCGATTTCAGGGGGCACTGATATTATTTCATGCTTTATGCTGGGCAATCCTTTACTGCCTGTTTGGCCAGGGCAATTGCAAGGCGCTGGCCTTGGCATGAAAGTTGAGGTTTTTGATGATAATGGAAGCGCCCTTGATTCAGGCCAAGGAGAGTTAGTTTGCACAGCCCCCTTTCCAAGTAGACCTTTGGGATTTTGGAATGATGAAAGTGATCAAAAATATACAAACGCTTATTTTGGTCGTTATCCAAATGTTTGGCATCATGGTGATTTTATTGAACGCACCTCAGAGGATGGTTTCATTATTTATGGCAGGTCCGATGCCACTCTTAACCCTGGCGGCGTTAGAATTGGCACATCTGAAATTTATAGACAAGTCGAGCAAGTGTATGAGGTTCTTGAAAGCCTCGCTGTTGGCCAGAAAATAAACGGTGATGAACACATTATTTTGTTTATACGATTAAGAGAAAACTATCACCTAACAGGCGAACTATCTGACCGAATCAAAAAACAAATTCGAACCAATACAACACCGAGACACGTTCCATCCCACATTTATCAAGTCCAAGATTTACCCCGCACCAAAAATGGCAAACTTTCTGAAATTGCTGTTCGGCAGATTTTAAATCAGCAAGCCATTAAAAATTTGGATGCTTTAGTCAATCCTGAATGTTTAGATCAATTTAAGAAATTCATTATTTCTTAATGCTATTTCCATAAACTTATTAAATAAACAATTATATTTAATAAGTATTATGTTAAACGAATCTTTTGAAAATCGATCAGGCATCATATGGATGAACGGCAAACTCATTCCCTGGCAGGATGCAAAATTACATACGCTAACCCATGCATTGCATTATGGAAGTGCAGTATTTGAGGGAAGTAGAGCCTACAACGGAACTGTCTTTAAGCTTAAAGAACATAATGAACGCCTTCACAAATCAGCAGAACTTTTGGATTATAAAATACCCTATTCAGTTGATATGCTTAATAAAGCGACTATAGAACTTTTAAAAGCCAATCACTTAAAAGATGCCTATATACGTCCCATCGCCTGGTATTCAGGTGATTCACTTAGTCTTGGGGCACCAGCATCAAAGGTCCATGTTGTTATTGCTGCCTGGGTGTGGAAATCCTATTTTCAGCAGGACGGCGCTACCCCTAAAGGACTTAAGTTAACGTGGGCACCCTGGACAAGGCCTGCGCCAAACATGTCTCCTGTTGCTGCAAAGGCAGCAGGCTTATATATAACAGGCACTTTAAGCAAGCATCATGCACAAAAAAAGGGATTTGATGATGCGCTTATGCTCGATTATCGCGGCTATATAGCAGAATGCACAGGCGCTAATGTTTTTATGGTAAAAAATAATGAGCTGCACACCCCCATTGCTGATTGCTTTTTAAATGGAATTACGCGTCAAACGGTTATCAGCCTTGCAAAAGAACTTAGAATTGCAGTTCATGAACGACACATAAAACCAGAGGAATTGAATCAAATTGACGAAATGTTTGTAACGGGAACAGCGGCTGAAATTGTTCCCGTCAGTCAAATCGCTGATATTCATATAAAATCAGGGCCCATAACTGAAAAATTAATGCATGCGTATATGCAATTGGTAAGGAAGCCACCTAGGGAATAATCTTGATTAAAGTGCATTTTCTCCGTATAACCCAAGTAGGCTGTTTAATTTTAAAAAAACCTTTTCGTTTATGACCAAAGTTTTAGTTACTGGTGTTGCTGGATTTATTGGGTTTCACGTCGCAAAAACCCTTTTAAAAAAAGGTGAAAAGGTTATTGGAATTGATAATCTTAACGCGTACTATAGTGTTGAATTAAAAGAAGCACGCCTTAATAAGCTTTCAGTCTATCCAAACTTTCATTTTTATAAAGAAGACATAAGCAGCGCTGAAGCTATTGAGAAAATATGGAAAAAAGAAGGCGACATCGAAAAGGTTGTTCATCTAGCGGCGCAAGCAGGCGTAAGGTATTCCCTGACAGATCCCTATCCTTACATTGCTAGCAATCTCATGGGCTTCACGGTTATTTTAGAAAGATGCCGTCATCAGCCTAATTTTAAGCACCTGGTTTACGCTAGCACCTCTTCAATTTATGGGGACAATAAACTTCTTCCTTTTACTGAAGATCAGCAAACAGATTCCCCGATTTCTCTATATGCTGCCACCAAAAAAGCAAATGAACTGATGGCTCAGTCTTATTGGCACCTTTATCAATTTCCAATAACGGGCCTTCGTCTTTTTACCGTATATGGTCCCTGGGGCAGACCCGATATGGCACTTTTTAAATTCACAAAAGCTATTTTAGATAATACACCCATTGATGTTTACAATAATGGCGACATGGCAAGAGATTACACATACGTTGATGATATCGTAAATGGCATTCTGAAAGCTCTTGAAAAACCTTCTGTTCCCATGAAAACAAATCACCACCCCATTTATAATTTGGGCAATAAAAAGCGTGAAAATCTCTTAGATTTTATAGAGGTTTTAGAAAAAGCCTTAAATAAAAAAGCAGTTAAAAACTTTTTACCACTCCAGGCAGGGGATATTCTGGAAACGTTTAGTGATATAAACAAAGCAGAAAGTGAACTTGGTTATTCGCCTCTTGTTCCTATTACTGAGGGAATTCCAAAATTTGTTAATTGGTACCATTCTTATTACAAGCTATAAGCCTTTGAGAATTATATGCAAATAACACAAAACACTTCAACACAAGCATTGACGAAAGGCCAAGCCACAACTGAGCTAGAACGGCTTGCAAAAGAAATTGCCTATCACGATTACCGCTATTACACCCTTGCCGAGCCCACTATATCTGATGAGGCTTATGATGCGCTTCGTCTCCGTAATCAAGAACTGGAAAAGCTTTTTCCTGATTTGCGTCGCATTGATAGCCCATCACACAGAGTTGGATCTCCCCCTGCTCCAGAGTTTGAAAAAGTAAAACATAGACGCCCTATGCTTTCCTTGGATAATGCTTTTTCAGAACAAGATGTCTATGACTTTGTAACGCGCATTCGACGGTTTCTTAAATTTTCTGAAAATCAGAAAATACCTTTTGTTGCAGAGCCTAAAATTGACGGCTTATCCGCTTCTCTTCATTATCAAAAAGGTCAATTTGTTTTAGGTGCCACCAGAGGTGATGGACAAGAAGGCGAAAATATAACGGCAAACTTAAAAACGATTCGCGATATTCCTCTACTCTTACAAGGAACTAATTTTCCAGAAAATTTAGAGGTTAGAGGTGAAGTTTATATGGGTCGCTCTGATTTTGAGACCCTTAATCAAAAGCGCATTGCAAATGGAGAGCAGCCTTTTGCTAATCCAAGAAATGCAGCCGCAGGGTCATTAAGGCAACTTGATCCAACCATTACAGCCCAAAGACCTTTAAAGTTTTTTGCCTACACCTATGACGCCTTATCAGGAAGCCATGATCAGACCCACATGGACATCCTGAATTCCCTAAAGAAATGGGGTTTTTCTGTTAATCCGGAAATTGAATACTGTGAAGATATTTCACATTTGATAGCTCATTATAATCACTTACAAATGCTCCGTTCTTCTCTAGACTATGAAATTGATGGCGTTGTTTACAAGGTTAATGACCTTAAACTGCAACAAAGATTAGGCAGCATTGGACGCTCTCCAAGACATTCTCTTGCACACAAATTTGCAGCCGAACAAGCTGAGACCATTTTAACGAATATTGATGTCCAGGTAGGGAGAACTGGCGTTTTAACGCCTGTTGCTATTTTAGAACCTGTCTTGGTTGGCGGCGTCATGGTCAGTAGGGCAACATTGCATAACGAAGATGAAATCAAACGCAAAGATATTCGCATCGGAGATGTAGTTATTATCCAACGTGCAGGAGATGTCATTCCGCAAGTCGTTGGCCCAGTTCTCATCAAACGCCGCTCACAAAGCACTCCGTTTGTATTCCCAAATCAATGTCCTATTTGTAGCAGTCCAGTTATTCAAGAAGATGGCCTTGTTGCCAAACGATGCCTAGGTGGATTTAATTGTGAAGCTCAGGCTATTGAGAAGTTAAGGTATTTTGTGAGTCGTGATGCATTTGATATTGAAGGGCTCGGTGAAAAGCATCTTGAGAACTTTTATAAAGAGGGCCTTATTCACACCCCCGTAGATATCTTCACTTTATTTGAAAGAGATCAACAGTCCTTAACACCCCTTAGAACAAAAGAAGGCTGGGGAAGTTTGTCTGCACGTAATTTATTTGAGGCTATTGAGAAAAGGCGTAACATTAGCCTTGATCGATTTATTTATGCGCTTGGAATTCCGCAAATTGGCCAAGTCACAGCAAAGCTTTTGGCAAAACATTATAAGACACTAGATGCATTTTTATTAGCCACCACCGAGGATTTATTGGAAATCGAAGGCATAGGGCTAAATATGGCGAGTGATTTGGTTAATTTCATTCAAACACCAGAACAAATAGAGCTCATTACCAGCCTTAAAAAGCAATTAAGCATTCAACCCTATTTTGAAGAAGCCTTTCGAAAAAGCTTATTTACAGGCAAAACAATTGTTTTTACAGGAACCCTTACCTCGATTAGCCGCGGAGAAGCAAAAGCACAAGCTGAACGCATGGGCGCAAAAGTAGGAGGTTCTGTTTCTAGCAAAACGGATTACTTGATAGCTGGCAGCGATGCCGGTGGAAAATTAAAAATAGCCAAAGAATTAGGAGTTGAAATCCTGGATGAAACTCAGTGGCTTAAAATTATTCATGAAGAAAGTAATTAAAGTGAATAGGGATTCATTAAAGAACCTAGTAAGCGTTGGGCTGTTTTTTTGTGCCCTCATTTTTTTCTTTACGCTTCAACTGGGAAATCGCCCTTTTGCAACACCAGATGAGGGGCGCTATGTTGAAATTCCAAGAGAAATGGTTGCAACAGGCGATTATTTAACGCCTCGCCTTAATAACGTAAAATATTTTGAAAAACCTCCCTTTTTCTATTGGCTGCAAGCTTCAAGCATAAAAATGTTTGGCCTTGATGAGGCGCCCATGCGCTTATGGGTTGTTTTCTTTGCCTTCATTGGATGCCTTGCAACCTACCATTTTGGAAAAACTCACTTTGACCGAACAACTGGCTTTTTTTCTGCATTTGTTTTGGGCAGTAGCGTCTTATATTTTAGCCTTAGTCGGCTGATTATTTTAGATATGCCAGTCAGCGTTCTTGTCACCTTAATCCTTTATAGCTTTTACCAAGGTTTTGAAACTGAACCTGGACCCAAAAGACGATTTTGGTTTTATTGTTTTAGCGTATCTTGTGCTTTGGGCGTTTTGACCAAAGGAATTATGGCGCTTGCAATCCCTGGTCCAATTATCGTGATCTGGTTAAGTTTAACAGGCGGATGGAAGCGCGTGTTGCCTGTTTATCTTCCAACATCATTGTTTCTCTTTTTCTTAATTGCAGCACCGTGGCATATTTTGGTTAGCCTTCAAAACCCAGAATTTGCCTATAAGTATTTTATTGTTGAACACTTTATGCGCTATACAACCGATGTGCATTTGCGCTACAAACCATTTTGGTTTTTCATTCCTATTTTAATAGCTGGTTTTTTGCCCTGGACTGCCTTTATTCTATCAGCAATTATGGACGCATGGAAAAATAAAACCTCGTCCCTAAATTCTTATTTACTGATATGGGGGGGTTGGGTTTTTGCATTCTTTTCCATATCAAACTCCAAATTAATTCCTTATATCTTGCCCATGTTTCCCGCATTATCTCTCCTTATTGGCAAATATTTAAGCGATATATGGACAAATAAAAATCCAAAAAGTAAGACGACTCTCTACACATATAATAGCCTTTTTTGTATTATTTTATGTCTTTTAGGAGGGGGGATTACCTTTTTCTTTCCTAAGTTATTAGAAGAAAAGATTGAGCTTTTGCCTTATATTCACAGCTTAATGACTATCTTTTTTGCAAACGGTCTTTTAACCCTTTTCTACGTCCAACGAAAAGATACCTATCTTTCTTTAGAAAACCTTACTGGATCAATTCTTGTACGATTTTTTAAACTTAGAACTTCACAAGCCGTTTTAAGCATTATTTGCATAAGTAGCGTGGCGATTTTAATAACCCTTATCAATGCAGCGCCCTATATGCAAAGGCCATCCATAAAACCTTTAGCAGAGATCATTCAGGCGCAAAGACAACCCGATGACAAAGTTGTTAGTTTTATGACTTATTATCAAGATTTACCCGTTTATACTCAGCAAACAGTAATCGTTGTTGAAGCCAAAGGTGAATTAGAGTTTGGGACAATTGTTGAGGACACAAGTTCTTGGATGGTTAATGAAAAGCAATTTTTAGAACTATGGCATAAAAAACAAAAAATATGGGGCATTGGACGCAAAGCTGAATTAGATCGTTTCCAAAATCTCTATCCAAGCTTTAAATATAAAGCAGTGGGTGAAGATTCTGGAAATATTCTATTTACACAAAGCTCATAAACACCATAAAAGAACCGCACCAAGAATAACCCGATAAAGGGTAAAAATTCCAAAGGAATAGCGCTGTAAAAATGTCAAGATTCCATGAATGATACAAAGGCCAATTACCGCTGTTAAAAGGACAGCAGGTCCCAAGGTCGTGAAATCAAGTGAGATATTTTCCTTAAGAACATCATAGGTTGTTAAGACAACAGCGCCCAGTACAACTGGAATTGATAAAAGAAAAGCAAACCGAGTTGCTTCAACCCTGTTTAATCCAAAGGCTCTGGCCGCAGTAATGCAAGATCCTGAACGACTTACCCCAGGCATAAACGCAAGCGCTTGCATCAGGCCAATTCCTATAGCCTTTTTTGTTGTGACATTTGTTTCGGAATGCTTAGAAAATTTATCTACAAAATAGAGTAAAAGCCCAAAAACAATACTCATAATCCCAATAAAATGAGGAGAATAACATACCCCGCCCATTTTTTTAGCAAGGTAGCCTACAATAACAGCAGGGATTGTTGCTAGGATAAGATGGCAGGCTTTTAGATAATTCATATCATTAGAAGGAGCCTTTAAGTTTATGACTCCACAAAATACTGCCTTACCCATTAGCCATAGGTCTTTCCAAAAATAAAAGATAACTGCCACTAAAGTTCCAAAATGCAAAGCAACTTCCCACTCTAGAGACGTTGGAGGGTATTTAAACAATTCGGATAAAAGCAAAAGATGAGCGCTTGAGCTAACCGGTAGAAATTCGCTAACACCTTGGACAAGGCAGAGAAGAAAGATATGAAGAGTCATAAGGGCACTTAAATTCGTTATTTAGTTAGATATATTTTTTAAAATACATAGATCCTTGGGTCAAGCCCAAGGAAAACTATACAACCTCTATTGCAATCGCCGTTGACTCTCCGCCGCCAATACAAATACAAGCAATCCCGCGCTTTAATTTGTTCATCTTTAAGGCGTGCGCCAAGGTCACCACAATACGGGCACCACTTGCCCCAATCGGATGTCCCAAAGTGCAGGCTCCTCCATGAATATTCATCTTTTCAGAGGGGATTTTTAATTCTTTCATCGCTGCCATAGGCACAACGGCAAAGGCTTCATTAATTTCGAATAAATCAACATCTTCTAATTTCCATGAAATCTGCTGCATAAGTTTATCAAGGGCACCAATGGGTGCAGTCGTGAACCATTCAGGAGCACCCGCATGACTTGCATACCCAACAACACGCGCTAAGGGATTCAAAGAATGTTTGTTAACTATTTTATCATTTGCAATCCAAAGCGCTGCCGCTCCATCAGCAAGCGAAGAGGAAGTTGCTGCTGTTACTGTGCCATTCGATTTAAAAGCAGGTTTTAAAAGGCTAAATTTTTCAGGTTTAACTCTCGTTGGAGGCTCATCTTCTTTAAAACAACTAACATTGCCTTTTGTGTCCTTAGTTTCGATTGAGATAATCTCATCTTTAAAAAAGCCATGAGCAATCGCCTTTTGTGCTTTTTCAAATCCTTTTAAGGCAAATTGATCTTGATCTTCTCTGGAGAGGCCATACTTTTCAGCAGTCGCTTCGGCAAAACATCCCATTAATGTTGCAGAACCATCAGCATTATGATGATAAGCATCCTCAAGCCCATCCTTATACAGATGATCGATGATTTCGCCGTGCCCTATTCGGTAGCCTCCCCTAGCTTTTTCTAATAAGTAGGGAGCATTCGACATACTTTCCATTCCACCTGCAATCACACTCTCTGCTCCACCCAAAGCTATTTGATCACAAGCGATCATGATCGCTTTCATCCCAGAACCACAGACCTTGTTAACAGTTGTCGTAGAAACATGGGGGGAAAGGTTGGCCCCTAAAGCAGCCTTTCTTGCAGGCGCCTGCCCTTGTGCAGCAGGCAAAACACAGCCCATGATAACTTCATCAACATCAACAGCATTAAGAGCGCCAATTGCTAAACTTCCTAATTGATAGCCTTTGTATGAAGTTAAAGATCCTTGAAAACTCCCGATTGGCGTTCTTTTAGCTTGCGCTATAAACAATTGTTGCTTCAAAAAATTATCCTTTGATCTTTGAATACTTAAAAAAGAGTATAGCTCAATAAACCAAGAAAATCATTAATCTCATAAAATTTTAACCAATTTAATTTTAATCCTTGAAAAGGAAAAAATAAAATGAAACCATTAGAGAAATATTAAAGTTTCGCACGTTAAAGGAAAGAAGGAATGCCTCAAAATTATAAAATCATAGAGCTTCCCGGAAAATCAAATTTCCGTATTGCCACAACAGATATAGAAAATCCTGAAAATAATCCTGATGGGGTCAAATCACCAGAATGGATGATTAAAATAGATGATCTTACGACTTCAGACGTTGATAATTTTAATGGCTATACTGAGCTTTTTGGTTGGCATGGTGAATCAAGTCGTTTTACAACTGGCGATATAAGCAATAATCTTTTCACGTCAGCAACCCTTAAGCATTCGGATCTTGTTGTTTTAATGTCTAATGGAGGATATGCGGCAACCCTTGAAACAAACATGAACACAGGAACTCCAATCAACGTTCTTACAATTATAAGGCTTGGGAATATCAAGGCAACCAAAGTTACAATGCAGCAAATCGATTACACAAACTGCTTCATTCAGTCTTTTCAACAACAACTCGATCGCATCATCTTGCGTTTAACTGTGACATCCAAAACAAATACCATTTTTGTTTATGACAAGACTGGCTTAAACCAAGGGCAAGTGGTCAGTACTGTTGATTATTCGAAAAATACAGCCCAATAAGCTTTAATTTTTTTGTTGACGGCCAAGCAACAATCGCTATGATGTAAAAAGTTAATGGGCCCTTGTGGCGGAATTGGTAGACGCGGTAGACTCAAAATCTACTATCTGCAAAGATGTGGGAGTTCGAGTCTCCCCGAGGGCACCATAACTTT
>JAIEPD010000053.1 GCA_019749935.1 Alphaproteobacteria bacterium
GTCATTCCAAGATCTGGTTGCAAGAGAAGTAATACCACAAGTATCGACAGAAGGATGAATGATATTAATAATCCAGGGAATTGAAAATCACGGTATTTTTCAGCCAACATCCACGCAACCATGATTGCAAAAGCTGGTTTGATGAACTCAGAGGCCTGAATAGAGGTTCCTGCAAGCATAATCCATCTGCGTGCACCCTTAATTTCCATACCATTTAAAAGCGTGAAAATAAGTAAAATCACGCCTACAAGATAGATCAAAGAAGCGAGCCTTCGTATTTGTTGTGGATTTAATAAAGAGATTGCAATCATTAAGCCAACTGCAGGAGGAATCATAATGATGTGACGCTTTACGAAAAAAAACGTTCCAAGATTGAGCCGTTCAGCAACGGGCGGACTGGCTGCAAAGCTTAAAAGAATGCCAATGACCATAATAATAAGGATGGCACTTAAGCTCCATCTATCAATTGTCCACCACCATCTCCCTAAAACACTTGTATCTCTTCTTGAAAAAGTAGGCGTACTCATATCATGCTCCTGGCAAGATTTCTAAATGTATCGCCTCTTTCTTCAAAATCACGAAACTGATCAAAACTGGCACAAGCCGGTGAAAACAAAATAACAGAAGGTATTTTTTTATCCTGATTAACTTTTTCAACGGCGGCCTTTAAAGCGTTGTCAAGATTCTCGCATTTTAAGTGAGAAACGTCTTTCCCTAAAGTTTCAGCAAAATCGTCTTGAGCTTCTCCTATTAAAAAGGCATGCTTTATTTTAGGGAAATGCTCTTTTAAAGGTTTTATTCCTTGGCTTTTTGGGCGCCCCCCGGCAATCCAATAAATTGAATAATCCTTATAACTTTCAAGTGCACAAGCAGTTGCATCTGCATTTGTTGCCTTACTATCATTAACGAATAAAGTTGATCCTATATTTCCAACAATCTCAAGACGGTGTTCTAGGCCAGGAAAGTTTTCTAAGGCAGAAGTGATCTCTAGAGGCGAAAGGCCGTATTGTCTGACTGCAGCATACGCAGTCGCTGCATTTTGCTGATTGTGCACACCTTTGAGCGTAGCAAGAGCACGTAGATCCATAATGTAAGTTGAGCCTTCAAACAAAATACCATTTGAAACCCATACATCAGCTTCGTTCTTTATGGAAACAGAAATTGTTGGTTGAATACCCTTAATCTTTTGATAGACAGACAAGGAATATTGGTCGTCAATACTTATAACGGCACTCTTGCAGCCTTTAAAAATATTTTCTTTTGTACCTACATAAGCATCCATTGTGCCATGCCTGTCTAGGTGATCTTCTGAAATATTAAGCCAAACACCAATATCAAGATTGAGAGAGCCTGAGATTTCCAATTGAAAAGAAGAAAGCTCTAAAACGTATGTATCAGCTTTTTCAAGGGAAAGGGCAGGGATGCCAATGTTTCCGCCAACCGCTGCATTTCGCTTGTTTTGATTAAGAATGTGTCCAATAAGCGCTGTCGTCGTTGATTTGCCGTTTGTGCCTGTAATACCAATGAATTTAGATTGATTTTCACTAATGCTCAATAAATTGATATCACAAAGAATGGGGATGTTATGGGTGATGGCTTTTTCAGTGAATGGATGCGGTTTTGGAAATGAAAAAGAAACACCTGGGCTTTGAATGACTGCAGTAAGGGAATCCCAAGGAATTTCATTTATATTTTTTACGCCATTATTTGCTTGATTCCGAAGCACATTATCATCAAATGTAAAAACGGTTGCACCCTTGTTTTTAAGCCACCCAGCGGTCGCCTGACCAGAGCGAGCCATTCCTAAAATCAAAAAGGCTTGATTGATAAAGGTCATAAAATTTTATCTCAACTTTAAGGTGGACAAACCAACAAGTGCAAGGATGGATGCAATAATCCAAAAACGAATTACAACGGTGGGTTCTGCCCAGCCTTTCTTTTCGAAATGATGATGAATCGGTGCCATTAAGAAAATTCGTTTTCCAGTTAGTTTAAAATATCCTACCTGTAAAATAACGGATACTGCTTCAATAACAAAAAGACCACCAACGATGGCAAGTACAATTTCATGTTTGGTAATAACAGCAACGGTTCCAAGCGCCCCACCAGCAGCGAGGGATCCAGTGTCGCCCATGAAGACTTTGGCAGGCGGCGCATTAAACCATAAAAATCCAAGACCTGCACCAACTAAAGACCCAAGGAAAATACAAAGCTCGCCCGTATTAATAACATGATGAAGTTGCAAGTAGTTTGCGAAAATACTGTTACCAACAACATAACTGATTAAACAAAAGCAAGTGGCAGCAATCATAACAGGGACGATGGCAAGCCCATCAAGACCATCCGTTAAATTAACGGCATTCGAAGAGCCGACAATAACAATGATTGCCCATATAAAATATCCATAACTCAGATTTATGACAAAATCTTTGAAGAAGGGAAACGTTACACTGCAGCACATTTTTTCTGCTGTGAAATGCGTTATAAAGTAAATCGCAATAAAGCAAAGCGTGACTTGCCACAGCAATTTAAAACGACCGGAAAGCCCTTTATGACTGCGCTTGGTTAACTTTAAAAAATCATCATAAGCCCCAAGGCCGCCAAAACCAAAGGTTACAAAAAGGGTAATCCAAACGAAAGGATTGGTTAAATCAGCCCACAGTATAGTACTGAGGCCAATAGCTAACAGAATTAGACAGCCGCCCATAGTCGGAGTGCCTTTTTTTGTTAAAATGTGGCTTTCAGGACCGTCACTGCGGATAGGTTGACCTTCGCCTTGTTTACTTTTTAACCAACGAATAATCGGTTTTCCACAAACAAAGCTAATAATAAGGGCCGTTAAGATAGCGCCACCCGTTCGAAACGTAATGTAGCGAAAAAGGTTAAAGAGCGAATGCTGTTCAGCAAGAGGGTACAGAAGTTGATATAACATAGAATATTATGCAGCTACTGTTGTTGGTTCAATAAGAAAGTAGTCGACAATACGACTCACTTTACTGCCCTTTGAGCCTTTGACGAATACAATATCACCATCTTGAAGGTGCGTTAGAATATAAGGAATTAAAGCATCAGCCTTTAATTCAAAATTTCCTTGAAGGTCTTTTGGAAGAGCATCAAAGAGATGTTTCATTCCAGCCCCTGTCCCAAAAACAAGATGGATACCTGCTTGTTTAATGGCATCAACTAAATCGCGGTGGTATTCAGGAGTTTTCTCTCCTAACTCTAGCATTTCACCTAAAACAGCTATCTTTCGTCCTTTTGCAGATAAAGAAGCGAGAACACTCAAGCCTGCCTTCATAGATGCCGGATTTGCGTTGTAGGCATCATCTATAAGAGTGATTGAAATTCCATTGAATAAGGTTATTTTTTGTTGTAATCCACGCCCCCTTATCGGTTTGATAGTCGTTAAGGCTTTGGCAGCTTTTTCTAAAGAAAGACCAAGCTGATGAACACAAGCTAATACAATCAAACTTGTAAAGACATAGTGTTCACCAATTAAAGGAAGTTGGTATTGAATTTTTTTTCCTTTGATTTCTGCAGTGATTGAAGATGTGTATTCAGATGCGTTTTCTTTATATTCAATAAGCTGAACATCAGCGCCTTTTGATTTGCCAACATTAATAAGCGTCGTAATTCCTTTAGACAGTGCTATTGTTTTAAGTTTTTCAAACTGTGGATTGTCAAAATTAAGGATGACTGAACCCCCAGCTCTAAGCCCACTGAAGATCTCAGCTTTTTCATTCGCAATTTGGTCAATTGAGCTAAAATTCCCAATATGCCCCTCTGCAATTGTTGTGATAATAGCAATATCAGGCTGTACCAGATTTGATAAAGGAGCAATCTCCCCCGGGTTGTTTGTGCCAATTTCAAATACGCCAAACTCTGTGTCGTTTTCAAAAGAAGTTAAGCTTAAGGGGACCCCCCAATGATTATTAAAGCTTTCTTTTGAAAAAGTAGTTTCGCCAAATGAAGCTAAAACATGGGCAAGCCATTCTTTTGTTGTTGTTTTTCCAACACTTCCAGTAATACCAACAACTTTTGCTGTGGTGGTAGAGCGCGCATAGGCCCCTAAATCATGCAGGGCTTTTAGAGTGTCATTAACCAGAAAGTAAGTTCTTCCTGTCAAATCAGGTGAGAGGTCACTAACAACGACGCCTGAAGCCCCTTTCGAAAATGCATCATTTACAAAATGATGACCATCTAAGGAATTTCCTTTTATGGCAACATAAAGATCTCCTGGTTTTAGTGTTCTGGAATCAATAGAAATTCCCGTTGCACAAAAATCAGATCCTGTTGTGATTAGGTCTAATGCCTTTGCAATATCGTCTGCTTTCCATGTTGCCATTTGCTACTCCTACAAATGTTTTAAAACTTCAGCCTGATCACTAAAGGGGTAAACAATAGTTCCTACTGTTTGACCACTTTCGTGACCTTTACCTGCTATTAACAATATATCATCCTTATTTAATCCTGCAATGGCAACTGCGATTGCCTCTGAACGATTGCCAATTTCTATCGCTTTTGGACAAGTTTCCAGGATTTGAGAGCGAATAGAAGCTGGATCTTCAAGGCGGGGATTGTCATCAGTTACAATAACTTTATCGGCTAAATCTTCTGCAATTTTACCCATTTGTGGACGTTTACCTGTATCCCTGTTGCCACCGCACCCAAAAACAACCCACAATTTCCCTTTGACATGGGGGCGTAAACTCTTGAGTACGCCTTCCAGCGCATCAGGTGTATGCGCATAATCAACAAAAATAGGGGCGCCATTTTTTGAGGCTACGTATTCCATTCTTCCCTTTGCGCTTTTTAAAAGAGACAAAGAAGAAATCATTGTTGATATAGGGACTCCTGTGGCCTGTGCAAGCGCAAGGGCGCATAAAAGATTCTCAAGTTGAAAAAGACCAGCGAGGTTAATTGTTTGGTTTTGAAGGACTTGATTATAAATAACTAAATCAAATTGGATAGAATGTTGATGTTGCTGAATGTTTTCAACATAGAAATCAGCTTTTTGCGTTAGACTATATGAAATAACGTTGTGTTTTTTCTCTTTGCAAATCTCTGCTAGTTTTTCAAAGTAGGGCGAATCAGCGTTGATAACAGCAGGGCTTTCATCTGGTAAAATCTCGCTGAAAAGCTTTGCTTTGGCATTAAAATAATTTTCTAGGGTTTTATGATATTCCAAATGATCTTGCGTCAAATTAGTAAAGGCAGCCGCACTTAAGTGAGCGCCATGCATGCGGTATTGATCAAGGCCATGGCTCGATGCTTCTGCGGCAAGATGGTCGATATCACTTTCTTTTAAAGACTGTAGGGTTTTGTGAAAGTCAAGCGGCCCCAAGCTTGTTAGATTTGGAATCGATACATCTTCTTTAAGGTGCGCATTTGAACTTAAAGTGAGCCCCAATGTGCCAAGGCTTGCTGCAGGAATTCCAGCCAATTCCCAAAGTTGACGCAGCATATTAACAATCGAACTTTTCCCATTGGTTCCCGTTATGGCAATGATTGTTTTGGGTTGTTTTGGATAAAAAGCTTGGACAAGTTTTGTAAATTTCAGTCTCGGGTTTAAAACGGAAATAAAGATAACGTCTATAAATTTTTTTTTAAAATGGTCACATGTTTCCTTTGTGCTTATAAAAACCTTAGCTCCTTTTTCAAGAGCGCTTTGCGCATGAGTAAGAGAATCAGAGCAAGGAATTGAGACAAAAAGGTCATTAGGTTCTACATTGCGAGAATCACAAGAGATTTTATTGATTGTGTGCGAAGGGGAAAAAGATACTTCTACTCCGGCTTGTTTAAGAAGCTTATCTAGATTCATCCACGGACTCACGCATTGGTGTAATATGACTCACATTAACCCAGCCTTTTGGTAGTTGACCACCATCTTCATTTTCTGCGTCAGAAGCATTAACATGAACACCTAATATTGGTCCCATTCTTTCAATTATCTTTCCTGCTATGAGTGTTGAGTTCCAGCCCCCTGTTGCAAAACCATAGGTACTTTTAGTCGGTTTGGGGTCATCTAACATAATCAGCATAATATATCTTGGGGAACTGTGAGGGAAAGACCCTATAAAGAACGTTGTGCGTGCTTTACCTGTTGCATAACCTTTTCCTTGAATTTTATAAGCGGTTCCTGTTTTACCCATAACATCATAGCCAGGAATATTTGCTTTCTTAGAGGTTCCAATTTTGACAGCTGTTCGCATCAGATCACGAATAATGCCAGATGTTTTTTCTGAGATTATTTGACCTTTTTCTTTATTTGCTCTGATGGTTGCTTCTCTCGCTTTGTCATTTTTGTGTAGAAGAGTTGCTTGCGGAAGTACACCACTGTTAATAACGCCACCGATTGTTGTGATAAGACGAAGAGGGGTAACGGAGATACCATATCCATATGAAACCGTCATAGAAGTTGGCTCTTTCCAAGTCGTCGGAATCAAAGGATGTCCTATTTCTGGGATTTCTAAAGAGGCTGTATTAAAGACACCAAATTTCTTCAAATATGCTTTTTGTGTGGCAATGCCAAATTCTTGAGAAATCTTAATAGCAGCAATGTTTGATGAATGAACAAAGGCTTCTGCTAAAGTAACAACTCTGTTAAGTCCTCTAAAGTCTGTAATTGTAAATCGTCCAATTGAAATAGGGCGACTTGCGTCATAACGGCTGTTTAGGGTTGCGCTGCCCGATTCAAGGGCAATTGCTGTATTTAGAATTTTAAAAGTAGAGCCAGGCTCATATACGCCTAAAGTGTTACGATTGAAGGTTGCTTCTTGAGGCCCTTGAGCGGGTTGATTTGGATCAAATCCAGGGAAAGAAACCATGGCGATTAATTCGCCGGTTTGTATATCCATGACCATAGCGTTGCCACCCACAGCACTAAATTCAGAAATTCCCTTTGTCATTTCATCATGTACAATATGCTGGACTCTTATATCTAAAGATAATTTAAGTGGTTCAGGCGATTTAAGGAGCTGTGAATCAAAAAATTTCTCAACACCTGCTAGGCCATTGTTATCAACTCCGCAATACCCTAAAGCATGAGATGCTAATCTTCCATAAGGATAGACACGTCTATGGTCTTTGTGAAGGTAGACTCCTGGGATACCCATTTGATTGATGGCTTGTTGTAATTTGGGTGGCAAATGGCGTGCAAGCCATACAAACCCTTTAGCAGAACTTAAACGTTGATAAAGAACTTCAAACCCAACCTCAGGAAGAACTTTTGCAAGCTTCTCAGCTGCTTCTTTTGCATTCAAAATCACCTTTGGATTTGCATAAATAGATGCTGTGACAAGGTGCGTTGCTAAAATTTCACCATTTCTGTCAACAATGTCTGCTCTGGGGAGTGTCGCAATTTGTTCTGAAACGGCGTGAGAAACATTTTTTGATGAACGCAAAACCATGACATCAACAAGACGTCCGCAAATCAAGAGATACGCGACTGCAACCAAGCTTCCCGCAATGAAAACGCGTTGACGCGCCATTTCTAAAAGAGAACGTTGGTGAACAACCTGGTGCCAAAGGCTGAGGTGTTTTGCAACACTAAGGAATGGACGTTTAATAAAATGTTTCATCTCATTCCCTAATCCGCATCTGCTGCAAAAGGTTTAGGGTCTGTTGCGGCCTTAGCAATTAAATCCTCTAAGGCTTTGCGATCATATCCGCCGTCTTTACTCGCAACATCATCAAAGGAAACATATTGAGCGCTGCCAATAGGTGCAATATCAAGATATTTTTGCGCAAGAGCTTGTAAGCGACTTGGGTCGTTAAGATGCGCCCACTCTGCTCTTAGAACATGAAGTGCTTCGTTCGTTTCTTGAATGCCTTTCTTTATTTGTTGATGCTGTTGTTCCAGTGCCATGACAGCATATTTTGTTTTAAACAAAGCAAGTCCTATGACTATTGATAACCCACCAACAATTAATGTAGAACGGCGTATCATATGGGAGTTCCTTTAATATTTAAAGGAATGAGAGCAGCTACCCTCATTTTCGCAGATCTTGATCGAGGGTTTGCTTTTACTTCATCTAGGCTGGGTGAAACAGGTTTTGAGAATAGCGTTTTTAGGGCATAGCCCGGGCGTGTGCAAGCAAACGCATTCGCGCGCATCCAATTTTTTACAAGTCTATCTTCCAAAGAATGAAAGGTGACTGTGATCACTTTTCCACCCACAGACAGTAAGTTTACTGTTTTCTTTAATGAGGTATCTATTTCTATTAACTCATTATTTACAAAAATACGCAAGGCTTGAAACGTTAATGTAGCTGGATCAATTCCATCATGACGTTTAACGATAGAACGAACAAGTTTTGCGAATTCTTGAGTTGTCTCTAAAGGCTTTGTCTTCCTTTGCTCGACAATTGTCTTGGCGATAATTCGGGACTTTTTCTCTTCTCCGTATACATATATAATTTCAGCGAGTTGATTTTCAGGATAAGTGTTAAGGATTTCTGCGGCTGTTAATCCTCCTTGGTCTTTTGACATGCGCATATCAAGAGGACCGTCAAAGCGAAATGAAAAGCCACGTTCAGCTTGATCAAGCTGAAAAGATGAGACGCCAAAATCAAAAACGATACCATCATAAGTTTGATTTCGAGGAAGAAGTGTGTCTAATTCGCTAAACACCCCAGAGATGAATTCAAATCGATCTTTAAACTCTTGCTTGAAAGAATTTGCGCGTATTGCTGCATCCGGATCACGGTCAATTCCAATAACTTTGCAGTTTTTTGCTTGAAGTAGCGCGCGCGTATACCCACCACCACCAAAAGTTGCGTCAATATAAACGCCACCATCTTTTGGATTTAAGGCCTCAACCACTTCTCGAAGAAGGACCGGAATATGAGTATCCATAAAAATTTAAAAACCAGAAGTTAAAAAGCAAAGTTATGCTGTTGCATTATTACTTATTATTATACGCAACAGCAGGTTGTCTATACCATTCTTAATATTATATGTCAACATTTATGCAATTTTTAAAATTGTTTTTTACTCATAGATCTCTTTATTAAAGTATGAAGCTATAAAAAATAAAACCTTGTGTAGAAAGGAAAATATTCTTAAATTTCTTTCTAACATCAGTTCTTTATTCTAAGGATTTTAAATGCCGAAGCCCATCATTGTTATTCCTGCACGTTTGGCATCAACCCGTTTACCAAATAAGCCGTTAGCGGAAATTCAAGGAAAACCAATGATTTTAAGGGTGTGGGAGCAGGCAATGGCTGCAGATATAGGGGAGGTTATTGTGGCTTGTTGTGGGTCAGAGATTGCAGACATTATCACAAAGGCTGGTGGACATGCTGTTTTAACGAATCCTAATCATCCAAGTGGTACGGATCGTATTTATGAAGCTATTCAAAGCCGGTTAAATATTTCAAAGGATTCAATTATTGTAAATTTACAAGGTGATCTACCGACTATTTCAAAAGAATCTTTAAAAGCAGTTTTAGAGCCTCTTCAAAATTCTAAAGTTGATATTGGAACATTAGCTGTTCCCATTTCAGATCCAAAGCAAATAGAAAACCCGAATGTTGTGAAAATAGCCTTAACTTTTGACAAACCAAACATTGGAAGAGCTCTATATTTTTCAAGATCAGCAATTCCTTATAGGGCAACAGAATATTATCATCATATCGGTATTTATGCCTACAGGATATCATCGTTAGCACGATATGTTTCGCTGCAACCTTCTCCTTTAGAGCAAACAGAGAAATTGGAACAACTTCGGGCGCTTGAGGATGGTATGCGGATTGATGTTGGTATTATTGGTGAAGTTCCACACACTGTAGATACCAAAGAAGACCTAGAGGATGTGGTTAGATTTTTGGGCTCTGTTTAGGAACATTTCGACATCAGTTGAGGTTTGTATAAATATCCAGGATTTCAAAGACGTTTCTTTGTGATATTTTTCAATAAGTGAATTCCAACGTTTATGGTAATTCCAGGTATATCTGAGAATCTTTAAGGAAAGGCATTCTGGGCAATTATCTGCGCGATCTGGGAAAGTTTGAGCAAAAAATTGCCTTATGATGAAACGCTTTAAAATTCTGTAAAGGCATAAAATCCGATTCGTTTTAAAATATATAATGATGTCAGCGTGCATTAAACGAAGAGGCAGGGAGTGCATACAATTCCCATCTATTACCCATGTGTCTTCCTTTAAAATTTCATAAAGATCTTCTAAAAAATCTTGCTCTGATTTTTCTTACCAGTTTGCAAGATAGAAATATTTATCTAAATGAAAGACGGGAATTTTTAAGATTTTTCCTAGTCTTTCTGCAAAATGAGTTTTTCCAGATCCAGGTCTTCCAAAAATCATAACTTTCTTCATAAAAAAACTCGTAAAAGAAGATGAGAACTGCTAAACCTTATAACTAATTTTTATAATTCAAAAAGGCTAAAAAACATATGCGCCTCTTATTCTGTGGGGATGTCGTTGGTAGAAGTGGCAGAGAATCTATCTTGCAGAATATTCCAAAATTGCGTGAACGTTTAAGCCTTGATTGCGTTATTGTTAATGGCGAGAATGCCGCTAACGGTTTTGGGATTAATGCCTCTATTTGTAGGGATTTTTACAAAGCAGGTGTTGATGTCATCACAACGGGGAATCATATCTGGGATCAACGTGAGACTGTTAGCTATATTGATCAGGACAAAAATTTACTACGCCCCATAAATCTTTTGCCTTCCAGCCCTGGGCAGGGTTTTGCCCTGCACACAACTGCTAAAGGACAAACTGTGTTGGTCATTAATGCAATCGCACGTTTGTTTATGGATGCAAGCGAAGATCCTTTTTCAAACGTTGATGCTCTTCTTAAGAAATTCACTTTAGGATCGACTGTGTCAGCAATTGTCTTGGATTTTCACGGTGAAGCGACTTCTGAGAAAATGGCAATGGGACATTTTTGTGATGGACGAGTTAGCCTTGTGGTTGGAACGCATACTCATGTTCCAACATCAGATACAATGATATTGGATGGTGGAACAGCATACCAAACAGATGCTGGGATGTGCGGTGATTATAATTCAGTTGTGGGGATGGCGAAAGAATCACCTATGTTTAAATTTACTCGTAAAATGCCGCCTGCTGAACGCATGACACCAGCGCAAGGCGAAGCGACTCTATGTGGAGTTTATGTAGAAACAGACGACAAAACGGGTTTAGCTATCTCTATTCATCCTGTTCGGATAGGCGGTCGTTTGTCCGAAACGTTGCCATTTTGATTAAGCGTTAAAATATTGTGCAGCTATATGAATTTATTTGTTTTTTGTTAAAAACAAATATATCGTGAAGGGCTATAAAGGCAATTAGACCCTGTCAAGGATCATTAATTTTTTCATTATTAAGGTAATGCAAGTGGGAACGTTACGCTACTTTTTGGCATTAGTTGTTGTGTTTGCTCATTCTCCAACGACTCTTTTTTCAAAGCCACTTAATGGTGATGGCGGACTTGCTGTTCAATCCTTTTTCTTGATATCTGGATTTTATATGTCTTTAATTTTTGAAAAGTATAATTTGAGAGATCCTAATTATAAGAGTTTATCAAAATTTTATTTATCCAGACTGTTGAGAATTTTCCCATTATACTGGATAATTTTGCTGATATCTATTTTAACTTATTACGTGTTTTCTATCTCTTCTTTGATTCTGCATGAGCCAATAAAAACTTTCCATTTGTTAGAGAATTTTAGAGACAAATTTATTTACGTTTTTGAAAACTTATTTATATTTGGACAAGGAGTGATGAGATTTTCTTTCTATGATTTGAATCTAAAAGCATTTGTATTCGCGGACTATAAATTTGAGGAAAGTACTGCTGGATCCGGCTATGCAGTTTTGGGGCAGGCGTGGACTTTATCTCTTGAAATGACCTTTTATTTATTATCTCCTTTTTTGTTAAGAAAAAGCAACCAAATCATTTTTGGAATTTGTTGTGTGTCTTTTTTATTAAGATACTTTTTGACAAATCTCGATTTTGACAACTCTTACAATATACAAACGGCATTCTTTCCCACAGAATTGGGTATCTTCTTGCTTGGGACATTAAGTCACAGGTTATTTTATAGTAGGGTAAGCAACCTCTTAAAAAAGACTTCGGCAATAGTATATTACTCTTCAATTGCGATAATAATTTCCTTTATTGTGTTTCCTAAAATTCCAATTAAATGGGAGGTTCAATATTGGTTTTTTATTTTTTATATATTTATTTTAATACCTTTTCTTTTTCATTTTTTTAAAGACTCCAAAATTGATAATTTTATAGGTGAGCTTTCTTATCCAGTCTACCTTATCCATATATTTATTATTTCCCTTTTTCAATTCTTTCTCTCTGGTTCATCTCTTTATGTCGGGTACTATACAGCTATTTTAAGTACTCTTGTGTCTATCCCTTTGGTTATATTTATACAAAAACCAATTGATAATTTTAGACATTCTATTGTTTTTAATCGCAGAAAAGAGAGTGATTTTAACAATTTTCAATTAAACTTGAAGCCTTTAGAAAATAATAGCTAAAGACTATTTATTAGAAATATTATGATCAACGTCTTAAACCGCAAACCCTGGAACACAATAGATGGATTGATCTGGGTGTGCCTTGATTAAGGGAGCTAATTTCTCTAAGGTTAAGGTGTGCGTTTCAGAATTATAAAAAGATCCTGTCATTTCACTAATGACAACTGCAGAATCTAACCCTGCATTGAGGGCGCCTTTAATATCAGTATCAAAATTATCGCCAACCATGAGAATCTTACTAGCAGGCATATCGGGGAAATATTTTAGAGCTTCCATAAACATTCGTTTGTCGGGTTTTCCGTAAACGTAAGCACGCCCCCCATATGATTGGTACCATTCTGCTAAAAGGCCTGGCCTTACATGCTCATGACCATTTACGTAAACTGTCTTGTCAGCATTGGCGCAGATCAATGGTAATTCTCTTTTTGCAGCTATCTTTAGCATTGTTTGATAGTGCATAGCTTCTGTTACAGGTCCGCTAATGGTAGTAATCAGAAGAAAATCAGCTTTGTGAATGCTTTCAACAAGCTCAATATTTAAACCTTCAAAAAAAGTATGATCGTTTAGTTCATCGATACAAAGGCACCTAGGTTGAAGATTTTTTAGATTTTCTTCTGTAGATGATAAAAGATCTTTGTGAAGAAGGTCGCCTGAAGAAAAAATAGCTTTATATAAATTTTTTTCTACTCCCATGGCGTCTAGCAAGTGAACGATGTTATAACTGCGACGTGGAGAATTTGTTAGGAAGACAACAGTTTTGTTTTGCTCATGAAGATACGTTAGGCCATCTTTTACCCCAGGGAAAAGCTCTCTGCCGTTATGAATAACGCCCCATAAATCTACAACAAACCCATCATATTGGGCACACAAAGGCAGCAATGTATCTAGGTATAAAGCATTTTTCTGTTGTGCTGTTTCTAAATGTTTCATCTAGTTTAATAAGCCAGAACTGAGTTGTAGATGTGTTATTTGTACCATACAAATGGTTAACACTTTCTTTCTGGGCCCAACTAAATCTTCAATGAAATGTTATTTTTTAATATTTAAAAATTTCCCAGCAAAAGCTGTAATAGCCTTGCCTGTTAAAAAGACACGTTCATGTTCATAGCGAATTTCTAAGACACCACCTCGCTTTGAGGCTTGGTAAGCATGAAATTCATTTTTTCCAAGTCTTTCGGCCCAATAGGGGGCAAGTTTACAGTGAGCAGAGCCGGTGACAGGATCTTCATCTACGCCTACACGAGGTGCGAAAAAGCGAGACACAAAGTCATATTCATCGCCTTCATTCCCGCATGCTGTTACAATAACCCCGCGGCAGTTAACCTCTTTAAGTTTAGAAATATCTGGCACTAATTTCTTGACTGCTTTTATGCTGTGCACCTCTACGATGTAATCATCGTGCGCTTTGCTAACTGCGATAGGTGAGATTCCTAAAGCCTCCGATAGCCCGTCTGGCATACTTATTAACTCAGCGTTATACGCTGGAAAGTCAAGCGTGATGGAGTCTTTATTATTTTGCGCTGCAAGAATTCCACTATGAGAATCAAAATAAATTTTCTCAAACCCTTTCGCTATATCATGGTCATTCCATAAAATATGGGCAGCAGCAAGAGTGGCATGTCCGCAAAGATTCACTTCTGTTACAGGAGTAAACCAACGAATATCGAAGTGGCCATGTTGTTTGGGTATGACAAAAGCTGTTTCTGATAAATTAATCTCAGCTGCAATTTTTTGCATAAGATCTTCTTCTGGGAATTGCTCAACAATGCAAACTCCTGCCGGATTTCCATGAAAAATCTCATGGCTAAATGCGTCAACTGTCCAAAATTTCATTTTCTTCGCACCGCTCCCTGATCTAATTTTAGCAATTTCTAAGCCCTCTTTTACAAATATAAAAAGTCTCAGCTGTGCTGCTTTGCTGTTGCCATTCTTTGCATAAATCTTTCACCCATTCAGGTTTAGATTTTGCAGAATCATTCAACCAGTTTGCCACCGAATTTTGTACATATCTAGAGGGATCTGCTTTTAAATTTGATAAAATTGGTAATGCCAAGGCTGGATTATCTTTTAATTGTTGAATGTGAAAACACCATACACCTCTTGGACGCGTTATTTCACTTGCAAATCGTCTAAGATTATCCGTTTGGTTTGTCCAGGGTTCTAAAAGCGATATCATTTTCTCTGGCATTTCAACGCAATAGGGCCGAAGCGCCAGCCAAGCCCATTCACGTACGCCAAAATGCAGATCGTCAGCAAGGCACATTATTGCATTTAATTTTTCTTCTATGTTTAGATTTGGTGAGTAGGCAATCATATAAGCAGCCCATCCTCTAAGCGTGTCAGAGGGATGAGTCGTTATATCTTTAAATGAGATTCCCTTTTTAATTAAATAAAGCCCCATTTCTTTCATTTTCTGAGTGATACCCAATTTTTTTAAAAAATCTTGGATATCTTCGGGAAGCGAATGGTTCAAGGTGTTTTTTAAAAGGAGAGGGAAATCAATAGAAAGTCCCTCCATTAAATTGGCAGTCTCTAAAAGGCCTTGATTGAGTTGTTGCCGTATCTCAACGGGAACATCTTTTAGAGTCCTGCCTCCTTTTCGTTTTGTTTCTTTTTTCATAGAAATTTTTTGGTTAAGTAAATTTTCATTTCCACTTATTGATCATTTTCTCAATCTCGTCCAGCGTTGATTGCATCATTTTTATTGAAATTTCTGCTAATTTGTCACCGTTAAATGTTATTTCTCCTTCATTGTAGAGTATGATATTGAAAATATTTGATGATATTTTTTGTGAATGTTTGAGGTTTGACAGAAAATTGGCAACCATTCTCCATTTTTTCTCTATAGTAGGAGATTCGAAAACCTCCAAATTCCTTCCCTTTAATTGCCCAAGACGGCCGTGGATGCTTTTCAGATGAGTTTGAATGCCCATGCTGTGAAAGGCTTTATGATATAGTTTTCGAAGAGAAATCCCAATCTTAAGCTGTTTTTTCGTTAAGTCTCCGTGGATATGCAAACGATGCAATAAACATCCTCTAGCTAAAGAGGTTTGATTGAGACGGCCTGGGAGAATCATTTTTCGCTTTGCCTGAAGTTCTGGGGTCCCTTTATCAAGTTCATTTCTCGTTTTTAAAGGCCGCCCTCGTTTGGTTTTAAAAGAAGAAAAAGGATTTACCATGTGACCTCTTTGATTAGAAAGGTTTTTTTCCCCTCCTCAAGACGTAGTTTGTTGGCAAAGAGTGCAACTTTTAATGGGCCGCAGGGTTTATGATCTAAAAAGAAGGTGGCGTCTCTGTAGGCGGAAGAGGTTGTCTTCTGGGTCAATCGAAATGCTTGAATGCTAATGCCTTTACTTTTGATGTAATCCACTGCCTCTCTTAATGAGACCCAATCATTATTATTGTTAACTTTTTTGATTTTTATTAGATCTCTAGCGGAATGTGGAGGATTATTACGGGCAAGATCTTTTTTTGGCTTAGGGGATTTATAATCGATAATAGGGGAAAGTTTTCCCTTGCAATAGTTAGCTATTCCTTCCCATTTGATGTAGCCGCTTTTTTTCGTGCTTGGGTTTTTTGGGTTTCGAATACCATACCGATTCAAGGCCTTGTTCAGGGAATTTATACTTCTGTTCAGTCTATGGGCGATTATTTTAATTCTTTCTCCGTTAAGATAGTCGGTTTCTACTTGTTTTAATTCTTGATCAGTCCAGGGGCGGTTTTGTGTCATCGGCAATTCCTACTCTTATCGTTATGATTAATTTTCAGTCCAGTTATGTTTTGTTTACATATCAATCATCCGCAAAAGAAATAATTTACGTCAAAGACAATTTTGTTCCATTTAATTTTATATAGCGCATAAAACCACGGGGCTAGCCCCGTGGATGTAGCGCCCCCCGCATTTTCTTGCTACATTAAAA
>JAIEPD010000073.1 GCA_019749935.1 Alphaproteobacteria bacterium
TCGAAGTTTGCTCCATTCCTTAAATGTATATCGTGATAAAGGCGTAAATGTTTCAAGCCCTCGTCTTGCCGCTTTTCGTATTGTTGCTCCTGAATTAATAGGGCAAAGTTCAACTTGGTCTACGTGTGCTTTTACAAGCGATAACGTATCAACAACTAGGATTTCACGGGCCCTACCCCGATTAAGACGCGCGCCTAATAATCGATCAAGTCCTTCTTTGCTTGCCCAGAAAAACACACGCTCGTTCAAGATACGCAGCCACTCGCTTGGTATAAGATGATCATCCAAACAATTCAAAAGTGCCTTTTCACTAAGGGGAATATTATCATTAATAATTACAGATCCATGAATAGGGTGCTCCAGCTGTATCGTTGTCGGTCTTCTCCTTTCTTCAATTTCTTGTCGCTGTTGTCCTTTAATTTCAAACAAATCAAGCAAATGCGTTGTCGATAAAAGCCCTCTCTTTTTAATGCTTTCCCAGGCTCCGGGCTCTGTCACATGATATAAACACGGATGCTTTTCAGCCAATTCTTGAGGAGTCATTTTGGATAATCTCTTGTCAGTTGTCGATTATTCATTTTTTTAGTCCATCTGAGAGAGATTGCCAACCTCAATAAATCTATAATTTGCCTAAAAATTAATAAATTATTTACTAATTTCATGGCCTACTGAAAATGAAGCATTATAACAGGTTAACTGAGTCAATCATGCAAAAAGAGAGCATTGTAACCGAATACGGTGAATTTTCAAACACCCCCACATCATCAACGAAAGATATCTTTGATATAGTAGGTTGGTTTCTTACAATTATTATTCCTACTCTTGTCTATTTTTATACGCCTTCGATTGATATCGATGGGTTTGGTAATGAACCAAAGGTTTTTCTTTGCATCCTTCTGTCAGCTAGCGTTATGTGGTTATTTGCCTTACTTCCAGAATTCATACCTGGAATTTTTATACTTCTTGCAACGCTTATTTTATCTTTGGTTGACTCGTCAATAATTTTATCAGGATTTGCTTCCCCTACTTTTATCATTGTATTAAGTATTATCATGATGACCGTTTCTATTATGCAATCAGGTATAATGAAACGGTTCATATTATCTCTTTTAAGGCATACTCACACTCTGCATCTTGCAAGTTGGGCTTTGTTTGGATTTGGACTTATAATCACTCCAATCCTACCTTCTATTATCAACAGAGCTCAGATTACAGGCCCCCTTGTTAAGGAAATTTCAGAATCGCTCAAGACAGGAAAAGATGGAAATGAACTGCTGTATACAAGCGGTTTTTTAGGTGTTTTTCTCCTCTCTAGCTCATTTTTAAGTGCTTCATTATTAAATTTCATTATTTTTTCACTTCTCCCCTTGCAAGAACAGCAGCAATTTCAAACTCAGGGATGGCTTCAAGGAACACTTGTTATGACTGGCTTTCTGGTTATTGCATATATGTTAATAGTGCCACTTTTTTTCCGAAAGAAGGAAAAAATCGAACACAAATTCAATTTATCACTGGAAAAAATGGGGAAAATTAAGGTTAAAGAAGTCATTTCACTCGGAGCTTTATTTATATTCTTCATTGGCATGCTCACAACACAACATCACCATATTTCAAGCAGTTGGTTGGGGTTTTCCATTCTCTTTCTTCTCTTAGCCTTAGGGTATGTCAATTTAAACGATTTTCAAAGAAAAGTAGATTGGCCATATTTATTTTTTCTCAGCTCAATTGTTGGTATCTCTGCAGTATTCAAATCTTTGGGTTTAGATATATGGCTTTACAACCATTTATTGACTGCCTTTCCTGAAATTTTAAAAGACAAGATGTTTCTCTTTGCTTTCATAGCTGCCGTTACGCTTATATTGCGATTCATGCTGCCTGTTGGTGCAGTAGTTGCGCTATTAGCACCTACTATTCTAGCAATCGCTACTAAAGTTGGTGTAAGTGGGTGGGCTTTATGTATGGTGCTTTTGCTAGTAGGAGATATTTGGTTTTTTCCGTATCAATGTACATTTTATAGGATCTATAAAGCCGGCTTTAATAATTCTAAAATCAATGAAAGAAAATTTCTAATTATAAATGCACTTGTTAATGTTATTAAGCTGATTGCATTGTTCTTGAGTTTTTACTATTGGAAATATTTGAGTTTAATATAATGAATAAAAATCTTTTTTCTTTAAAAAATATAAAAAAGCTTGTCGTAACGTTATGCCTTTGCATTATGGCTGGATATTTCTTTATGACAAGCTCTCATCGAAAAACATTACTTATCCTTCACAGTTATGGTCCTGATTATGCATGGGTAAGAGATGTAAATATTGGCATTAAACGCATCATTCGCGGAAAAAGTAATTACAACATCCTATGGCATTACATGGATACAAAAAATCACCCTGATGAAGAATATAAACAAAAAGCAGGGATTATTGCTAAACGTGTTGTTGATTATGTAAGGCCTGATGTTGTACTTGCAATTGATGATGATGCTCAAGCCTATGTTATGAAACATTATCTAAATCGCAATGATATTCAGATCGTTTTTGCGGGGGTAAACGCAAAAGCATCACAATATGGATATGATAAAGGGACAAACGTCACAGGTGTTCTTGAGCGCATTCCCTATGAAGGCATTAAAAGTGCCATAGAAACTCAGGCCGTAAAGAAAGGACTAAAACCACCTTACAGAGCCCTTCACATTTCAGATCAATCGATTATTGTGAAGTATGATGATATCAATATGCATGAATATAAAAATTGGTCCCCCATAGAACTCCTTCCCTCAAAGCTTGTTAATACATTTGATGAATGGAAAAAAGAGGTTTTAGCAAGCAAAAACATTGCTGATTTTATTTTAATATCCAACTACCGAAAAGTTTATAAAGATGATAGCAAAAAAGAAATGGTCCCCTTTAAACAGGTTATAGAATGGACTTTTAAGAATGCACCCATTCCTATCATCGGGATTAACGGATTCGTTTGCGAAGAAGGTTCAGCAGTTTCAATTGCAACATCTCCTTTTGAACAAGGAGAAACATCAGCAAAAATGGCCCTCGCAATTCTAGACGGCCACGTAAAAGCTTCAGATATCCCTATACAAGAAAGTCCATTTCCAATGGTCTTTATGAGTGAAGAACGCTTGAAAGCAGCTGGAATGAGCTTTCCTCAACTTTATGAAGCGTTTGCCAGGGCTACTAATAATTACATAAGAAGTACCTCTGATTTTATAAGTCAATTATTTTCAAGGAATAGGGCTCAACACTGAATTCAAATAGCCTTCATTTAAGGCCTGATTCAGAATTGACAATATCCCTTCTAAACCATTAACTTTGGAGAGCATCTTATTCTGAGATGCTTATTCAAAAACTCTTCCTTACATTTTAATTTCTTTTAAAAGGATAACTAAATGCTAAAAGCATTTCTTCCCTTAGCGATTTTATCGCTTGTTGCTTGTTGTATTGAAGTCGATATTTCTGTACCAGGCTTTCCTGACATGGCTCATTATTTTAAAGTTTCAGATGGAATCATACAGCTTACGCTTGCCTATAATTTTCTTGGATTTTGCTGTGCATCATTTATCTATGGTCCCTTATCAGAATGCTATGGCAGACGAAAAGTTATGGTGTGGGGAAATTTTCTTTTATTCATTGGTGCTTTTGGGTGTGTTTATGCTCCTACCATTTCCTTTCTTTTAATCTCTAGATTTATTCAAGGTGTTGGAGCTGCCACCTCAGCAGTTGTGGCCTTTGCCATGGTTGCAGATGTCTATCAAAAGCATAAAGCCGTTAAAGTTATAAGCATCATGAATTCTTTATTAACAACATTAATGGCCGTAGCCCCCGTTGCAGGAACTTTTATTAATCAAATGGTTGGATGGCGCGGCAATTATGGATTCATTGCTTTGATATGCTTTGTTTCATGGACCTTATTATGGCTGTTTCTTCCAGAAACAAAGCAAGAAAGAGAAATTTTTAAGGTTAAGAGTATTTTAAATGATTATAGAACACTGCTCACAAATTCAAAATTTATTAACGCCTCTCTTCTTCCAAGCCTGCTTTATGCAACCTATCTTTCTTTTATTGCTTGCGCGTCGTTTTTGTACATTGAAACGTTTGGCATGTCATTAGCAGCCTATGCCTTGCATCAGGCTACGATTGTCTCTTGCTTTTCAATTGTAAGTCTTTTTGTTGAAAAGATTTCAGTCAAAATAGGAGAAAAAAACTGCATTAAAAGTGGGACGATAATTTGTATGATTGGAAGCCTGGCTTTGGTTACTTTGTGTGTGATTTCCCCTTATTCACCATACGTAACAACAAGCTGTATGATTGTTTTTTGTATTGGATTTTCAATTGTCTACCCAATTGTGTTTACGGCTTCACTGGAAATTTTCCCTGAGTTAAAAGGGACAGCTTCCTCGGCAATTATGGGGATGAGAACATTTTTATGTTCATCCATCATAGGCCTTGTAAGTTACCTCTACGATGGAAAGCCATTAACAGTTGCTTTGGCTGTCTTCTCTATAGTATGCATCGCTTCGATTTTTTCAGTTAGGGTATGCAATCAGTTTAATTCGAAACCTTAACTTCTAGAGTCCAGATTTTTTAGCCACCAACTTTTATATTTTCCTTCCACCACTGAAGCGTCTTTTTTATTCCTTCATCAAGCCCTATCTGAGGCGCCCAATCTAATTCCTGACTTGCCTTTTCACAGTTTAAAAACAAAGAAGTTTTTATAGTTGGCTTTGATAAATCATGTTTAATTTTTAGATTTTTACCAGAATAATCTATAATTTTCTGCACGAGATCTTTGATAGTAATAGCCTTGCCAATTCCACAATTATACAGTCCAAAGGAAGAAGCTTGCTTTTCAAGAGCAAGTTGGACAAAACGTGTAAGATCATTTACATATAAAAGATCTCTTTCTTCTTCTCCTGTTCCCCAGACATTCAACGTGTCAGAAGTTTCCGTCATTACCTTGGTTACAGTTGCCCCAAATACATGGCTGCGCTCAAGATCAAATTTATCATGAGGGCCATATATGTTTGAATGCCGAATTACTGTGGTTTTCATTGGGCTAATTTTACTAAAGAATTCGCACATTTTTTCTGTATAAACTTTTGTCCAACCTACACCAAAGTAACGTTCATATAAAGCAGCATTCGCATCAAAATCGGTTTCTTTTAAAGCCTGAGCAGAGGAAGGATACATGACTGTGCAACTGAAAAAAACAAAATGTTTAACAGCTTTCTCAAATGCAGAACGCAGTAGTAAAGAATTCATAACTGCATTATCAGTTACATGAATATATGGACGCGTGACAATGTCTTTTGATCCGGATGTAACAGCAGCCGCTTGAACAACTATGTCAACTCCATCAATCACTCTATCCACATCTTTAACATTGGTTAAATCAGCCTCGACCCATGATAAATTTGGATGCTCAAAAGAAGAACGTTTATGATAAACCCCAATGACTTCGTATTCTGGCTGCTTGGTAAAATGCTCTACCAAATTTCGACCGATAAAACCAGTTGCCCCGCAAATCAAAAGTCGTTTTTTCATAAAAATCCTCTTATCTTCCACCAGACACTGGTATAATCGTTCCTGTAATATAGCTTGATTCATCAGATAGCAACCAAGCAATAGCATTTGCTACGTCGCTTGGATCCCCAATTCTTCCCAAAGGAATGGTTTTCGTCACTTCTTCTTTCCAAATGGGTTCTGCCTGAGCATGTTGAGGTGTGTCAATAACTCCTGGGCTTACGGCATTAACTCTGATTTTATAAGGGGCTAATTCTCTAGCAAGACCAACAGTGAAGGTGTTAATTGCGCCCTTACTCATTGCGTAAAATAAAATCTTATTTCCACCAAATGTTGCTGCTTGAGAAGAAACGTTAACGATAGAACCGCCTTTTTGCTTTATTATTCTTTTGATTGCTTCTTGTGTGCAAAAAATGACTCCATGCACATTTGTATTAAAAAGTGCATCATAATCTTCATGGGTTAATTCCTGAATACTTCGGCGTAGTTGGGTAATTCCAGCATTATTAACCAAACCATCCAGGCGTCCGACCTCTTTATCAATATTTTCAAACATTTTTATAATCTCTGCAGAGTTAACCAGATTTGCCTGATAAAGAAAGACTTTTTGTCCTAGCTTTTTAATTTCATGCGAAACTCTGTGTGCCCCAGCTTCATTTTTATGATAATGGATGCATACATCAAATCCTTTTCGTGCAGCTTCTATAGCTGTAGCTGCACCTATTCCACCACTTGCCCCTGTAATTAAAACAGTCTTGTTCATGCAATTTTTTTCTGCTCAGGAACAAGTTCTTTTTCAGTAAATGGATTATAGCGATTACTTGCCAATTTTTTATTTTCGCAATACCACTTAAATGTCTCTCTAATACCTTCTTCAATCGAAACGGTTGGAGAAAAACCAAAAGATTTTGCACGCGTCATATCCATTAGTCTTTGTTTATCTCCAGTAGGCTTCGTTGTGTCCCAAACAATTTTAGGAGGAGTATCCATACAATTTGTAACGACATCCACAATCTCTCGGATGCTAACGCCCGTCCCGCTTCCTAAGTTAACTGGCTCTCTTATTCCTTTTTCCACGACAAGCATCATTCCCAAAGCAACATCTTTTGCATGAATAAAATCTCGCACAGCTGAACCATCTCCCCATACGACTAAAGGATTTTCTCCACTGAGTGCACGGTTAATAAGAGAAGGAATAACCATTGCATTATTGGGGTCAAAATTGTCATAAGACCCATATACATTTGCAGGCCTTACAATTGATATTTTATCCCAACCATATTCAATATTGTAAGCTTCTGCTTGCAATTCACCAATTCTTTTTGCCCATCCTGCAAATTTATCATGAGGAGATGGGAACGTTTTCCAGACATCATCTTCGTAAAAGACTTCTGCAGGTGCATATACACCAATACTGCTGGTAAAGAGATAACGCTCTGCTCCTAAACGACGCGCTGCCTCCATCAAATTGACACTAAACATTAATGTCGGCACAAAAAAACTTGCAGGACGTTGAGCCGTCATAGCAGGAGATCCTTTTACACCCGCTAAGTTGAAAACAATTTCCATTCCCTCGCAAGCTTTCAGAC
The DNA here is from genome assembly GCA_019749935.1 of Alphaproteobacteria bacterium. Classification (GTDB taxonomy): domain Bacteria; phylum Pseudomonadota; class Alphaproteobacteria; order Paracaedibacterales; family CAIULA01; genus CAIULA01. Next base: position 7,124 of record JAIEPD010000073.1, read on the forward strand.
ATTCAGAGAGATTTCTCAAGTCTGTCCGATGAAAATCAACCCCTTTTGGAGCATTTGCAGGATCATCCAGAGATGCAATTCTTACTTGAGCTCCCTGCTCTAAAAGAAGAGTCACCAGGGGCCTGCCAATAAGACCTGTGCCACCAGCTACAAGCACTTTTTTATTTTTATAAAAATTAGACATTTTATGCTCTTAAGGTAATAGGGGTTTTTTTATCAATATTTGTAGATACTTTGTTTTGGCTTAGACTATTGTTAGGGTTTGAATGTTCAGAAGGATTGTAAAAAATAATTTTACTACCTTCATGATCAAACTCTACAGGCACATACACCAAATCTTGAAGCGCAAGTTTTACAGCATTTTGGTAATCTTTAGGAACAAAAAATAACATAAAACCGCCGCCTCCAGCACCCAAAACCTTACCACCAAGGGCGCCTGCTTTCATGGCTTTTTCGTAAACATCATTAATTGAGTCGGTGCTGATCTTATTTGTAAGACTTCTTTTTAACAACCATCCTTGATGCAATAAACAGCCAAAATCATTTAAATCATCACTTTGGGTGAGAATTTTAATTCCTTCAGCAACGAGATCTTGCATTAGCCGTAATTCATTTTGTTTATTTGCTATGGATTGTACTTGGCTTTTAGCAATATCAGATGCTGTTCTGGATACTCCAGTAAAAAACAACATCAAAGATCCTTCTAAATCCTGCATTTTTTTTGCTGAAATAATAAGAGGGTTAACGACAAAAGAATGATTAGGATGAATTTTTATATGATTCAGCCCCCCAAAAGCTGTTTGAATCTGATCTTGCACCCCTACACACTCTTTCATAAGGTTTTGCTCAACATGAATAGCTTGTTTTGCAAGCTCCATTTTACTGACCATTGTTCCCTTAAGAGCATATAAAGCATTCAGCAGGCTAACAGTAAATGCTGAACTAGAGCCTAATCCTGAACGAGCAGGCAAGTCTCCGTCATGATGAATTTCAACTCCCTCTTGAATATTTAAAAAACGCAACGTCTCTCTTACAGAAGGATGCTCAATTTCATCTATCTCTTTTACCATCTCAACTTTTGACCACACGATTCTATTTTTATGCTCAAAGAAATGAGGCAAATAACGACAATTAATGTAGCAATACTTATTGATGGTTGCTGCTAGAATCTCTCCTCCATGTTCTTGATACCATGGAGCATAATCCGTCCCTCCTCCAAAGAAAGAAACTCGAAAAGGGGTACGGCTAATAATCATTTTAAATCCTTATACATTCTAAGCTTAAGAAAACTTTTTCATAAATTCTTTAAAGTTTCTAGAAATATGTGATCTGGCCTCTGGACAAACAAAATGGTGATTACCAAATGAGAAACCATTTTTCATAACAGCAGATGAGTACTTAAGATCTCCCGAGACCCGGTGGGGATACAATTTCATTGCAGGATGAGCCGCAATATTTCCACAAATGATCGGACGGGTTTCAATTCCAGCAGCTTCCAAATGACCTCGGATTTCATTCACTGAAAATGGCGCTTTAGAGGAAAGCGTCGTAGAAAAACCAAACCAAGAATGAGTTGCACCTTCTGTTGTATCTTGAAAGGTCATTAAATCTCTAAATTCAGCAAACTCATTTAGCCAATAGTGAGCATTGTCTCGCCTTGTTTCAATAAATCCTTTCAGTTTTGGTAACTGAACGTGCCCCATTGCCCCTTGAAGCTCGGTGGGACGCAAATTATAGCCTACGTTTACAAATACGAAACGCGGATCAAAACCAGGATACTGTTTTAGATATTTTTGAGGGTCTTTTGTTTCTCTTGTCCAACCATGTGCTCTTAGAATTCTGAGCAAATCATCAATATCTGAATCATCAGTAACAGTGATACCACCTTCAAGTGTTGTGATATGATGGGAATAGTAAAAACTAAAAGTCCCTACACTACCGAAACTTCCAACGGACTTGCCTTTGTATGTTGCTCCCATTGATTCACAGCAATCTTCTATCAAAAGTAAATTATGACGTTTACAAATATCAACGATTGCATCCATATCGCAAGGATTACCATAAACAGGAACAATCATCACCGCACGTGTTTTAGGACCAATTGCCTTTTCAATTTCATTAGGATCAATATTTAATGTTTTAGGATCTATATCGACAACGACAGGCGTTAAATTACATTGGATTAATGGCCAAACAGTTGTTGACCACGCAAGTGCAGGCACAATCACCTCATCACCTGGCCTTAGATAGTCTCTGGTAACCGGGTTTGATAATGCCGCAACTGCTAACAAATTTGCAGAAGAACCAGAGTTATTCATAACTCCATATTTGTGCCCAAAATGAGAAGCATAAAGATGTTCAAAACTCTTTACTTTCTCTCCCATAGTCACTTTTGTCTGAAGCATACATTTTACCGCTTCCATAATTTCTTCTGGACCAAAAGAAGGCTCATGCAATCTCACAATAGGCGCTTTTGCATTAAATGAAAAATTTGTCGTCTCATTCCAATATTGCTCAATACTAGAGTATACAGCATCCAGCCCTGCCGTTCCTTCACTAGCTGCTTTTAATAAATTACTTTGGCTCATAAAATCTCCAATTTGGCTTTCTAAAAAGGGCCTCTAAACTCTAAAATTTCAGCTGCTTCCTGACTATTAACGTTCCAATCTACACTCGTTTTATTAACAAGAGCAGATGCTTTTTCTGCAATCGTTATCGAGGTAGGATAAAATAAATTTTCTAATGGTTTTGTTGTAGGGCATGTCACAGGAGCAAAACCCATGCGAGCATAACGAACACCCTCTTGCCCATTTAAATTTTCAATAACTTGCGTGATAATCTCAGCACTCGCTCCACAACTTGTCCATCCGTTATCTACAACCAATAAATTCTTGGTTTTTCTCACAGAGTCGCTAATCGTTTGAATATCCAAAGGAGCTAGTGAAACTGGATCGATTATTTCTGCAGTAATTCCTATTTCTTTTAGATGATTCTTAGCTCTTATCGCTTCGACAACCATATGGCTAATAGCTACAATCGTAATATCATCCCCTTTAGATAGGATACGCGCCTTTCCAAAAGGAATTTCATATTCACCCTCAGGAACAATACCTTCTATCCCATGTAACATGCGATGCTCTATGAAAATCACAGGATTGTTATCTCTAATTGCTGTTATCATGCACCCTTTAGCATCGTGCGGAGTCGTTGGAGCGAAAACCTTTAACCCAGGTATATGCATAAAGAACGAATGAAGTGCTTGAGAATGTTGCGGCCCCTGCCCCCAGCTTCTACCTATAATACCTCTAATGACAAGAGGAATAGAAACTGCGCCGCCATACATATAATGAGACTTAGCTGCCATATTAATAATTTGATTCATCGCAAGCAGCATAAAGTCCATTCGCTGATGAACATGTATAGGTCTCATACCTGCTAATGCAGCCCCTATTGCAACACCTGTCATTCCATCTTCAGCCAAAGGTGTATCAATATTTCTGTCATCCCCAAAAATTTTATGAAGATCTTTGGTAGTGCCAAACATACCCTTAGGATCATCCACATTTTGTCCCATAGAAAATACGGATGGATCTCTTTTCATCTCATGTACAATAGCTTCACGTAAAGCCGCTGCATAAGTTAATGATTTATTGTTATTATGCAAATACATGCTTATACAACTCTTCTACTTTTGGAAAATTACTTTGTTCTGCAAATAAAAAGGCTTCTTTTATCTCTTGTTCCACTTGCTCTTCAATAACATGACTTACTTCTTCATCAAGCAATGATTTTAAGTGAGAAACAGAGTCCTTTTGTTTCCAAAAATCTACACTTTCTTTAGAACGATACCCAATGTGGAAATCTTCATCTGGCCCCACATGATCTACCCAGCGTTGAGTATAAACCTCTAGGAAATACGGTCCTTGTTTTTGATCTCTTACATATGAAATCGCTTTTTTCGCAGCTTCATGCATGGAAAAAATATTTCCATCTGTAACTTTGGCAGAGGGCATACCGTATGATGAAGCCCTTGCACTTACATCGGTATTTCCCATCCTGGCAGAGATGTGTGAGTAGATTGCATATTCATTATTTTCACACACAAACAGAATAGGCAATTTCTTTAAAACTGCAAAATTGACACTCTCATGATAGGCACCTTCTTCTGTAGAGCCTTCACCAAAAAAACAAACAACAATCTGCGGACTTTTTCTCATCTTAAGAGCCAAAGCATATCCTACAGCAAGGGGAATTGTCGTTGCCAAAATAGCTGAAGCCCCATACATTCTGGCATTTGTATCAATCAAATGCATAGATCCGGCTTTACCCCGACCGCAACCGCTTTCCTTACCATAAAGCTCAGCGATCATTTCTTTTAGATTTCCGCCTTTCGCTAAATACAGTGCATGCCCTCGATAAGTACCAAAAGCAATGTCTTCTGATTGAAGGCTATCACATACTGCAACCGATACTGCCTCTTGTCCAATAGACAAATGAACTGGGCTTTTTATATTATCTGTTGGATAGGCTCTAGCTATTTCTTCTTCAGTACGACGTATCCGATAGAGGGTTTTATAGAGAGATTGAATATGCTTTTTTTCTAACAACTAAAATACACCGCTTGTTATTATCGACTCGTAACATATAAGCAAAAGAAACATTCCTTGAAAAGCATTTTCTTAAGGTTATGTATAAAAAATGTCCTTTCTATGATATAGAAAAGACGTTAAATTCTACTTCTCAATTTTATTTTGCTGAAAACTCATGAGCTGCCCTTCTATAATCTTCTGGGATTCCAATGTCAATAAAGTAATCTTGGCAAAGGAAACCTAAAGGAGAAAATCTATCAAAGCATTTTTCTAAAAAGTCTTTCTCAAAAGAAAACGTAGAGTCTGGTAATATTTTTAAAACCTCTGAACTTAACAAATATACTCCGGCGTTTATATAACCTGCCCCCTCATATCCGGCAGCATCAAAAGCCATAATATGTTTTTCTTCGTTAAACAAAACGCGACCATACCGATAGCAGTTTGACATATTTTTTAAAGCTAAAGTGATAGAGCAACTTTTCTGACAATGGAGGTCATACATTTCTTTTTGAGAAAATTTTAAAAAGGTGTCCCCGTTAAACACAAAAAAAGATTGCTCAGGATTTATTAGATCTGCACAGTTTTTTATAGCTCCACCTGTGCCAAGAGGATTACTTTCTATCACATACTTAAGTGGTAAACCTTTATAGGAATCTTTAAAAAAACTAGAAATCGCCTCATGCTTGTAATGCACAGACAAGATGATTTCTTTAATGATTCCTTGGCTGTAAATCTCATCCAGAAGAAAACTTAAAAAAGGCTTTCCATTGATAGGTGCCATTGGTTTTGGAAGATCTTGGACTGCAGACCTTAACCTTGTACCAAAACCGCCGGCAAGAATGATTGCTTGTGTCATTAGCGCGTCAGAAAAGTCTTTTTCATTTTGACTTGATCTCTCCAATAGTTCAGCAAATCTGTCATCGTAGTTTCAAAAGAAGTCTCAGGAACCCATCCTGTGTGATTATGGAACTTAGTTGTATCGGGAATCTGAAGGTCAGCATCAATTGGCCTTAATCTAGCCTGATCAGTCTCAATCTTGATTTTGTCTTTCATAGGAGAGAGAGATAGTAAGTAATCAAGCATTTCCTTAACTGTGCACGTATGGTTTCCACCAATGTTATAATATGAACCAGGGACTGGATTAATTGTGACTAGCATATAATATGCTTTAATAGCATCGCGAACATCTGCGAACGTACGAAGAGAAGCTAAGTTCCCCACTTTAATAACTGGTGGAATCATACCAGCCTCAATCATGGCAATTTGCTTTGCAAAAGTAGACTCTGCAAATACATCACCTCGCCTTGGCCCTGTATGCGTAAACATTCTTGTTGTCATAACACACATATTATAGGCTTCAGCATAATAACGCCCCACCAAATCTGTTCCAACCTTTGAAATTGCATAAGGTGAAGCAGGGTGAAAAGTACATTCTTCTTGAATAGGCAGTTTCTCTTTTGGTACGCGACCAAAAACCTCAGATGAAGAACATACATGAATAATAGCATCTGGCCTATATGTTCTTGCCGCTTCCAAAACTCTAGAAGTCCCTTGGATATTTGTTTCATATGTATCAAGCGGAGCAGTAAAGCTTGTTTGCGGATAACTTTGAGCCGCCAAATGAAAAATATAATCCGGTTTTATCTCTTTAACGGCATTATTAATTGAATCCGTATCTCGCAAATCCCCATAGATTAGACGGATTCTTTCTTGCTTATTAATCATAGAGATAAGATGCTGTAAGTTATCTAATGGGCTGCGCCATCTACATAAACCAAATATTTCCCAGTCCGTTTTTTCAACTAAGAAATCGGCTAAATGTGATCCAACCATTCCGGTAATACCGGTTATAAAAACTCTCTTTTTACTCAAAAGGATTCTCCGTCTATAAATTTAAATAAAAATATTTTGTTGTGCCCAAGCATAAGTTTGCATAAGTCCATCTTTTAGATAAATAGAAGAACTCCAACCAATCCCTTTCAAACGGGCAGTATCCAAAACTTTACGCATTGCTCCGTCCGGCTTAGAGGAATCAAAAACAATATCTCCCGGATATCCAATTACTTCTTTAACAAGATTAACAAGATTTCGAATTGTAATTTCCTCACCACTTCCAATATTAATAATTTTTTCAGAAGAGTAACTTTCCATTAAAAAAATGCAAGCCTTAGCAAGATCTTGAACATGCAAAAACTCTCGTTGCGGAGTCCCTGTCCCCCAAATTTCAACGCTTGGTAAGTTATTAAGTTTAGCCTCGTGAAAACGGCGCATAAGTGCTGGGATCACATGGCTTTCAAGTGGATGGAAACGATCACCTGGACCATATAGATTTGTAGGAACTCCTGCAATAAAATCACATCCATATTGTCGCCTATAAGTTTGGCACAGCTTTATACTGGCAATTTTTGCTACCGCATAAGGTTCATTTGTTGGCTCTAATGCTCCTTCTAGTAAAGACTCTTCCTTAATAGGCATTGGAGCAAATTTTGGATACGAGCAAGCAGATCCCAAGAACAAAAGCTTTTTAACGCCCACTTCATAAGCAGTATTTATCACATTAGAAGAAATCATTATGTTTTGATAAATAAATTCAGCAGGGAAAGTATTATTGGCATAAATGCCACCAACTTTGGCAGCTAACAAAAAAACAATCTCTGGTTTATTCTCTTTGGCCCAATGTTCAACTGCACTTTGGCGAGTTAGATCCAAATCAGAGCGACTTGGCGCTAGAATCGTACATTTTTTTTCTTGTAATAACGGAATAAGAGCATTCCCCACAAGACCATTACCACCACATACCCAAATTCGTTTGTTTTCTAACGAAAACTCAATCATCAAAAATCCCCCTCTAGACCCTTACTTTTATATACACCTTGATAAGCTTTGAAAACAACAAAGAGTGATAGAATTAAAATTTCAAGTTTTTAATAAAATTAGATAAAATAGATTGCAAAAATGTAGAAACGAGAAGTAGAATATGTATTGCTTCATACCTCTAAATTGAACGCTAAGATCTTTCAAAAAGGGAAGAAGAAAAGAATCATATAAGATGTAGAGGTTAGTTAATGAGGTGCTTACGTAATGTGCTTGTACGGTTTCTAAAATTTTGGTTTCGTGCTCTCAAAGCATTCCTCGGACTTTTAGGTTTACGATCATTTATCGGAAAAATTGCTAGAAGACGGCTAAATGTTAGCTATGAAGAAACTGATGATTTGTCTCAAAATCTAATCGATATGACAGAGCTAAATGACGTTCTCTATGGTAACTATGCTCCTGACGAATTGATTGATATTATAGCGAAGAAGGGGAAACTATATGGGAATAACCATCCAATGTATAAATTTGTTTCCAAAGCCACACTTTCTTATTACAGGAAAAATAAAGATTCTCATTCTTTAGATTATCCAACAAACAGTGAAAATATAAAAAAAATGGCTGAACCATTAGCAGGATTTCCGGATCCCATTTTTACTGTCGCTGTGCCGACTCGCATGCTAAATAACATAGATCATAAATTACCGACCCTTTTGTATTGTCTGTATGTTAATTCTTTGGTTCCGAAAAATTTTGAAATACTACTTGCTGTTGATGCAGACGATGATTTAGAGTATTTTTTCTTTATTCAGGAGATATTTAATAAGAAACTCAATATTCGCGTCATTGTTGGAGGAGAAAAGCGCGGTTATCGCAACCTTCATTTTATCAATGGTGACCTGATGCCACATCGTTCTCCAACCAGTGGAGGTGTTTTATCATTAACAGATGATACTTGTATCAATAAGCATTTTTGGGATGTTGAAATAATATCTTTGGTAGTAGCAAGACCAAAACAAATCTACATGGCGCATCCTATTCCGAATCTGCATTGCATGTTTAAAGAAGGCATGGAATTTTCCCAATTCCTTTCCTCCTTAAGTATATTTGGCCCTCGTAGTGTGTTATTTTTTCTCTCTTCTGAGATGCTTAAACAACTAGATTATTTGACTGCAGATAAATCTGGTTGGTGCTCTTTTGGCAACAGCGTTATGTGCGATTCATTTTTTGATATTTTATCCTTTCTAACAGAACATGAATACAACACCAAACTTATTGCTCCTATGCAGGGCATCGGCCAACTTTTTGAACAATCAGAATTATGTGAGCATAAAGAAGGTGGCATTTTCGGCGAGTCCCCCGTTTTTAGTTCTACCTTTCCTTTGCTTTATAATATAGATTCCTTAAATATAATAAGACAAATGGCAGAATCATTAGCAAAAAACATTAGAAATTAAGAAAATAACTCCAAAGAGAGGAAAAACAAGAAACGAATAGTTCTTTGAGCCAAAATTGCGCCTCATTATTAATAAAAGAAGGGAAATGCAGGGAACTAAATTGTGTTTACTACTACCCTAATCTTATATTTTTTTTGATTTTACGAATTATTTTAGTAAATATGTCAATATTTTGATTGTCACTATTATTGTCACTAACCTCTACATTAGCTGTTGTTAGTAAAATATCAAATTTAGATTTATAAACTGCCTCAAGATCCTTCAGTTGCTCTAAAAGTGAAAACTCTTCACCCATATTTCGACATGCTTCGATTAAAGAATTTGTAGAGAAATAAAGTGAGGCTGCTAATATAGATTGAAGTCTTTCAGCAGATGAACATGTTGATATATTATCTAAGACTCTTGCATAATGCGTCCAGATTAGAGATTTGGTATAATCAGTAGTAGGAAGCAATTCATTTAATGATGAAGA
>JAIEPD010000085.1 GCA_019749935.1 Alphaproteobacteria bacterium
TCCCTTCTTATCACCTTTAACAGGCTTACAAAGTTCCAATCTTAGATATGGGTTCCATCCCATAAAAAAGCAGTTTACACCCTTCCTATTTCAAATTCCGGGTTCGTTGTTTTTCGGGATCTTCGGTGCTCATCTATTTTTTATATACTGCGCTCCAGAGCCCTCAAACGGCTGCCAGGATTTTTTGAAACACTTCGGGTACGCACTTTAGATACGCGCGTATCTAAAGTTAAAACACGATAAACCTTTGTCAATATGTGGACAAAAGCGGCTTTAACAGCCAGTTTCGGACCCGGCACAATCCGAGTCTAACTTACCTCCATGTTTAAATATGGATATACAATATTAATATAATATTAAAAAGTGATAATTTTTTTTGAGCAATCTTGTTGGATGATAAGTGGATATAGATAGATCATATAAAATGAGTCTTCGCTAATTATCTGGGACAGTCCCTATATTAATTAATGTTAAATTATCCAAAAGAACATCTAACAGGTTTGTCCAAAGGTAGTATTGAAGCCGTAAAATGAGGTATAATTGTTTTGCATCTTCTATCTTAATGTAAGCTTTCAGTCCCTGTTGCGTTTATAAAAAAGGAGGCTGACATGTCACTCATAACAAAATTAGGCTTTAAGCAGCCTTTAGTTTTCAAGCTGATTTCAATATTAGCCATAGTCCTGTTTCTTTTTTGCTTAGGCGGGCTCTATGTAAGTCATGAGGTAAAACAATGGTTAAGGAAAGAAAAGGCCACAATAGAAATGAGCTCTTGGTTACCTTCTTTAAATTGGCCTATTTCTCCTTCCTTGCATATTGGGAAAACCACTATTGTATACAAAAATCCACAAACTAGCCTTGAAAAGATTGAATTCACTAAGGCTATTATAGATGTAGATTTATTGGCACTTTTTAAGAACTTTTTCTGCTCTGTTACTTTTCCTGTTAAAGTCGATAATTTAAAAATTAGCTTTAAAGACAAAACCTACATTAAAACAGAAAAGACAGACGGACATATTAAAAGAAAGTGGAATTCTTATGACATTGATAACTTGTTAATTAAGTCCTTCCAATTCGGTGTTTATGAGTATCAGGAACCAACCCAAAGCTATCAGCTTGCTCATCTGGTGATTTACGACATCGAAGGAAAGGTTAACTATCAAATTAATAAACAACTGATCAGGTTAGTGCTAGAAGTTCCTGAAGCAACCTTACAAATGCCAGAAGGAAAAAGTTACTCTCTAAAGGCAGAAGGTGAACTACAGTTACTTAATCAAGAAGATGTCAGGCTTCCTGTTAAAGGAGAGATGTTTTTACAAGTTAAATCACTCTTTAATTTTATATCCCATTTGCACTCTGTTGGGATGACGCAGGCAGTCGAAAAAAACTTGGCTACAGTACTCGGAGAATCGCTCTCTACTAAAGACGCAACGAATAGTCATGTTTCTGAAGAGAAGAGAAAAGATGTGATTTTAAAGATAAAATTTCAACCTAATGCTATTTATATTGGTCCTTTAAAAGTTTATCCTTAGGCCCTACTAGACTATTGTGACTACAACCTTACTACTTGAAAGTAGCTTATGCTTAAGATTATCTCAGGGCATTTCCGTCAAAAGCGCCTCTATTTACCCGATGAAAAGACAACACGTCCCACAATGGATAGGGTGCGCGAAGCAATATTCAATATTTTAGTCCATCAATATCGTATTCATTTTGATCAAATCACGGTTCTTGATGCCTTTGCTGGTTCAGGTGCCATGGGGCTGGAGAGTTTGTCTAGAGGAGCCAAGCATATCTATTTTGTAGAACAAGATGTAAAAGTTAGAACAGTTCTAGAAAAAAACATAAAATTGTTGCTAGGCCAAAATCAAACCACTGTTTTGGGGATGGATGTTTTAAAATTAGGAAAGGCGACTCAGGCAGTTGATTTGGTTTTTCTTGATCCGCCCTATAAGTCAGCCCTTATAGAACCTGTTTGTTTTCATTTATACAAACAAGGTTGGATATTCGATGAAACGCTTTTTTGCATTGAATCTTCTTCAAAAAATATACCTAATTCTATACCCTTATTTAACCAGCTTGAGCAAAGGCGTTATGGTCAGTCGGGCATAAGTTTTTGGAAATATGGGGAGAAGCCTCTGGTGACAACTTCACAGGCTGACTAGATGCGCCCAGAGAATTTTGTGTGTTGATGGTCTCCACATTCCAAATTCTGGTTTCTGGTTTAAAGGTATAAATCTCAGGTAGTCCATCGTGACGGCTATAAGAAATCGATTGAGTTTGCGGCACTTGAGCAAAAATTGGCAAGGAATCAATGCCAAACTCGACTCCATAGTTTTTAAAAACGAGCGAAAAGTCCTTTTGCTCCATGAGTGATGGGATCATTTCAATCAAATCTTGCAAGGATGAGATGTTCTTTTCATTGATCTTAGTTAGGCAAACAAGAGTCGATGAGGATCTTGGCAACATGGGTAAATTTTCAAAGAAACTACTACCAGGCCTGATATTCGTTATAAAGACCCTATGATCACGAGCGCCTGTGCGTCTAACAATAGCATCATCTGCTTCATAGAAAAAAGCTCCTCCAAATTGAAGGATTTTCTTGATTTTACGTTGATGAAGGTCATACGTCTTGACCTTTAGGGACATAACTTTCCCGCGACGAACAACCGTGACTTCAACTTCATCATCTGGTTTATCTAATGTGGCTTCGTTGATAATTTTGTCAAAAAGGTAAAGATTAGGTCCAATTTCTGTGCCATTGACATGTGTAACCACATCACCGACTTCAAATATTGTTTCTGCTGGTGTGGAAACTAAAATGCTTGTAATTGCAAGAACCCTGTTAGATGAATTAGGAAACTTAAGTCTATATTTGTCTGCTATATCACTTGGAAAATTATAGAAACGTACGTAATCATCAAGAGAAGAATACCGTAAAATGATGCCACAAGAGCGTCTATTTGGGATTTTGCCTTCACGGATGGCTTTTAATGCATCAACAGCGTATGAAATGGGCAATGCAAAGGCGCTCGTCAAGCCATCTGAAGCATGAACAAGTCCAACGGCTTGATTCGATTGCGTAAACACCGGAGATCCACTGGCTCCGCCTTGAGCATTTAAGCTGATTCTAAAAACCTGATTCGGTAATAAATCCGTAGATTCATAAGGGTTGGCCACCATGCCGGGTTGGGGTGAAAACGGCTTATTTTCGTTTTTTCCAATCATATAAACCTGCTCACCTATGGTGACTTCACGGTTTTCGATGGGAACTTCTGCGGGTAATTTATCGATGTCTTCTGATCGAACCTTCAGAAAAGCAAAATCGTGCCAAGGGTCTACGTACAAAAGATTGGCTCTAAGTTCACGTCCATTGAAAAGGGTAATTTCATAATAAGGAACAACTTTATCAACGCCAACGACATGGGCATTAGTTAAAAGGATACCGTTCTTTTTATCAATAATGCTTCCCGTGCCAGATGTTGTGCCTTCAGAGTTATAGGCGGCAACTGTGGAACGTGTTTTTATGCTAACGATATAGGGGCGAGAGACATTGACCTGATCTTGAGTCACCGCCTGTAGAGAGGCAGACATAAATAAGAATGAAATTGAGAAGAGCACAAAAAAACGGAGCATTTGTAACCGAGCATCCTTTAAAGAAATACGCTTGTGTCTACAAGTACCCCGTTTTAGGGAAAAAAAGCTAGATACTATTTTATTTTTGTTTCTTTAAAAACAACGTGCTTACGAACAACAGGATCGTATTTTTTTAATTCCATCTTTTCCGGTTTCTTACGTGGATTTTTTTTCGTAACGTAGAAAAAGCCAGTATCAGCTGTGCTAAGAAGTTTAATTTTAATTACTGCAGATTTTGCCATTTTTACAAACTTTCATTTAAAAACTTGCCGCTATCCTATCAAATTGTAGGCAAGCTTTTCAATATAATTCTAAATTTTATAAGAAATTGGAGCGGGCGAAGGGATTCGAACCCTCGACCCCAACCTTGGCAAGGTTGTGCTCTACCCCTGAGCTACGCCCGCTTAATTCAGCGACTCCTAGGACATATTAGCTATTCCGTTTTTTTTTGCAAGCTTTTTTTCCCTAAAAATCATTTACACAGCACAGCTCATTATTTCATGAACGGATCCTATACAATGAGGGGGCAAAAGTACTCTCTGCTTAATACAGTCCCTAGTCTTATTGAATCACGAAAAGAATTACAGTTTATCCTTTGCTGTCAGCAGGCAGCGGAATATTACACTTCTCTTTTTTAATTTGATAGATTTGTATGATTAAAGGGGCTTTTTGCTCGTCTGTGTATTTAAATTCATATTTATAAATATTAGTAGAATAGCCCTGTAGCGCGTTGCCCTCGGTCGTATGAGCATCTTTTAATTTTTTTGTTTTTTCAATTGAAGATGCTACTGGAAACATTGTTTCATAAGCACTCATCCTGCCTCTATCCACTAATTGCTCTATTTCCTCTTTATTCTTTTCATAATTCAAAACCTGCCAACAACGTGTTTGACTCTGCGGTTTTTCTTTCTTATTTGGGTCAGGAGCTCTTTTATAATGAAATTGTCCATTACCCTCGTGTATTAAGGTGAGTAATTTTTTTGGTGCTATACCTTCCGGATGAGGAGGTTTGATATAACTCCTTGAATCTTTAACCGGCCTTATTATGAAAAGTTGATTCTCAAGATTATCGACATCCTCTCTAAATTTATCTAGACCCTTAGATTTAAGTTCCTCAAACTCTTCATTAGAAACCTCTGCGGTATGATCAATTATACTGAGTTTAATTTTGCATATTTCTAATAGTTTAATTTGATCGTCTAGGGCTGATTCATCTGGGGTTTCTTGTATTTTCTTCACTGCAGCTTTTAATTGCTCTATTTTCTCTACCATGCCAGAACTTGCGCGGTGTTCAGACTCTACAGGGGTGGGTTTTTTAAACGTAAACTCAGATTTACGATGATGTTGATTGTAATAAATACTATTGGAGTGCAAGGCCATTACGGATATATTCTCCGTATACAGCATCAATAGCAATACGCTAGATAAGATTTTTAAAAACACTGGCATTCTGATGCTCCAAACAAAACGATATATATTTTTTGTACTTTACAAAAATTAAAATATCATTAATGCGGTTGTATATAAGAGAGCGGGGAAATTGAGATAAATTTTAAATCTTACGCTTGCGATTGTGCTTGCCACAGATGCGCATAGATACCATTGTGGTCCAAAAGCTCAGCGTGATTGCCTTTTTCAACAATCTGTCCATGATCTAAAACGTATATAATATCAGCTTCAACAACCGTCGAAAGGCGATGGGCAACCATTAAGGTTGTTCTCCCTTTCATTAAAACTTTTAAAGCAGATTGAACTTGGCGCTCTGAATCAGTATCAAGGGCAGAGGTCGCCTCATCCAATAATAAAATGGGCGCATCTTTTAACATTGCTCTGGCAATGGCGAGTCGTTGCCTTTGTCCGCCTGATAATTTGACACCGTTTTCACCAACGACAGTCTCGTATCCTTTTGGCAGTTTCATGATAAATTCATCTGCGGCAGCAGATTTTGCTGCTTTAATAATGTCGGCTTCAGAAGCTGTCTGGCTGCCATAGGCGATATTATCTCGAACTGTCATATCAAAAAGGGCAATTTCTTGGCTAACAAGCGCAATTTGATGTCGTAGGTTTTGAATCTTCAGCTGCCTTATATCAATTCCATCAATTAAAATAGCTCCTTTTGTGACATCATAAAACCTTGGCAATAGGTTTATAAACGTTGACTTTCCGGCGCCACTCGAGCCCACCAGCGCAACAGTTTGCCCAGGCTCGATTGAAAGGTTTATATTTGTGAGGGCCTCTTTGCCGTCCATATATTGAAAGGTCATATGATCAAACGTGATTTTACCTTTTGCGCGCTCAATTGTCGTTGCGTCTGGCAAGTCCGCAATATGAGGAGGCGTGTCAATAATCATGAACACGCGCGAGGATGCTGCAAGGCCTTCTTGAACATTAGCATTTAGGTTACTGAGGCGCTTTAAGGGCTCATAAATTAAAAGCATGGCACCAATAAACGAGATAAACTCTCCGGTGGTGCGAGCGTGATGCATAACCTGCCAGCCGCCATAGGCAATAACCGATATAATGGCAAGGCCTCCAAGGCTTTCGACAATTGGGTGAGCGGCTGATCTAACTCTAGCTGACTTATAAATCAGCTTAAAGATCAGTTTGATCATTGATTCAGCGCGCTTCGCTTCAACCTGTTCCATGGCATAGGCTTTTACAACGCGAATTCCTTGAAAGACTTGTGTTAACTGGGTTGTAAAACCCCCCAATTCTGTTTGCATATTATAGGTGACTTTGCGCATGCGCCTGCCGATTTTAGCGATCGGCAGAATGGCTGCAGGGAAAACCACGAAAGCAATTGCTGCCAGGGTAGCGTCCCTATAGAACATGACAGCAACTAAGAATAAAAGTGTAAAGGAGTCTTTGCCAAAACCAATGATCGTATTGGCCATGGCGTTTCTCATCATGTTTACATCGTTGGTAAAGCGTGACAATAACTCACCGCTGGTTGTGCTGTGGAAAAAGGCTAAGTCCGATTTCATCAAATGAGCAAACAGCCGATTTTGGATATCAGAAATAATCTTTTGTCCGACATAGGTCATCACAATCGATTCGCCATAAGAAGCTGCGCCTTTTACAATAAATGCCAACAACACGGCACCACAAAAAATAGCCAACAGGTTCACATCAGCCTTGGTAAATACATCATCAAAAACAGGCTGCAGTAAATAAGGCAGCGCTGCTGTTGCCATGGCGGCTAACATCATAAAAAAGCAGGCTAGAGCAAAAAGCTTTTTATACGGTTTAACGTGCTCTTTTAACAGGCGGTGCGCTAGCTGTTTTCCTGACTGAGAAATTGTGGGTGAATAGCTCATAACTTATAACAATCGATTAAATCTTGCCCTAAGGTATCAAAAACATCAAAGCGATGCATTAGTTATGTTTACTGATCTCTTAAAGAAATAATCATCACCGTCATCACGAAGCTCCGCAGTAGCTGTGGTGATCCAGTGTATTTTCTGGATGGCCACGCAACTTTGTTGCTCGCCATGACGAAAAATGTATAATCATTTTTACTGACCCTGCTATATATTCTTGATGCGAAAGCTTGGAATCTCGGGCAGAATACTAGCATACTTCTCACAAATGTAATTAAGGGCTCTCTTTGATATTTAGGTTTTTTCTCTTTTTACTTACTTTTTCTATCCAAGCCTCTATTGCGTCTTCGTTGACGCCTGCTTTGCAAAAGTTGGACCAATATATTCTTCAGCAAATTCAGCAGAAAAAAGTGATTGGGTGCACGGTCGCGGTTGTTGAAGGAAACAATATTATTTTTATGAAGGCCTATGGCGTTAAGAAAAAAGGCCAAAAAGACCCAATTGACCTGAATACATCTTTTCAATTAGGCTCAGCCTCAAAGCCAATTGCGGCAACCTTAATTGCGCTTTTGAATAAAGAAGGATTGATTAATTTAGATGCACCGATTACCCCATTTTATCCGCACCTGAAATCCAGAACAACGCTGCGACATGTTTTGACCCATACAACTGGTTTTAAAAGAAAAGGCTGGAATAATAAAATAGAAAGTGGCGTTTTAAGGTCTCAGCTGCTCAAAGACATTAAAACAGCAGAGCAAGATGAACCTGGTTTTGAATTTGACTATCACAATGTTGTTTACAGTTTGATGGAGGGCGTTGTTGAGGGGACTCAAAATCAAAAAATGGAAACGCTTTTGCAGCGAAAATTATTAACGCCACTCGGAATGAATCAAACAACCATTGGCTATGAAGACTTTGTGAATCAGCCTAATTGCGCATGGCCGCATCAGTTTACTAAAAAAGGTGCTTTGTATCCGTCTAAAAGTTATTCAAGGTTTTATCATGCAGCCGTTTTTACAGCAGCCGGGATTAATTCCAATATTCAGGACATGGCAACGTTTTTAAAGTTGCAACTGGTTGGTGTGCCAGGGTTTCTGTCTGTTGAGGACTTAAAAACCTTTCATGAGCCGAAAGTTGAGGCAAAAGACGCATTGATGAGTCTAAGGAAAAAAATTAGAGGCAATGTTCAGTCCTATTATGGGATGGGCTGGCGAATTGCCGATGCTCCCAAAAAGCGCATTGTTTATCATGGCGGTTTTCTGAAAGGGTTCTGCAATTTTGTGGCATTTCTGCCTAGCCGTAACTTAGGCATTGTGATTTTGAATAACAGCGAAGGCGGCTTTGCCTCTAAGACATCGTTGATGTTTTTGAACGATTGGGTGGAGTAGAGGGAAAGCTGATATTTGTTAGATTTTTATAGAAATCAACTTAATATTTTTTAGTATTAATAATTATTTTACTTATTTGTTGCAAATTAATAGCCATGAGTATTCACTTTAAATGGCCTATTAATGAAAACGAATCATATTAGTTGTTTATTAATTGTTTTTATCTCACTCATCAAACTTATTATGATTGGAGAGAAAGCCGAAGCTGCTGCTGCAGTGCCAATTAAAATGGGTATAGAACTTGAATTACAGGAAATCACATACGTTAATGAAGCAGAGGTTGTGCTGCAAGATCATATACGTCTGTTCGAAAGTGAGTCTCGAGGAGAAGGTGGTATACCAGATTGGTATCTAGAAGTTGATGGTACAGGAAATTTAGAATTCGTCACCAGGCCTTTTCTTTTAAGCGAAGCAAGCGAAAGAGATTGTTTATTAAGATCTACGGATGGCATTCATCAACTTTCAGCTTATATTTTAGAGCGTTCTAGAAACCCAATTTCGTTGGATGGTTCATATACTTTTGTCATAGAAAAAGGAACTACTCTTGCTGGATTAGGGCAATGGATTCTAGGGTGGGATGATAAAAACTTATTACCACAAGAAGTAGAGCGACTGAGAAAGCAAAAAAATATTACGATTTCTATAGATGATCCAACCTTCAAAGTCAGGCCTCAGGCAACTTTTGAATTCCCTTATTCACTGATGCCAAATTTCGCTCATTATATGGCAGCAAAACATTCGAAACTCTCAAGTGCAGTACAAAAAGTTGACGCAAAAGGAAAATTGCCAGGACTAACTGCGAATGATTATGGCTTTCACTACCTTATTATGCTGTATGGCGAGTTATTAAAAGAAAAAAGACCGGGTTCTGAATTGGGACCCAAAGCTCATTTAACATTGATGTCGCGCAAATCATTTAGTAGTTACGTAGTTGACAGAGCGGAGAGCTGGGATCATTTATTATCCACAGTTGGTCCTGATGCAAGACTTTTTGGTACCTATTACAATATTTATTTTAACGACAAGAATCTTGCGGATGAGGGAGAAGTAAGGGCAATTCTTGATTTTGTCACAATGCATAAATGGATAGAGTCGATGAGAAATCCTGGAATTGCTGCAGCGCTTAGTCCTATGGTTGGTGAAATTTGGGAAAAAGTTGCTAGAGAGTCATTATCACGTGATAGAGATAATGTACCAGCACAAATTATTTTAAAACAGCTGAGGGAAGGTCTTTTCTCTTCACATGAGGATTTATTATCTCCACCTCTTTTTGTGAATAAAGCATATTCTATGGGAAAATATACAGCTAAAGACAAGCATGCTGTTGTTGAAATGAGAGGATACACTGCCGCCTATTCAAACAATATGAGGATGGGACAAATGATCAGATCTTGGCTTGAAAGAGAAATGAGAAATGCATTAGGGCATTGGGCCCCAGGAAGTGTACACCCAATAAGCGATTATGAAAGAGTTGCTGAAGGTATAAAAGGAGAAATAGAAGTTGCACCTTGGCAAAAAAAACAAAATGCTTTAACAGATAGCGTGGCCATGATTAGAGCACCTTTAAAAATAAGAAAATTTGCTGGTGATCCATTCACAATAACAGGCAGTCTAGAAAGTAATTTAGATCGATATAGGAAAAGTACAGAAAAAGAATTTTTTGAATGCAATAAAGGTATTATTGAAGAAATTAATGTACAACAGAAAGCATTTGGATTACACTTGCTAAGATAAAACCAGGAGAAAATAAATGAAAAGCAAGACACTACTTCTAATGATAGCCTTCTTTTTAATAACAACTGAGGGAAATTGTATAAGCTCTAAGGCAGCTAGTGATGGTGCTGAGGAAGTGTTGTATGGATCAGAGCCTGTAACTTCTCGTCTGATTGCGCAAACCTTAGAGAAGATAGATGTGCCTTCTCATCCTTTGCGCGATCCATCATCAAGAAATACGACAGAGGCTAAAAGAGTCATAGAAGAAAGTAAAAAGGAGATAGAGAGAAAATTTGCTGCTCCGGGTGATAGTTTAGAAAATGCAAAAAAACGTGTAAGAGATCTCTTAGATTTAGATGATTCTACTTTTGATCCGAACCCTTTGTCTTTTCTGCTGCAAGAAGTTTCTTCACAATTTTAAAGTTACTTCCCTCTTGCTACAAATCCCCAAATAGCGATACAGTACCCACAATACCTTAAGGGGTCGTAGCTCAGTTGGGAGAGCGCTACAATGGCATTGTAGAGGTCAGGGGTTCGATTCCCCTCGGCTCCACCACCTCACAACCTTCAAGTTGGAAAAATGGAAGTCATCAGCCCCTCTTATCAAGCGCAAGCCTATAAAACGATGGAATTTATCGCTGATGCCATTGAAACTCAGGGTGAGCTTGAAATTGATTATGATGGAAAGGCTTTGCAAATCCATCTTTCGGATGGCCGGCAGTATTTGATAAATTTCCACGGGATTACAAATCAGCTTTGGCTATCTTCTCCGTTTTCAGGCGCACATCATTTTGACTACAAAGAAGGAGATTGGCAATCCACCCGTATGGATATAAATTTAAGCACAATTCTTAAAACAGAGTTTCAAAATCAACTTGGTTATCGATTGGATTTCTAATGCGTGATACCAGTGAATTTGATTTTTTGATCCAAGAGAAAAGGCCAGCAGCAAGCATATCCTCTTTGCAGGCAATTCGGGAATTTAAACTGCTTAGACGTTACTTGGCGCCCTATCGTCCTCAGATTTTCTTGGCTCTTTTCTCGCTTGTTCTTGCGTCATCGATGGTTTTGATGTTTGGAACAGGGCTTCGTTATTTAATCGATCAAGGCTTTATCCATCAATCATCAAACCAATCTTTGCTTATGTTGGGTGGGCTTTTGGTGGGGGTGGTGCTGCTAGCGATTGGTAGTTTTGGTCGCGTATATTATGTTTCCTGGCTTGGAGAGCGCGTTGCTACTGACCTACGCAAAGATGTTTTTGCGCATGTGCTGACCCTTGAAGTTAGTTTTTATGAACAAATAAGGGTGGGCGAGCTGATATCAAGACTGACAACCGATACAAGCTTGATTCAAATTTTGGTTGGAACCTCGGTTGCGATTGCGATTCGCAATATCTTATTACTGACAGGCGGTCTTGCTATGATGATTAGTATTTCAGCAAAGCTCAGCCTTTATTGTTTAGCTGTTGTGCCGATTGTTATTATCCCGATTATCCTTTTAGGGCGAAAAGTCCGCACGCATTCCAAAGTTTCTCAAGATCGCCTTGCTGATATTGGCGGGTATATCGATGAATGTTTGAACCAAATTCGAACAGTCCAGGCTTTTACGCATGAACCCATTGATAGGTCAATGTTTAAAAATTATTCAGAAAATGCTTTTTTAGCAGCAGCAAGACGTAGCAAAGCGCGCGGGTTAATGGCAGCGATCGTTATGATTCTTGTTTTTTCAGCTATCAGTATTGTTTTGTGGCTTGGGACTGAAGAGGTTGCCGACCATTACATGAGTGTGGGTGATTTATCTGCATTTATATTTTACGCAGTTGTGGTTGCAGGTTCAGCGGGTTCTTTTAGCGAACTTTTGGGCGATTTGCAACGGGCAGGCGGCGCTGCAGAACGATTAATGGAATTACTTGCTCTTCACCCCAGTCTTCAATCGTCCACATATTCAAGGGCCTTACCAAGCCATTCTCGGGGTATTTTAGCGATGCATAATGTATCCTTTGCTTATCCTAGTTATTCAGATCGTTCTGTTTTAAATAAGTTCACCTTATCTGTTGCCCCTGGTGAAAACTTAGCGATCGTTGGGCCTTCTGGTGCTGGTAAAAGCACGGTTTTTTCACTTTTGCTGCGTTTTTATGATCCGCAATCAGGGTCAATTTATGTCGATGGCATGGATATAAAAGATGTTCCTGTCCAAGAATTAAGAGAACGTATTGGCGTTGTTTCCCAAGAACCTGCTTTATTTTCAACTACCATTTATGAAAATATTTTGTACGGCCGTCCTGATGCCACCGAAGAAGAAGTTTGGAGGGCAGCTGAAGTTGTCAGGCTTCAAGATTTTCTGCCAATCTTACCGCATGGAATTCATACCCTTGTTGGAACGCGCGGGGTTCGTTTGTCGGGCGGACAAAAACAGCGCATTGCTATCGCCCGGGCAATTTTACGGGATCCGAGTATTTTATTGCTTGATGAAGCAACGAATGCTTTAGATGCAGAAAGTGAGCAGGCTGTTCAAAGCGGGCTTAAGCATTTGATGGCAACGCGAACAACATTGGTTATTGCGCATCGCCTGGCAACCGTTTTAAATGCTGATCGCATTGTGGTGCTTGATCAAGGAGCGATTAAAGCTGTTGGAACGCACGCCGAATTAATCAGCCAAGATGGCCTGTATCGTCGTTTGGCACTGTTGCAATTTGCAGATTCATTAGCACTTTCTGAGTTTGGGAATTAATTTTAAATTGAAAAAAATATTTATGCTTCCTGAGTTTACAACAGACCATCTGCTCTTAAGGCCTGTCACCATCGAGGATGCAGATTCTATATTCTCTTATTCCTGTAATCCGAATGTTGCGCGTTATGTAACCTGGGAACCTCATAGCACTGTCGAGGATACAAAAAATGTCATCACAAGCTTCTTTTTGAAAAATTACGAAGATGGCATACCAGAGCCTTGGGCTATTACTTTTAAAGAGAATCCCAGCAAAGTTATAGGCTTGGTTGGATGTAGATTTTTTGATGAAGATTCAACGGCAATGGAACTCACCTATGTTTTGGCTGAGGAGCATTGGGGAAAAGGCATAACAATTGAAGCAGTTCAAAAGATTTTGCCTTATATTTTTCAAAATTACCCGATCAATAAGCTTGTCGGTCGTTACTCGGCGCTTAATCCCGCTTCTGGCAGAGTGATGGAAAAAGTTGGGATGAAGTTTGTCAAAAGTTACCAAAGCATCAGAAAAGGCAAAACGGAAACAATGCATCTCTATGCTCTTAAGCCAGATAATTTGAAATGAATTTGGTCAGTGTATTTATTGTTTATCAAATGATTTGGTGGGTGGTTTTTATGGCTGTTTTACCTTTGGGTGTCAAAATCGAAGAATCCACGACGCCAGGTTTTGCAACAAGTGCGCCTGTTAAGCCTAATATAAAAAAGAAAATCATTTTGACCACAAAAATCACAACGATCCTTTGGATAATCTCTTGTGCAGTGATTATGTCGGGCTTGATAAGTTTTGATTAGATATGTCTCGGTAACCTTTTGTTAACATTTGCTGTGATAGTCTGATCCCAAGATAAGTTATATCTGGGGAACTGTGATGACTGCTAATGTTGGAAAAATTGTATTGGCGCTAGGCTTGTTTTCCTTTTTTCTAAGCGAAAAAGTCCAAGCAGATGCATGGGATAATGGCCATGAGGACCGCGTTGTTGCTCATTCACATCCTGCTTATGTAAGAGCTTCTTATTCTCCTGAAGATCAAGAGTCTGAAAACAAAATGCAAGACTCTAAAGTTTCCTCTTCTCCCACTTATTATGTTACAAACGATGCAGGAAAAGCGCGTGTTCTTAGAACAAAGGCCCCTCATCGTTCTGGGCGTCTTTTCGTCAAACCACTTCGTTCAAACGATGCTTCTATAAATGTAGATAAGAACGGTGATTCCTTATTTCAAGGGGATGATTTGCAAATAGAAAATAATTTTGAGAGAAGTGAAGATGATGCTTTATCTTTGGAAACTATTGGCTATACAGCCGAGCTTTTAAGGCAAAAAGAACCTGACTCACTGATTTCATATGTCCAATAGATTTGAGAGATCTGTCCTTAAAATTTAGATTGAATGTTATTTTATCTAAAAACATAAAAATTAGTTAAAATTAATATAAAAAGCTTGTACAATGGTTTAAGACAGAAATGATGTCTGGCAGATATCATTGGTATTGTAAGGAGCTCATGTGATTTTAAAATCAAAGGCTAAAAGCCAATCTTCATGGAGAGAAGATGACTCCTATGGCCATTATGAGCAATTTAGGCCGGAATGGTTTAATTTTCAAACAAGACCCGATGAAAAGATTGCTAACTCTCATTTATACAAAGAAAAAGAGCCTGTTATTGAGGTTCATTCTGTCAGGGACAGCGGAACGCAGTCGTATGGGTCATTTTCAGTATCTTCTAAACACACAAAAGCAAGGCGATCCTCTTTTCAGGATAATTTTTCTTTTCTTACTACATTTAAGCACCAATGGATTGATGAGGAGTTATTTTTTGCCATGAATAAACTATCTTTATTGGGACTTGTTATTACATTAATGTTTTTGGGTACGTTATTTTTCCTTAGTGGATTTTTAATGGCAGTCAATTTGTATGGAATTGGCGATTCAAAAGGGCACGCCCAAATGGCAAGTATTAATCCCGCCCATATGCCAACACCCGGGTATGTACATAGCCACCATCACCCAACTGTTGTCAAAGGGAATCATGGGACAGTTGCACCTGGGTTCGCGACGATGGGGGGAGTGCCTATGATTCCGCAGCCACGCTTACCAAGCAATATTCAGAACAAGAAAACCAATCATAGCGCTTATCCTCAAGGACCTGTTGTTGCTGCTCCTGTATATCCTACGCAGCAGTATGCACAACATAACCCATATCCTCCTCAGATGCCTGTTAATCAAAATATGAATGGATATGCAGCGTATCCAGCTCATGTTCCAGCTGTGGCTGCGCCGGGTTATAATCCTGCTTATGCGGGAGCTCAGCCCCCGATGATTGTTCCGGCTTCAGCTCCAGTTTATAGGGGTCCTTATTAATCAATGATTATTCATCACCATGAGGCAATGCAGTACGCCGTTCGTTTATCTTATGAGAAGATGTTGGACGGGGCTGGGGGACCTTTTGGGGCAATTGTTGTTTTAGATAACAAAATTATTGGGGTCGGTTGGAATCAAGTGACATCATCAAATGATCCAACAGCTCATGCTGAGATTGTCGCTATTAGAGAGGCTTGTCAGCACACATTTTCGTTTCATCTTAAAAGCGCCATTTTATATACAAGTTGTGAGCCATGCCCTATGTGTCTGGCAGCAGCATTTTGGGCACGAATTGATAAAATTTATTACGCCAACACGCGGCAAGATGCAGCTGAGATTGGCTTTGACGATAAGCTTTTTTACGAAGAGATTTCTAAGCCTCTTCATCTTCATCAAGTTTCAATGGAGCAAGTGGGCAGAGAAGAAGCCATCAAGGTTTTTGAAGCCTGGATGAAAAAAACAGACAAGATTGATTATTGATTAAGTAAAAAACAAAAATCTTAACTTGTAAATCTAAAAGTGATTGCTATATGTATGGCATAAATCAATCCTGATAGAGACATTCCCACATGAAAATTACAAAGACTGTTAGGCTTATCCTATATGTTTTCCTATTAGCGTTGAGCTTTCAAAAAGCACAAACTATGGAAGCTGAACTCAGGTATAAGCCATTACATCATGGGGTGAGTGTAATTAGCAGAATTGACGCTCATTCAACCGATGATATTAATATTCTTCAGGATCTTTGCAATGTTGTAACAACAGGTAGAGAGGTAATGTGGATGATAATGGGAGAGTCGTCAGGTTCAAAGGCTTTGATTACGCCTACAAAACAACAGATAGCGAGCGAGAAGTTTTAGCCAAACCTTTAATCGATGTGGCGATAAGATTAAAAAATGCAGGGAGTTGTAAGGCATTAGCTGATTTTTTCTCCAGGCAAACTCGTAATTTAGCGAACTCATATACTTCTTGGCAAGCAACATCAGAAGAAAATAAAAGGAAAGTTTTTTATCATCAACTAACAGCATTAGCACTCAGTGCGCTAGCAATTGGTGATGGTGAAAAGTTAACTCTAAATTCATCAATACAAGCATTATTTGATAAAAGAAAAACCACTGTTGCTGGACGTGAATGGTTTCAAAACGCATTGGAAAGTGTCACTGGCCTTAAAGGCGAGATACGTCAAGTTAAGGCTTATGCTAAGAAACGTCCTGAAGCTCATTTGGTGTTGGGAGTGAACAATAACGAAGACCGTTTGGAAAGATTTAACGCTAATTGGGTTTTTTTGAATAATGAACCACACGATTCTAACAAGGGAAGATGCTTGACTGTAGATTTTAATGATCTTAG
>JAIEPD010000007.1 GCA_019749935.1 Alphaproteobacteria bacterium
GAGGGGAATAATATATGTTCACAGGGGTCAATAAACTTGGCGATAAGGGGGGTCAATAAACGTGGCGCTTGACATTTCAAAATGATTGGAACCTGGGATTATTATTTTGTGATAGTCTTTTTCCTCTAAATCTAGAGTTGAATTCGTAATAAACGAATGTCTTGAATTGTTATTGAGCACGTAATCTAGAAAAGGCATAGCAAGTTCAAAAGGCAAAGCTATGGAAACCGGAGCATGCGCATCAAGTAGCAAATGATTCACCCGAGCTAATTTCTTAGGAAGGTGATTTTTATAAAGTTGCGTTAATTTTTTATGATGTAATTTTGAAAAACGCATAAATACCCTTAGATTTTTAGAAAATGAGTTATTCCTATAAAAAATAAGAGTATAGAAAAATGATTAATATGAAATTAACATCTATTGATATTTATTATTAATTATCATTTATTAGTTTTTTTATAAAAAAGGACAGAATTTTTACATCACATAAGTATGATTCTACCCTCCTGATTCAGTGCTTTTTGAGTTAGATTTATCGTCACTCGTGTCTATGTCTCTTACGGCTTCACCTATTCTGCCTTTAGCTTCTTTTAATGCCGTAAGCGCTTGATTAATCTGGTGATCTATCATTGTGAAGCTATCTCTCAACTTACGCTGAATGAATTGTCTGTATCTCTCTCCAAGTTTGGCTTGTCCATCCGTTCCGCCCAAAAAGAAACGATAAGATTTGCTATCTTTAGGACGGCTTGAGACCACTTCTTTCACAAGATGATCCAAATGACCACCTTCTTCATAATTATCGTACCAGTTTATTAATGCCTGATAATGATCTGTTCCTTCTGCAGTTTCAGACTTTTTAAGTGTTAATTTTATTATTTCTTGAATTTTTTGGTGTATTAGCTCGATGTTTTCCCCAACAATATTATTCTCCTTTTCAGGATCTAATTTATTTTGTAAAAAATCGCGATAAGTATAAGTCATAGAGTAGAGATTATTTAACTCAGATTCATCTGTTATCGCTGAGATTTCTGAGGGACGTTCAACGAAATAATGCTGCATTTTTGCAGAGAGAAGATCTTGTTCTGAAAACTTGCTTCGATCAAAACTGGAAGCAGATGTATTTTTTATGAATGTTAAAAGCACAAGAGGGATAATTATTTTGAGCATTTGAATTTCTGTTTTTACGTGGATGGTTTTTAGTTTCGCGAAATCGAAATATTAGTTTATAATAAATCAAAAATAAATGCTATAAGTTCGAATAATATGGAAAATTTGTATTTTATTTTAACTAAATAAGAGATATTTTTGCCTGTCAGATAAGCCGTTTGCAAGATTTATTGACTGGTTCAATGAACATCAGTTACGTTGGTTCATATATTTTCATTGTAATTTTAGGTTTGTAAGTGGCTTTGAAATCAAAACATAAATCTTTTCAAGAAATGATTTTTGATCTGCAGAAATTTTGGGCAGATCAGGGGTGTGTGATTCTGCAACCTTATGATACCGAAGTTGGGGCGGGAACGTCGCACCCAGCAACAACTTTACGGGCATTAGGCCCTGATTTGTGGAATGCTGCTTTTGTACAGCCTTGTCGTCGCCCTAAAGATGGCCGTTATGGCGAAAACCCAAATCGTACCCAGCATTATTATCAATTTCAGGTCATTATGAAGCCGTGCCCTTCAAACCCGCAGGAACTATATCTAAAAAGCCTTGAGGCAATCGGGTTGGATTTATCATGCCACGATATTCGTTTTGTTGAGGATGACTGGGAAAACCCATCCTTGGGGGCTGCGGGCCTTGGGTGGGAGGTATGGTGTGATGGAATGGAGATCACCCAGTATACCTATTTCCAGCAGGTTGGCGGCATTGAATGTAACCCTGTTCCGGTTGAGATTACCTATGGCTTAGAGCGAATTGCAACCTTTATCCAAGGCGTGGAAAGTCATTTTGACATTAATTGGAACGGCCTTGAGGGTGAGGGAAAGCTAACCTATGGCGATGTATTTAAAAGAGCAGAGATAGAGTTTTCAACCTATAACTTCGAAGCTGCCGATACGGCTGTTCTGTTCCATCATTTTGCTGACTGTGAGAAAGAATGCAATGCCCTTTTGGAAAAATTACTCATTTTGCCTGCTTATGAGCAATGCGTTAAAGCTAACCATTACTTTAACCTTTTGGATGCGCGAGGGGTTATTAGTGTGACTGAGCGCGCAGGGTATATAGGGCGCGTGCGTGATTTAGCGAAAAAGAGCTGTGAAGCATGGGTTCAAAGTTTTAAAGAGGCTGCGTAAGATGAGTGAATTATTAATTGAAATTTATTCTGAGGAAATTCCAGCCCGTATGCAATTACAGGCAGCAGCTGATTTCAAGGGACTGTGGGAAAAAGCCTTAGCTGAAAAAAATGCGGCTTTTAAAGCAATTGATACTTATGTGGCGCCGCAGCGTTTAACGGCACATATCACAGGCCTTGCAGCGAATATCCGAGGAACTGAAGAAGTTCGTCGTGGTCCAAAAGCTTCAGCACCTGAGGCTGCCTTGGCTGGGTTTTTAAAATCCACAGGAAAAACCAAGGATCAATTAATTCAAAAAGATGATTATTGGTATGCTGAGCTGAGCCAAGCTGGAAAACCAATTCAAGAGCTGCTTCCTGAAATTTTGAACGAGGTTATGGACAAGATGCCATGGCCCAAGACCATGCGTTGGTACAATCATCAAACCAAACAAATGAGTAAACCCTGGATTCGTCCCATCAGGTCGATTTTATGTGTTTATGATGGAAATCCAGTTAATTTTAATGTTCCTGATTTTGGGATTAATACGGGTAATACAACCTTTGGTCATCGTTTCTTGGCACGACAAGCTTTGACAGTGACAAGTTTTGAGGATTATAAAGCTCAGCTAGAAAAAGCCCATGTCATTTTAGATCATCAAAAACGCCAAGAAATGATTGAGCAACTGATTAGAGAACAGGCTGCAGCCAGGGGATTAGTATTAAAAAAAGACATAGAGCTTTTGAGAGAAGTCGCGGGCCTTGTTGATTACCCATTTGCCCACCTTGGCAAGATCGAGGAATCCTTTATGCATTTGCCAGGGGTTGTAATGTCCACATCCATGCGGGTGCACCAAAAATATTTCACCATCGTTGATAAGGGTGGGCAAATAGCTCCTTTCTTTGGGGTGATTACCAATGTTCCAAGAAAGCCTGATAATCATCTGATGTTAGATGGTCTAGAACGCGTTTTGCGTGCCCGCCTTTCTGATGCTGCCTTCTTTTATGATGTGGATATGAAAGATGATTTTGATGGGAAATCAGCTAAACTTGACCATATTGTTTATCATGCAAAACTGGGAAGCTTGGGCGATAAGGTAAAACGTTTGCAAAATCTAATGTCCTCTGCAGATGGTAAGCGAGCAGCAAAGCTGTGTAAAAATGATCTGTTAACTGAAATGGTTGGCGAATTTCCAGAGCTTCAAGGCATTATGGGCGAGATTTATGCAAAGGAAAAAGGCGAGAAACCAGAGGTTGCAGCGGCGCTTAGAGAGCATTATTTA
This sequence comes from Alphaproteobacteria bacterium, assembly GCA_019749935.1. GTDB lineage: Bacteria > Pseudomonadota > Alphaproteobacteria > Paracaedibacterales > CAIULA01 > CAIULA01. Next base: position 3,553 of record JAIEPD010000007.1, read on the forward strand.
CCGCAAGGTATGCTTGATGTTGAAGGAGTGCCAACAGCACTTATCAGTGCAGAACTTGCGTTAATGGATAAACTTGATACCTTGGTTGGATTTTTAGGAGTTGGTTTAAAGCCAACCGGTTCTAAGGACCCCTTTGGTTTAAGGCGTGCTGCAGTTGGAATCATAAGATTAATATTGCATGAGAAAAATGATGCATTGAGAAAGCACACATTAGATAAAATGATTGCAGATGTGGCCAGAGAATATAAAAGTTTTAACGTTTCTATTAAAGAAGAGGATGTTGCCCCTTTTATTTATGAACGTTTCAAAGCCATATTGATTCAGCAATACTTTGATCACGATTGTATCGATGCAATCTTCTCTAAAAAATCGGGTAACCTGTGGGTTGATTATCAATGTATTGAAACCCTTCAATCTTTTCTAAAAACCGAAGCAGGCATTGCTTTAAGGGCGGCTTATAAAAGGGCCTCCGGCATATTGTCTAAAGGCCAAACAATAGGGACAGTGAGTGAAAGCCTGTTAAAAGAAACGGCTGAGAAGCAGTTGTTTGCAGCTCTCTCTGCGCTTGAACAAAAGTATCAAGATCTTTTCGGTAACCATCAGTATCAACAGGTGATGGAGCTGTTAGCATCTTTGCGTAAACCTATCGATGCATTTTTTGATACGGTTACGGTTAATGTTGATGATGAAAAATTAAAAGAAAACCGTTATGCGCTTTTGAATCATTTTATCAGCCTTGTAAATCAAATTGCTGATTTTTCAAAGCTGCAGGGGTAGGGCGCAATGCGCACTGAAATCTCTCAGCTTATACGAAGTATTGTTCCCTTTGATGAGCTTGAAAAAACGCAAATTCAAGATACACTTAATTGGATCGATTCTATGGCTGAGATTTTTAGGTTGGAAAAGCCTGCGACACCGCCTAAGCACCTTGTGTCCTATTTTGTATTACTGGATCTAGAAAATCGTCAAATTCTGCTGGCGGACCATAGAAAAGCTCACCTTTGGCTGCCATCAGGTGGGCACGTTGAGCCAGGGGAACATCCGCGTGTTACGGTGGAGCGGGAAATTGAAGAAGAGCTGAAGTGCAAGGCAGAGTTTATCCAAGAGACTCCTTTTTTTCTGACAGTAACTTCGGTAAGCGCATTAGAGAATCAAGATCCATCGCTGCATGTCGATGTTTCGTTATGGTACTTGTTGCAAGGTAATATTCATCAGACTTATGACTTCGATCAAACAGAATTTCACAGCATTAAGTGGTTTGATTTTAATAAAATTCCTTACACTCGTACCCATCCGCAAATGAAGCAATTTATGAAAAAACTAGAAACTGTTTGTTTTAAAAAATAATATTTTAAAAAGATCGATAAAATATCCTTTTCTGAACCATTCTGTCTTGTTAGGATTGTTCGTTAGTTTATCAACATTTATGGAATAGGAATTTTTTGTGAGTTTTTTAAAAATAGGTTTAGCCTCTATGGCTGCGTTGATGGCAATGTTTGAAATGGGTGTTGCAACTGATGATCTGGATAAGCTTGATCCCCAAAGTGGTTCAGCTCAGAGATCTGTTTTGAGCAGCGCTTCAGGTTCAGAAGCTCTTCCAGTAACCAGGCGTCCAGTTCCTCTTGTGACTCAATTTGCACGCCCTCCATCCTCATTAAGTTACGAACTTGCAGCGCTATTCGATGAAGATCCTTGGAGTATTTAGGCGTGGAGGTAATTATTTTTATGTTAATGGATCTAGGACTCTGTATGGTTCATTATTGCTAATGGGTGTTGAGTGAGATTCTTAGTAAAAGTGGCTATTGTTTCGGTAATAGTATTGTTTTCTATTTGTTCTGAAAGCAAGGCTATGGATGATTATGAACCTTTAGGAGATCAGGGTTTAACCGTTGCCTTTATGCGAAAACATCTACCTTCTGCAAGCAATTATATAGATGGTTTATTAAAAGGTTTTTCGGTCCCTTCTTCAGATGGGAAAAGTAGACGATCGGATAAAGTCACGCTTTTGTGGTGCAAACCAGAGGAAACTAGCAGGTTGTTCTCAGAGATTAAAGCAAGACTTGGGCTGGGTCCAAAAGATAGCGTTCGAATTGAGCTTTTTAGGGCCAGTGCAGAAGTCGCAATGTACTGCATCTATTAACGTATTCTTATATCTTTTTTTTCTCGGGATTTTTAAGCTTTGCTAGAAAAAGCCAAGTGTCGATAACGGTATCTGGATTGAGGGAAATACTTTCAATTCCTTCCTCAGTTAGCCATTTTGCTAAGTCTGGGTAATCAGATGGACCTTGTCCACAAATGCCAACATACTTTTTTGCTTTGCGGCAAGCATGTATGGCCATTTTTAGCATGACTTTAACGGCTTCATCCCGTTCATCAAAAGAATGCTGCATGAGGCCAGAATCACGGTCAACACCCAAGGTTAGCTGAGTCATATCATTAGATCCAATGGAAAACCCATCAATATGTTCAAGAAATTGATCGGCTAAAAGAGCATTGGATGGGATTTCACACATCATAATAATGCGAAGACCATCAACGCCTCTTTTTAGATTGTGAGATTCAAGCTCTTGAATGACTGTTTGAAGCTCTGAAACGGTCCTCACAAAAGGAATCATGATTTCCACATTTTTAAGTCCTCTGTCGAGTCTGGCTCTCTTTAAAGCTTCACATTCCATGGCAAAGCAATCTTTGAAATCTGATGATATATACCTGGAGGCGCCTCTCCAGCCAATCATTGGATTTTCTTCTAAAGGCTCATAAAGCTCACCGCCAATTAGATTTCGGTATTCGTTTGATTTAAAATCAGAAAGACGAACAATAACGGGTTTTTGCCAAAAAGCAGCCGCCAAAGTTGAGATACCTTCTGCCATTTTCTCAATAAAAAACTCTTTCGGGGATGAATAACCCTGACTTTTTTCTCTGAGTTGCATTTTTAGATCTTTGGGTAAATTCGGAAAATTGTGGGCAGCCATAGGGTGAATGCCGATCATGGAATTGATAATAAACTCTAGGCGTGCAAGGCCAATACCAGTATTAGGGGTTGATTGAAAGCGATAGGCAAGGTGTGGATTTCCAACATTCATTGCAATTTTTACAGGACAAGGCGGCATAGAATCTAAAGTTATTTCTTCAACTGTAAAATCAAGAATTCCCTCATAAACATGTCCCATGTCACCTTCAGCGCAGGACACGGTAACGCTTTGCCCCTCATGGAGAAGATTTAAAGATTCGCCGCATCCAACGACCGCAGATATCCCAAGCTCACGCGCAACGATTGCAGCATGACAGGTTCTGCCGCCTCTTTTGGTTAATATGGCTGACGCTTTTTTCATAATAGGTTCCCAGTTTGGGTCTGTTATGTCTGTTAAAAGGATATCACCTTCTTTAAAGCGATCCATTTCGGTTGGGTTATTTAAGATACAGATTTTTCCTGTGCTGATTTTTTGACCAACCGCTCTTCCTTCAGCTAAAACTTTGGAGGATGAAGTTAACGTGTATCTGGTTAAGCTATTGTTTTTCTGCATGGAGGAAATTACTGTTTCTGGACGTGCTTGTAAAATATAGATTTTTCCATCCGTGCCATCCTTGGCCCATTCAATGTCCATAGGTCTTTGATAGTGTTCCTCAATCAATAAGCCGTATTTTGCAAGCTCAAGAACTTCTTCATCTGAAATAGAGAATGTATTTTGTAACTCTTCGTAAACTGGGGCCAGAATAAGAGTTTTCTCAATCTCATTAATGTGCGAGTAGGTTGCTTTGTATTTTTTATTCCCAAGAGTTCTTGAAAGAATCGAATTTTTAACTTTTCCTAAAGTTTTCTTATGGACATAAAACTCATCCGGAATAACTTCACCTTGAACAACAGCTTCTCCCAAACCATAGGAAGCATTGATAAGGATTACATCATCAAACCCTGATTCAGTGTCGAGTGTGAACATAACACCGCTTGCACCCTCATCAGCATAAACCATTTGTTGAATGCCAACAGAAATAGCAAGGGCAGTATTGGAAAGGCCTTTATCAAACCGATAAGAAATTGTCCTTTCATCGTATAAAGATGAAAAAACTTTTTTAATAGCAATAAGAACGTTTTCAACGCCTTGTACATGAAGATAGGTTTCTTGCTGCCCTGCAAAGGACGCATCTTTTGAGTCTTCTCCAACTGCACTTGATCGAACAGCAACACCAATTGAATGGGAAAACAGGTTCTCTAATTGACTGTAAGCTTTTCTAATATCCTGTTCTATTTCTATTGGAAAATGGCCTTGCTCAATTGCAGTGCGGATCTCTTTAGAAGATTTTGAGACGGCCTTCATATCGGATATATCAAGGTGTCTTAGAATATCATCTATCTTTTTTTCTAAATGATTGAAATGCAGAAATTCTTTAAATGCATTTGTGGTAACGGCGAATCCTGTTGGGACTCTGATTCCTTTTTTTGAAAGCTGACTGATCATTTCGCCAAGAGAGGCGTTTTTCCCACCAACCTTTTGGGAATCATTTAGTCTGACTTCATTGAACCATAAAATTATTTCCATATACCACCACAATAAATTCTTCAAAGGAAAGTCGTTGTTACCTTTGTAAAGAAAATATAGGAGGCAAAGGTTAAGGGGGGGTTAAAATGCAAAAAACCGCTTGAGAATTTAAATCTCAAGCGATTAATTGTAGAATATTTTTCTGAATAACTTCAGTTTATGCAGGTAAAACGCAAATATAAGAACGGTTGTCGCGTCCTTTTGAAAATTGTACACGGCCTTCAACTGTTGCAAACAAAGTATGGTCTTTGCCCATGCCTACGTTTGAGCCAGCGTGGAACTTTGTTCCTCGTTGACGAACCAAAATGTTGCCAGAAAGAACATGTTCTCCACCAAATTTTTTAACGCCTAAACGTTGACCATCTGAATCGCGACCGTTTCTAGAACTACCACCAGCTTTTTTCGTTGCCATAGCTTAATTCTCCTCTGCCTGTGCCTTAGGTGCTGCAGCTTTTGCTCCAACAATTTTAGTGATTTTCAAAACTGTCAAATTCTGACGATGACCCTTTTTACGGCGATAATTGTGACGACGTGTCTTTTTAAAGACAATAACTTTACGATCACGCATTTGTTCAAGGACTGTAGCTTCAACTTTAGCGCCTTGTACAGTTGGTAAACCGACAGTTACTTTTTTCCCATCGCTGAGCATCAGAACTTCGCCTAGATTAATTTTTGCTCCAGCTTCAGCTTCGAGCTTTTCTACGCGGATTATATTATTCTCAGCAACTCTGTATTGCTTTCCGCCAGTTTTTACAATTGCAAACATGGTCCACTAACTCTTTATAAATAATTATGATGAACAAAATAACTTTTCTAGCTTCTGTTAAACAAACAGAAACCAATACTCCTGTCTATCTTTTTATGGAAAATATGTCAAGGTTTTTATCAAGAAAGTTTATAAAAGTTGATGCTTTAATGCCTTAATCAAACTTTAAGGGGACGCGAAAGACGGATGTCTTTTGATTTTTCATATAAGAGCTTTTTTGCTCTTAGTAATTTAAGAATATTCATTATAAATTAACTATTTATCGATATGATTTATTCTAAGTATAGATTATAATTTGTTGAATATTGTAAATGAATAAAAATTCAATTTTTGTAGTATGTGCATGTATATTATGGGGACAAGGAGCTATAGGTTCTTTACATAACCATCAAATACATCAAGCTGCACAGATTGGAGATATGCAGGCTATCCGCGAATTATTTACACGTGCAGATCAAACGGGGATTAACTGGGCAGCTGAATGCGCAGCTGGTAATGGGCAAGGAGACGCCTTAAAAGCTATTATTAACAATAGTAATACAAGCTTATTTTCTCCAGATCAGCATGGCATCAATCTTAGCCTTATGCGTGCATCAAGCTATGGAGACTTAGGGATTGTAAAATATCTGATTCAGCATTCAATCAATGGAGTTCCTTTGCCTAATCAAATGGGGATTAATTGGGCTATCAGTGCGGGGGCGAGAGCTGGAAATTTAGAAATTGTAAAGTATTTACTAGAACATCAATTCTCAAATATTCCCTACCCTGATCAGGATGGGATTAACAATGCAGCAACACAGGCTGCTTTAGAGGGACATTTGAATGTATTTCATTTTCTAAGTTCCCATCAAATTGAAGGTGTTCCTTATCCTGATGAAGATATCATGAATGAACTAAAAGAAGAACATGCTCCAGAGAATGAGTTTGTTGAAATCCTTTTGGATTTATTGAAAGACAAAGAATATGATTTTCCGATGAATTTCTATGAGGTTTAAAAATTGCAAAAAAATATTTGAGTTTTCTTTCTTTTTTACAAATTGAAGAATGTGTCTCTGTTAACAACGTACCCGCCATTAAATAGGTTGTTTTTTAACAGAAAATTAATCTCTCTCCTTTATCTTTATAATTATGTAAACCACTTATAGGGAATATTGAAAAATGATCGATTTAATTTTTAAGAAAATTGTTCTTATTGCTTTCCTGGCAGTTTCTTTTTCTCCAGAATCTGATGCTGGGAATTCTGTAAAGCCTGGGAATGCTGGTGAGAAGACTCCAAAACCAAAAAAGGAAAAAAAAGATAAAAATGCAGAAACAAGGGTTCATTATAAACAGAGGGTTGTAGTAAAAAATGAAGATGGAGAATATGAGCAAGAGGAGGAAACCGTAGATATAAGTTTTTCACAATTGTCGGACTATAGTTCTAAAGAATGTAAAGCTGTTTGTAGAGAAAAGACAAGAGAATCTGCCTGTGATGCGCAATCCCCATTTCGCTGTAAAATCAAAGATAAAAATGACCCTGAGAAAACAAAAGAGGTCGTTAGTAAGTGTTGGTATGACACGTCATGGGATGATGGGGCGGTTTGTGTGTCTAAGCTATTTAAGCTAGAAAAGGACTATAAAGACCCTAAAACAGGAGCAACATACCGCCGTTATACGTATGAAAAGTAAAGAATGAAGCAATCTGTTATTCGTTAAATCTTTCTTAGAGCCATCATGAAATGATCATGCATGGCTCTAATTGTATTTTTTATAAATAATATTGCAAGGTTTTATAATAACCTATACATCAATGCACAATAAATTAACTAAACCAAAACTTTTTAACCATGAACGTCATCACGGAGAATGGGAAGAGTTTATAAGAAGGAGTTACCATCTTCCCTCGTTCAAAACTTCCGCCCTAGGTTAAGTTTACTTAAAATAAGTAAACAATCTTGGCAGCAAGCCGATGTTCTGTCGGGGAATAAGTAAAGCCACGTTGCGCGCCATTGATAACAGTTGCGTCACTGCGCGGTGCAAGTTTTTCTATTAAAGCATAGGAATATTCTGCGCCGATTAAGAAAGAATTCGTAATCTTGCAAAGGGCGCCTACGCTTGGGACAATGCCTCGGACTGATTTGGTGAATTTTTCATTAGCCACAGTTCCAAAAGTCAATCCTGTATATTGCAATTCAAACTTGTCCATTTCATAAGCTAATTTTGTGTACATCATAACCTTTGGGTTCATAACGGCACCAATAATCACAGCTGCACCCATAAACATTTTATGACGGATGTTTGCTTTTCCTTCGATTGGACCATCGGGCATTTGTAAGTCTTTTTTTGCATTTGGGCCTGCTAACGTTGCAAAAGCTTCTCCACCTAAAACAAGCTTTGAATCACCCATTTGTCTAAGATAACCAACATTACCGCCGGCCAAGTAACCAAGCGCATTGACTTTTTGTTTCCCAGCTGGGGTGGTAGTGCCATTTGAGTACTGATGTGTTCCTTGAAGCATAGCAGCACCTATGGTGCCTCCAGCATAAAAGCCTGTAAAATTTGCAGAAGCAACGGTAATGCTTGCTCCCATTAAAGATAACATTGTGAACCAGAATCTATTTTTCTTCATTTTCTTGGGGCCTTTGTAAATTTTGTCTTTTGCAGAACTGTAGAAGTTCAAATTTGTATCGTCAATGCCCATTAGAGAGGATTTAAAAAAAATTAAAAAAAGTGTGTTATCCTTTACACAGTTATTGGGTGGATATTTTAGTATTATTGCTTTAATGTGATAGGACTATGAAAAATAATGAATTAATAAAACCCTATTATCAATCTTTTAATAACAGAGATTTAGATAGGTTATTAAAAGCTCTTCATCCCGAAGTGATCCATAATACTTTTTAGGGTACACAAAAATTGGACTTGAGGCTTTTAAGAAACACATGGAGTTTTGCTTTGATTGTGTAAACGAGACTATTCTTAATGTGATTGTTCTTAGTAGCCATGATGAGCGAAATGCTGAAGCAAAGTTTATTTGTAAGGGTGAATATTTAAAAACGATTACAAATTATCCTGAAGCACGCAATCAACAATATAGCGTCGAGTTCCATGTATTTTTTGAACTGAAAGAGGGCCTTATTTATAGAATAACAAATTATTTTAATGAAAATGATTGGTTAGCCCAACTTGCTGCATAATCGAATCTAAGTAAGGAATTAGGTGTTGTGATTACAGTTGTTCCCTATAATTCTATCTGGAAAAGTATGTTTGAAGAAGAAGCTTCTAAAATTCAAGGGGCGTTGGGTGCAAACTGTATTGCTGTGCATCATATAGGTTCTACTTCTGTTCCTGGATTAGCAGCAAAGCCGATTATAGATATTTTACCCATTGTTAAAGACATAATGTGTGTTGATGCTGTTAATGAAAAAATGGCAGCACTTGGATATGAAATAAAAGGGGAATATGGCATCACCTTTCGAAGGTTTTTTTATAAAGGGGAGCCTATTCGAACTCATCATGTACACGTTTTTGAGGAGGGAAGCCCCGAAATTGAAAGGCATCTTAAGTTCAGGGATTGGATGTGCACGCATCCAGAAGATCTAAATACTTACGCTAATCTCAAGCAAGAGCTTGCTAAGAAGTACTCTCATGATCGAATGGGTTATGGTTTAGGGAAAGAAAGCTTTGTTGCGTCTATTAATACAAAGGCTGGTTTTGATGGATTAAGGGTTGTAAAGGTACTGCTTCCCCGTGAATGGGAAGCCTTACAACATTTTCGTCAAAAATATTTTTTTGATAAAATTTCGTCGGTAGATTCCTATACGTGGACTTTTGATCATAAGGACCATATCCATTTCATTTTATATAAAGGTGAGACCATTATAGGATACGCTCATGTTCAATTATGGGTTGATGCAAGAGCTGCATTAAGGATTATCATTTTGAATGAGCCTTATCGTAATAAAGGCTTGGGTGGACAATTCTTAAGTTTATGTGAGAAATGGCTGAAACAAAATAGCATTCGCAGTTTGCATATTCAGTCATCACCTGAAGCATATCCTTTTTATCTGAAATATAAATACGTCGACATGCCATTTAATGATCCTGATGGCTATGAGGCTGACCCCAGAGATATTGCTATTGGGAAACTGTTGTAAAAAATAAACAATTTTTTGATTTTATATTTTAATATCAGGTAATTACATTAAATTCCTCTTAATTTTTTCTATTAATTTTATATAATTAAAATATTTGACATATTCTTTTTAATAAATAAATTATATTCATGTAATTTATTGTGGATAGAAAATGTATATTATTTTTAATTTTTTGTTTGTTGGCTTTTTATCATGTGCTAGTGCGATGGATTCTTTTCCTTTAGAGGACGATGAGCTTAACTTTGAATCAAAGCATCAGGGGGATGAGCTTGTATCTTCTACAAATAAAAGACTAAAAACCGTTACTCCTGAATTTGTTGTGGAAAGAGCTGAATTTGTTCACGAAATAAATGGGATTTATAACTTTAGTATGGGGACTTCAACATCTAATAAGGCGAGAAAGAACCGCTCTCTTAAAGTAAGAGTAACTTCACCCACTGAAAGGTATACCACAGTAACCCCAGATGATGTTAATGAGTTTTTCTCAAATAACAGTCTAGAAACTATTTCTCCTAAAATTCTTGACGGTACGCAAATGCTTCCTTCTAAAAAAGGCGTAATTTGGGCAGATAATCTACATGTTACTGTAACGCCCGAGGTTGATATATTTGATGATGAGGATAGTTCATCAGATATGGAAGAGTACTGTCCTGCAAATTATGCCACAGTAAGTCCTGAGGATGGGGACGACCTATCAAAAGAAGATGATCTTTTGAACGAGGCAGATTTTAAAGAGATGGAATCAGAACTTATTAATGAATTTAATAGCCTTACGTTTATACCAGGCAGGGCAGAAAGCTGCCAAAACCCTACACCATTTTTATGTGGCGATGAAGAAGATGAAGTGGATTTTTGATCTATCGATGTATCAGTCTCTTTTACCCTTGACGCGAGAGTTCGGGAAACTTACGGTTAAGGCCACGCAAAAATTGAGAAAATGAGCGAAAGTTTATCCAGCTGGCCGTAAGTTGTGGGTTTTAATGTAAAAGCCAACTTGATGAGACTTTACATTCAGCATAGCAGCAATTTTTGCTATTGAGATATACTTTCCTTTTTCATTTTTTTGTTGACTAAGATCATCTATCCTAGCCTTTTGTTCTAAAGTAAGCGGTGCCGTTGGTGTTCGTGCAGCTGCTATCCTAGCATTAGCTTCAGCGCTATCGCCCTTTCGTACACTCTCTCGGATTTCTTCGGTAAGACCTATTCTTATCAGATGGGCTAGATAGTGCCTTGCCTTTTTGTGTGATGACTTTTGCTAATCCACGCACATGACCAATGCTTTTTCCTCCAAAATTATTTCTATCAATTGCACCTTGAATCCAAAATGTTAAATCATTAACAACCATACGATAAGACTGTTGGGGGGGCTAGGCCGCGAAAAGAAATATAACCACCATCAATAAAATCAGTTAATTCTTTATGACTGACTTGTTCACTACAAACTGCAAAATCTGCAGCCGACGTCATGAACAAAGAAGCAACAAAAAAGATACGTATACTCTGCATTATGAAAACTCCGCTTTGAAAATAAGAAATTAAATTTGTAAAAAAGATTCTTGCTTTACATAATTATGGTAGTGCCAAAATTCAAGAATGGTTGACTTTAGAACGCAACATAATTTTATAAGTGAAAGTTTTTTATAAAAAAGCCTTTATACCAAACACACTTGAAGATATCTATTTTCTGGATCGCCGCGCTGCGCATTCACACTGACGCAATCTTTCACGTCATTACAAGGAACAAAACGATGAGTTAATCTAAGGGGTCTCCAGTGTGTTCAATCGAAATGAAAAAGGATGATCGATTCATTACGCTTTTCTTGGCCTTTTGGAACTTGGAAACCAAGTTAAGATTAATACAGTACTCAATTGTATCAAAGTAACTCGCCCAAATAAATCCCAAGGCTTTTTGCTGTTTTGACCATAATCTCATCGAGCTCAACAGCTTGATAATGATCAATAGCGTCGGCTATCGGAACATCTGTGACCTGACGGTGTTGCCATGCAACCATACGATCAAATTTGTTCTGAGCAATAAGATCAACAGCATATACCCCAAACGCTGAGGCTACGACACGGTCCCATGAGCAAGGCTGACCACCACGTTGAACATGTCCAAGAGCAGTGACGCGTGTTTCAGCGCCGGTTATTTTTTGGATTTTTTCACCTAAATATTGCCCAATGCCGCCATAACGGGGGCGTGCACCATCAATGGCGACTGTTGCGGCTTCTCCGTTTTCTTTTTTGACAGATTCGGCAACGATAACAAGGGCAAAATTGCGGCCATTCGACGCCAGTGATTTTATTTTTTTGCAGATATTTTCTAACGTATAAGGGATTTCTGGAATCAAAATAACGTCTGCGCCACCTGCAACGCCGGCACCGATGGCAATATGTCCTGCATCCCGTCCCATAACTTCTAAAACCATAACACGTTGATGACTGGCTGCTGTGGGTTGAAGGCGATCAAGCGCTTCCGTTGCAACATCCATGGCTGTCGAAAAACCAATAGCGATTTCTGTGTGCCCTAAGTCATTATCAATAGTTTTTGGAATTGTAACTAAGTTTAAATTACCTTTTTGCGCAAGACTCCTTAAGATCCTCATGCTTCCATCACCGCCAATGCCAATTAACGCATCAAGGCCTAATTCGTTATAGCCTGCAATAAAATCACCAGAACGATCGGTGCGCGTTCCATCTGAATTAGGGAAGCTGAAAGGATCATCTTTGTTGGTGCTGCCAAGCATGGTGCCACCGCTTCTAAGCATCATGTTGTCACAATGATCGAGAGTGAGTTCTTTATACTCAAGCGGGCGGTTTATGAGACCCGTGGTGCCTTTGCGAATTCCAATAACAGTCCAACCATAAGTTTCTCGTGCATGGTAAGTAATAGCCCTAATAGCGGCATTTAATCCTGCACAATCTCCGCCACTTGTTAATACTCCAACACGTTTACTCATGTAACACCATCTTTAGTCATCAATAAAAAAATAGACGCTTAAAGAATATGATATTTAAGGATGGGTTGTACAGATGGCAATTTTTGAGAAAACCATTTCTTTATTCGTAGTGATACTTGCACGCAACAATGGTTAAGATATTGCATCGATACAACAAAAGGTACTAATTTAATAGATATTCTTAATGTCTCTTTATTGAGAGGTAAAGTAATTGAGAAAAGTTCTTTTTCTACTTTTGCCTCTCTACTGTTAACGCTTCCTTCAATGCCGGATTGGGCATGGCGCTGTGCCTTTCTTTTTGGTTCTTTAGTTGGATTTATTGGTCTTATTCTAAGGCTATATATTTCTGAAACACCGCTGTTTAAAGAAGCAGTGCACATGAAGGCTACTTTAAACAAGCCTGCTGCTTGGCTGATTCAAAAGCATAAACTGAATTTTTTTTGCTCCTTTATGTTTGTAGCTGTAATCTCTTCAGTAACCTATGTAGGATTTGCTTTTGTTAATGTCTTTTTAAAAAGTATTCTTAAATTACCAACAGACATAGCTTTATCCTATGCTTGCTTTGGAACTTTTTTGGCAATGATTTCTGTACTTAGTTTTGGCTTTATTGCTGAAAAAATAGGAACAGAGAAAACAGTTCTTGTTTCAACAGGCTTGTTGATCTTCTTTGCAATACCTATCCATTTTCTCTTAGGAACAGGCTACACATTATGTATTATTTTGGCTCTTATTCTTCTTGCCATTCCTACGGGAGGAGTGTGCGGTCCAGCCCCATATTTTATATAGCGCATAAAACCACGGGGCTAGCCCCGTGGATGTAGCGCCCCCCGCATTTTCTTGCTACATTAAAAT
>JAIEPD010000061.1 GCA_019749935.1 Alphaproteobacteria bacterium
TAAAAGAGAAAAAACAAAAAATTGAAAAAATAATCAGAAAATAAGAGCAGATTATGTCCTGCTGCAGACTCATTTACATCTCATCACTCAAAATCACCTTTTATGCAATGGTCTCTCTAATGCAACCACAGATGGAGATAGTGAAGCAATAAAAACACAGATTACAGAAGCAGCCGAAAAAGCTAAGAGAATATTCGATAAAATCAAAGAAGAAAGTGATCGTTCAGGAAGCGCTGTGTATGATTTATTTTACCGCTGCAGCACTGAAAATAGAGAACCTGAGTTATGGGAATTGTACGAGGTTTATTACGATGAGCTTTATCAACGCACAAAAAACCCCGATGGCTCCTATAAAAATAATGAACGTATCTTAGGACGAGACATCAATGGAAACCTTGTTAATAAATATCAAGCTGATGGAACGCCTCTTGCAGAACCAAATATTATTTACCATCAAGCTGAATTTCAGGTCCTAGAATACGTCTTTACTGAACTTTTAAAAAGAGAGTTTGAAGAACAACGGGGATTAATATATTAAAGCAAACTCAAAGATTATAGGCTCTAGACCTTTGAGAGTGAGCTCGTTAATATCGCAAGTAACGTAGAGAACAAGAAAGCTTACAAATGCAAGGGCCTGAAATTCAACGAATGATCCAACTCGTAAGCCGTTTGCCGGGCCTTGGCCCCAGATCAGGCAGAAGAGTAGCGCTTCATCTTTTGAAAAAAAGAGAATTACTTTTAAAGCCCCTTATAGAGGCCTTAGAGGATGCAAATTCGAAAATTAAAACTTGTCATCAATGTTTTAATTTAGATACTTGCAATCCTTGCAGTATTTGTGAGGATTTCAAACGCGAACAAACCCAATTATGTGTTGTTGCAGATGTTTCCGATTTATGGGCCTTAGAAAGATCTCAAGTCTTTAGAGGACGGTATCATATTCTGGGGGGCGTTTTATCGGCACTAGATGGAATAGGGCCCGATCAATTAACAATAGAGCCCTTACTGAACCGCGTTGAACAACTCAAAATTCAAGAAGTTGTGATCGCGTTAAATGCCACGGTTGATGGTCAAACAACCCTTCATTATTTGGCTGAAAGATTACAGCCCTTTAAAGTAAAAATCTCATCTCTTGCCCATGGTGTGCCAATTGGCGGCGAACTTGATTACTTAGATGATGGAACCTTATCAACGGCTTTTATGGAAAGACGGAGTTTATAGAAATTAATGACTCTTGTTCAAACTCAAACCATACGTCCTAATATTGCGGTTGCTAGACTCGCGAATCCAGATCGTTTGAATGTTTTGTCAAAGCTGCTTATCCATGAATTAAATTCTTCTTTAGATAACCTTGAAAAGAATGATGCAATAAAATGCATTATCATCACAGGAACAGGGACAGTGTTTTCTGGTGGGGCCGATTTAAAAGAACTGCAAACAGCATCTTTAGATGGAAAAATTGAAAATGATTTTATTGAACCGTGGCAGCGTTTGTCATTAATAACGAAACCAGTCATTGCTGCAGTTAATGGCTATGCTTTAGGAGGAGGCCTTGAATTAGCCCTCATGGCAGATTTAATCATTGCTTCAAAAGAGGCACGATTCGGTCAACCAGAGATTAAACTATCTTTATTGCCTGGCGGTGGGGGAACTCAACGCTTAACACGTCTCATTGGAAAAGCCAAAACTATGGAACTCTGTTTAACAGGGGAGTCTATATCAGCCGAAGAAGCCTTGAGATGGGGACTTGTGAATTCAGTTACGGAAGCCAATGATCTGATGCCAGCCGCTTTGAAGATGGCTGAAAAAATAGCTGCTCGTTCGTTACTTGTGTTAAAAATGATTAAAAAGGCAATAACCGATGGAGCAGAGATGCCATTGAATGAAGGACTGAAAATGGAAAGAGAACTGTTTTGGAGGGCTTGCAAAGAGGGCAGCTATAAAGAAGCAATTAGCGCCTTTTTAAATAGACGCTAATTGTTCTTAAAAATTATTTTTGGCAGCAGGTACATCTGTGAACAACGATTGCCAAAACAACGGCTATCAGATGCGCAACCGCGAAAAGCCACAATTGCTCAACAGCCCAACCGCCATGGAAAACAGCCACACCAAGGCTTCTTGCAATGTTTACCGAAGTGTTCGTTACTGGAATACTAACCAAGTGAATCGCTGTTAGCGTCAGACCAACCGTTATACCCGTAAATTGTGCTGGAAAACTTTTGTGAGTTGTTGAAAGAATTACAAACAAAAGAACTGCTGTCATAACCGCCTCGGTTATTAGGCAAGAAACCATGTTGTAGCCTTTGGGAGAATGTTCAGCAAAGCCATTTAACGCAAAGCCTTGATGAATATCAAATCCTGACTTTCCTGTTGCAATCATATAAATAACAAAGCCACCCAAAATAGCACCAAGGCATTGAGCAACGATATATCCTGCAACATTCGAAGATGGGAATTTGTTACTAAATGCTAGGCATAGTGTAACAGCTGGATTTAGATGGCAGCCCGAAATTGGACCAAGGCAATATGCTAAGAAAAGCAAAGCCGTTCCAAAGGCCAAGGCAACACCTGTAAAACCAACATCAGCACCAGCAAAAACGGCACAACCGCAGCCCATTAATACCAAAAGACACGTACCAATAAACTCTGACAAATAACGCGTAAGGGGATTAGCACTCATCAATCTTCTCCAATTTTACTAAAATTTGATTAATATAGTAATATTGTTCCTTAAGGAATTATTAAAGTAAAGCGGAAAATAATTTTTAGCTTGTAATTAATGTTCAAATGTCAAGAAGAGTATAGATCCATCAAGTAATACACGTCGCTGTTTTAGCACATGAATTATCCCTTTTTAAATTACGCGCAACCAAACAACAAAGTCCGATCATCACAGCAAGAAATAAAAATGCTAATGCGTAGTCTTCGCTTTTGTAAAAATGATTCCCATTTGCATCAAGATCACCCTTCCACAAGAAACGATCTAAAATTAAACCAACGAATTGCTGCGCTAAAGCTCCGCCAATCATGTTAACAGTATTAGTGATACCAAGAGTGATCCCTGTTCTGCCCTTTGGAGCATACATAACAACGCCCACAAAACAAAGCATTTCAGCTCCACCAAAAGTGCCAAGCAGCAAAATTAAAGCCGTAATACCCATAATTGGTAATTGAGGGGCAATAAGAATGGCAAGAAATGTGAAAAAGACTCCGTAGGTACAAATGATAATAGTACGGTTCAAAAGATTATATTTCTCACTGAGCCAGGGAAGCAAAAGACTGCCGACACAAACCCCGACATACATAGTCATGCTCACCTCAGCGGCATCTCCTCTTGTAAAACCGTATTTCGCCATGAGATAAGCAACACCCCATAAATCAGCCAAGACTGATGTCGGCGTGTAAAGCCCTACTGCCAAAATAGCATAGATCACGACCATTGGCGTTGAGAGGATCTCTTTTATCACTCGGAAAATATTTCCATTTTCCTCTTGAGCGCTTTCAGGTTCATGGCTAACAGGAGGAGTCTTTAGAAAAAACAATGTTAAGAAAAGAACGCCAACCCCAACAATTAATGTCAAAAGGAGAGAATGCCGCCATCCAAACAAATCCATGGCAATACTGAGCGGCTTACCAGCGACCAGCGCCCCAACCACTCCCAGTGTTAAAGTCGCTCCATTTAAAAATCCGCGTTCTCCAGGAGGCAAAAAATCAGCCACAATCTTTAGGGTGCACATGAATGCGCAAGCCGACCCTACCCCCATTAAAATGCGACTAAGATAAGCTAGATAGAGATTGTGCGTGTAAGCAATAAGCACAGTACCTGCCAGGCAGATCAAAATTGAAAAGATGACCGTCCTTTTAACACCAATTTTATCGACAAGCATTCCCACCGGAATTTGTAGCAAAGAATAAACATAAAGATAAAAAGCACCAAAATAGGCAAACTGCTCAGCGTTAATTGAAAAATCGCTTCGAAGTTCATTGACCATAACGCCAGGAAAAACCCGAAGAATGTATTGATAGAAAAAAAACAAAGAAACAACGGCCCAGGATATATATCCGGCTCTCAAGCTCTTGGATTGAGTGGAAGATGATGAAATGATGGACGACACGAGATACTCCTAAATATATAAAAACGCATGGTGGTTTTTAAAAATTTACTAACTGACAGCCCCACACCACAAGGACTGGAGCGTGATGGCATTACCACGGTCGCTTATAAAGAAAACAAGGAGTCGATGAATAAAAACTTAACGTCATAAGTTAAAAATAAAAATAATATTAACCAAGGTCAACTGGAATTTAAATTTCCTACGATTTAATAAAAAGCTTCAATATTTACCCAAAGGATTTCAAAAAGCCTAAAGAAGAACAAAGATCGAGGAGAGGAGTGTATATAAAATACATGAGCATCGAAAACCTCGGAAGTTTAACGCATAGACGTTTTGAAAGACGAAGGGTATAGACGAATCCATAAAAACCCTGTTAGATTCAGGAAATTCTATAATAATCAGGAGTCATAACAATGAGTCAATCCCAAGATCAAGATGGCGTTTTGCCATTTGTTATCAGAGGGCAATATATAAAGGATCTTTCCTTTGAAAACCCAAATCCCTTAAAGCATCTCACCGAAGAAACCGATAAAAAACCGAGCATTTCTGTCGATATCCAGGCCAAAGCCGGAGCTGTTGGTGAAAACACTTTCGAAGTTGTTTTAGAAATTCAGGTTGATGCAAAACGTGACAATGAACAAATGTTTTTAACAGAACTGAGTTATGCAGGCATTGTAACTCTTGGAAACGTAGCAGAGGAACATGTCGAGCCTTTATTGATGATTCATTGCCCATCCTTATTATTTCCATTTGCGCGCAATATCATTGCTGATGCCGTTCGTGATGGTGGATTTGCTCCGCTCATGTTGGCGCCAGTGGATTTCGCATATCTTTATCAACAGCAAAAAGCTGGTGTTCAACAAAAGGCTAATTAACGCGCTTAATAGGGGTACAATTAACGTACCCCAGCCTTTTCTTTAGCTGCATTAATAGCATCGATACGGGCTTTGTGCATATTTAACTCCTCTATTCTACTTTTAAACCAACCTGCTAATTCGTGACCAGCTGCACCCGATGCAATTAATATTGGCCCCACAGTATGTTCACCAGAAGCTGTGAATCCCAGACCCACTAAAGCAACAGGAATACTTATAAAATTAAGCGTTCCTGCCAAAAAACCATCCACCTTTAAACCATATTTTAAATAGGTTTGATAAAGTTCACTGGTTGAAAAAAATTCATCACTTAATGTCACCATTTCCTCCGCACTTAGATTTCCTAATTTGGCTTTTGTCACATGATCATCAAGTTGGGTCTGCAGGAGGGCAGCTCTTTGTTGAGAAGCAGCAAAAAATGCTGCACCTGCTTGTTTACAAACACCACCAATCCCCAAAAGAGGAGTACTGACATAAGATAAACCTGACTCTACAGCCACAATGCTACCTGCTGTTATCATTCCATAGCCTGCGAGGGATAAAAATGATCCTAACAATGTTTCATATATAGGATCACAACACTGAGATTTACTAACCTTAGGAGCTGACTCTATGTCAACCTTTACATCCACTTCCTGAACAGGGTGAGTAAAAACAGGTGAATGAGTCCCTTCTCCTTTTTCTAAATCTAAGGGATCTTTTGTTGCTGCATATAAATGATTTATTAATAAAAGACAGAAAAGGCTTAACAGAAAAAAATGCCTTACTTTCATTTACGAAGCCTTTAATTGATACTTGCATCCTTTATTATGGTAAATAGAGAATATTAAGAAATCGTTTATTTAAAAAATAAATTTACAACAAACCCCATTGCTCTTCATAAAAGAAGGCCGTAAGGTTGGTGAGAAAGTTAAAGATTTTAGTCATGGCAACCCCTCGAAGATACAAAAGGGTGTAGCGAAGCCTCTTCGTCATCACGAGGAGCGTTCAGCGACGTGGTGATCCAGTGTGTTTGCTGAATTCTGGATGGCCACGCAACTTCGTTGCTCGCCATGACGATGGTATTATCAGGCGCCTTACGGTTTCTCGTAATAATGGTGGTATTTTTATGCTAAACAAGCTCTTATTTTTCCGCAATTGGCATCCCTTAGGCCGCAAGCTAGCGATTCTGATTCTTGTCAAAATATCAATTCTTTGGGTTTTCTTTCGTATAGCTCCCATTCAAAAACAAACAATAACTCCCACTGCTCTTTCACAGAAATTGGTCCATCATGATTGATCCAACCGTCGTTCTTTTATCCCGCATCCAATTTGGCTTAACGGCCATGTATCACTTTTTATTTGTGCCTTTGACCCTTGGCCTTTCTCTTTTGATTGCCATCATGGAAAGCGTGTATGTGATGACAAATCGCCCCATTTGGAAACAAATGACCAAATTTTGGGGACTTTTGTTTGGCATTAATTTTGCCATGGGTGTTGCAACCGGTATTACTCTTGAATTTCAGTTTGGCACCAACTGGGCCTATTACTCCCATTATGTCGGTGATATTTTTGGTTCTCTTTTAGCAATCGAAGGGCTAATGGCCTTTTTTTTAGAAGCAACTTTTATTGGTTTATTTTTCTTTGGCTGGAATAAGTTATCTAAAATTGGCCACTTAACAGCCACGTGGATGGTTGCCATTGGTAGCAATTTTTCAGCTTTATGGATTTTAATTGCCAATGCTTGGATGCAAAACCCGGTGGGTGCCGCTTTTAACCCAGATACGATGCGCATGGAACTAACTTCATTTTATGAGATACTTTTTAACCCCGTTGCTCAAAGCAAAGTCGTTCACACAGTCAGTGCAGGTTATGTCACGGGAGCCATTTTTGTATTTGGCGTCAGTGCGTTCTATTTGTTAAAAGGGCGCCACTTTGAACTTGCCAAACGATCAATGACAGTTGCTGCAAGTTTTGGATTGGCTGCCGCCTTATCCGTTGTCGTCCTAGGTGATGAAAGTGGATATACAGCCTCCCAAAACCAAAAAATGAAAGTCGCAGCCATAGAAGCTATGTGGGAAACAGAGCCAGCTCCTGCTGGTTTTGTGGTATTTGGCATTCCTGATATTGATAAACATAAAACCCATTATGAAGTCAAGGTTCCTTGGGTTTTGGGGTTGATTGCCACACGTTCTTTAGATCAAGAAATTCCAGGCATTCAAGATTTGGTCAAACTAGCTGAACAGCGCATTAGAACAGGACTTTTGGCTTATAAAGCCCTCAAAGACCTTCGCATTGATCGTCATAATCAAACCGCGCGCCAAATTTTCAATGAGCATTCAAAGGATCTTGGCTACGCGCTTTTGTTAAAACGCTATCATGATCCTGTTTTAGATGCCAGTGAAGATCAAATCAAAATGGCAGCAAATTCAACCATTCCAAATGTTCCTTGGTTATTTTGGTCATTTCGTTTGATGGTTAGTTTTGGTCTTTTCTTTATTGGCTTTTTCGCATTTGCCTTTTATCTTTCGGCTCGAAGGCGCTTTGAACAACACCGATGGTTTTTAAGGCTTGCCATCATCAGCCTACCTTTTCCATGGATTGCGGCAGAACTGGGGTGGTTTGTGGCGGAGCACGGCCGCCAACCTTGGGCAATTGAAGGTGTGTTGCCAACATTTTGTGCAGCCTCTGCTGTCAATGCTAGCTCTGTGTGGTTCACCTTAATAGGATTTGTTGTGTTTTATACTGTTTTGGTCATAGTTGATGTATTTCTAATGGTCAAATACATCAAACTAGGACCAGATGGAGCATTGAAGAGCCGGACTTAAGTTCTATCTTCGTAATACTTCATTAGAAATTCATTCAAGAGTCTAACACCAAAGGCAGAGGCACCCTTACCAACCAATGGTCTGCCTTTCTTTTCCCAGGCCATGCCTGCTATGTCCAAATGCGCCCAAGGAACATTATTGACAAATCGTTGTAAGAATTGGGCTGCTGTAATACTGCCGGCGCCACGGCCAGAACCTGTATTTTTAACGTCAGCAATCTCTGAATCGATGTCTTTATCATAAGTATCACCCATCGGAAAACGCCACAGCTTTTCACCGATATTATTACCGGCATCTGTTAATTTTCGGGAAAGCTCATCATCGTTGGAAAACAACCCTGCATATTCCCAGCCCAACGCCACGGAAATTGCTCCTGTTAAGGTTGCAAGGTCAATCATCGCTTGGGGTTTAAAACGATCCTGAGCGTACCACAAGGCATCAGCTAAAACCAATCGTCCTTCGGCATCGGTATTGATCACTTCAATTGTTTGACCAGACATAGATGTCACAACGTCTGCTGGCCTTTGCGCAGAACCAGATGGCATATTCTCAACCATTCCCATAACACCTATCGCATTGACTTTAGCGCCCCGTAAAGCCAAGGCTTTGAACAATCCCAAAACAACGCCAGATCCCGCCATATCGTATTTCATGTCTTCCATGCCATTAGATGGTTTTATGGAAATACCGCCCGTATCAAACGTCACCCCTTTACCAATAAAAGCAACAGGCGGCTCGCCCTTTGGACCATGCATCCATTCCAGGACAATTAGTTTTGATTCCCTGATGCTTCCCTGACCTACACCTAAAAGCGCGCCCATTCCAAGTTTTTTCATTTGCTTTTCATCAAGAACTTCAACACTCACTTTAAGACGCTTAAGTTCAGAGGCGATTTCTGCCATCGATTCAGGATAAAGGATATTTGGTGGCTCAGAGACCACATGACGCGTTAATGCCACTCCTTCGGCAATGTGCTTTAAAGGTTCAAAAACTTTTTCTGAAACTATTGGCTCTGGCGTGATAAAAACTAATTCTTTCAAAGATGATTCTTCTTTTTTCTTGGTTTTATATTTATCAAATTTCCAAGAGCGAAGATTCATCCCAGCTGCAACATGTGCAATCATCTCTGGCAATTGTCTTATTTTATCATCCATAATATCCACAATCACTTGAGCATCTTTACTTTTGCAAAGTGCCGCCATAAGGTTGCCACCTAATTGCTGAAAATCAAGCGGAGATAATCCTTTCGGATTTCCAAGACCCACCAGCATAATCTGGCTATTTTGAATGCCATGCGGTGCTACAATTGAAATCATTTCGTCTTTTTTCCCGGTAAACGAGCTTCTTTCAATCGCCTTTTTAAGTGTGCCTTGAATTTGCGAATCAATAATCTGCGCTGATCTAGTTAAGGCTTTTTCTTCAAAAACACCAAGTATCAAAGTACCGCTGGATTCTCCAAGAGTCTTTTGAAAGGAAATCTGCATAAGGACCTACATATATAAAAAGAAATTAAATTTGATTATATATGCCTTGACTATGTAGGCAAAGGGATTTCATTGAAATGTAAACAATAAAAAGGTACAAAAGGAAAGTTCAATCTTAACATAAGAAAGTCATGCGCGAAATTATTCTGGACACAGAAACAACCGGTTTAAGCCCAGCTCAAGGGCATCGCATTATTGAAATTGGCTGCATTGAGCTTTTTAATCACCTTCCTACCGGAAAGTTTTTTCACGCCTATATAAACCCAGAACGTGATGTACCTGAAATTTCGACAAAAATTACTGGCTTGACAACTGAATTTTTAAAACCTCATCCGATTTTTGAAAAGATTGTTCATGATTTTTTAAGCTTCATTGGAGATGATCCATTGGTTATCCATAATGCTGATTTTGATATGGCGTTTTTAAATGCTGAATTAGGACGTGTTAATTTACCAGTTCTACCTAAATCAAGGGCTATTGATACCCTTTATATGGCACGTCAAAAATTCCCAGGCTCTCCTGCTAGCTTGGATGCTTTATGCAAAAGATTTAACGTTGATTTATCAAAACGTGACAAACACGGAGCGCTTCTTGACTCAGAGCTTTTAGCCCAAGTCTATTTAGAGCTCTTAGGTGGCAGACAACGATCTTTGGAATTGATCGAAACTCAAGAAGTGACCGTTATTGAAATTGAAGAGACCAAAACAACACACCCTGTTCGTGTTTTTGAAGTCAGTGAAGTGGAAAAATCTAGACATCAAGAATTTCTTTCACAAATAAAATCTCCGTTATGGGGAAAAATTCTCAGCAAAAAATAATAAATACGTCTGAAAAAACAAATGTATACCAAATATTAACAAATTAAACATATATAAAATATAAATCACTTTATATGTGTTTAATTTTACTATAAATCGCTTTTTAATTTTAATTATCCTCTCTCTATCTTTGATAAAAAATTCTCATGCTTCAGATTGGGGCACCTTAGAATGGTTATCATTAGATAAAATTTTTTGTGGTGTTGGGGGACTTGAAAGAGGACAAAACCTTGAGGAGGTCAAGTGGGATGTTGATAATCTCTCAGAGGCAAACTCAGTGCATTCAACTTCTCAACCCAAAACAAAAACCCTAGCCAAAGAAGAGTTTATTGATCTTGAAAGAGGGATTTCTCAAGACAGTGACCCCGAACATAAAAACATTCAAATGACTATAAAAAAAGCTGACGTATTGCTAGAGGGTGATTTTCCCCATTCCTTCCCACAGCCAACAGCATCTAAACCTAAGATTTTAGAGAAAGCTGCATCTTTTATTAAGGAAGAAGAGCCAACTCAAATAAACATATTTACTTCCCATCAGATGGCATGGGGAGAAAAAATTTATGGAGATTTGCTTTCAACTGCCGGAATACCCGTTGCATCAGCGGGAGCGATACTTGTATATGCATACCCCGATTTATCGCAATTGCTGGGGAAAGTTGGTTTTGGACTTGCAGCTTTAGGAATGATGATGGATAAGGCTGGAAGTCTTCTTTTAGAACGATCACGAAAAGAAGCCGCTACTATTTTATTTAGAATGCGAACACACGCAAAAGATATTACCGAAAATGATTTATCGCCTAAGAAGATCAAAAAATTAAGTAACGAATTTTTTGGAATGAACGATAGATATCAGTCATATTTGGGATGCACCTCACAAGCGAGCCGCTTATTAGGCAAAAGTATGTGGGTGGCTGGACCTGCAGTTGCGACAAGTGGACTAATACTAATGTTCACGGGCGATTTGAAAATAGGCCCTGTTTTGGCTATCACTGGAGCTACAACTTTTACAGTTGGAGAGTCCTTCAAAAAGAAGGCTGATGCCTATGAAGAACAGTTGGAATTGAATGAAACTGTGAAAAAGGCCGAGCAAAGCGTTAAGAACAAGAACACAAAGAGAAGAAAAAATAAAAAATAATAACAAAATCAGAAATCAATTTATATTTTTAATAATTTAATTTCGAATACAAGCATAAGAACTTTGAAATCTATAATTTAAAATTTATTATTCAAAAAATACCGCACTTTAATAATTCGTTAATAAATTAAATATAAATAAATAACATAACAACATTTATTTATATTGGTAAATTATGAAAACAATTAAATCATTATTACTCATTGCATTATATTTATCTTTCACAATAAATACTCAAGCAAGCGGCCTTGACGCTGATCTGGAATCAGGATTAGAGAGGAAAGGCTCTCAATCCAATTCAATAGGACTGCGCCCTGTTACTGAACCCTTTGCTTTAGCTGATACAGTTGCTGAAAGGGACTCATCATTACGTCCAACAACATCCAAGATCATTGCTGAACCAGTGACAGCCCTTCAGACTCCTTCTTCATTAAAAGACTTTAATCAACAACCCGTTAGCGGATGGCGTCGTTTCGTTACGTGGGGAGAACGTATTACTGGAAATGCCCTTTCAATTATTGGAATCCCTATTTCCGCAGCTGGAGGAACATTAGTTGCCGTCTATCCAGAATTATCTGATCACCGTGCACAAGCAGGCGTTGCACTGGCAGGTTTTGGTGTTTTCATAAATGAATTAGGAAAGATTCTTTTGGAAGATTCACGTGCGGAAGGAGCAGAGATAGAAAAAGCAATTAAAATTCAAACAAGAAAAATTGCTGAGTCTGCTGACTTAACACCCGAAGAAGTTGATAGATTAAGTGATGAATTTTTTGGCATGAGCCAAGCCTATCAAAGCTATATAGGGTGTGCTTCAAAAGCGGATCGCGTTATGAGCAGAATGTTATCACTCGTTGGGCCTACAGCAGCAGTAACAGGAGCCGTTTTAACACTTTTGGGGGAATTAACAGTAGGACCAATCTTAGCTGTTGGTGGCGCAAGCGCTATTTCAGTACGAACCTCCCTCCAAGAAAGAGCAGACGCACATGATGCTCAATTAAAACGCTTTCAAATTGTAAGTGAAGCCAAAGAAAAGGCACGGACAAAACTAAAATCAAGCAGCGGTTCTGACTCAACCAGACCATTCGTACTTAATCTAAACCCAGTGTAAATTGAAAGTCATTTTTGATGTTTTGCACGGAATCGTGTGGCCCAATCAGATTTAGTCGTTTGAGCAGAACGTGCGACAACCAGCGCATTCTCTGGAACTGATTCGGTCACTGTACTACCGGCTGCAACAATGGCTCCTTCGCCAATTGTGATAGGTGCAACAAGTGAAGTGTTTGCGCCAATCATAGATCCATCTTTTATGACGGTTTTAGACTTTCTAAAGCCGTCATAATTGCATGTAATTGCGCCAGCTCCAATGTTAACCTTTTCACCAACTTCAGCGTCCCCTATATAGGACAAATGCTTAGCTTTAGATTTCCTACCTATTTTTGATCCCTTGACCTCTACAAAATTACCAATGCTGGAACCTTTTTGTAAAAGAGTGTTTCCCCGCAAATGTGCGAAGGGCCCAACAGAAACACCATCTTCGATTGTGGAGTGTTCAATATGACAATAGGGAAAAATAGTCACATCCTCTTGAAGACAGACCTTTTCACCAAAAGTTACAAACGGACCAATACGTGAATCTTTACCAACCTCTGTATCGTGTGAAAAGAAAATGGTTTCAGGCTGCACCAATGTAACACCTGCCATCATTTTCTCATGACGCCAACGATTTTGAAGGATTGCTTCTGCTTTGGCTAGCTCTATGCGGTTATTGATACCTTGAAACTCTTCTTCTTCGGCCTCAATCATATGCGTATTATAACCCTTGTCATAAGCAAACCCTACCAAATCGGTTAAATAATACTCGCACGCCACATTGTTATTGTTTAAAAAGGGCAAAAGCTCTTTTAGTAACGATTTCTTTATTTTGTAAACGCCTGCGTTCCCACACCGGATTTGCCTTTGCGTTGTCGATGCATCTTTAAACTCTATAATTTGCTTAGGTTTTTCTTTGATATCTTGCAGGACAAGACCATAAGCATGATGTTGACTTTGAAGCCTCATGGCAACAAGGGCAAGATCAGCCTCGCTATCGTTTAAGGTTTGCAACGTTTGAGAATGAATTAAAGGCGTATCTCCACATAAAATCATCACCTCGGTTGTTTTTTCATCTAATGACTCTAAAGCTAGCTGAACCGCATGTCCTGTTCCTTTAGGAATTTCTTGGATCACTGTTTTATAAGCCTTAAACTCAAGAGCCATCGCGGACGAAGTCACGATAATAATTTGATGAGGATTAACCTTTTGTACGGATTTAAGCACATGCTGAATCATCGGCAATCCACCAAGGGGATGAAGTACCTTTGGCACCTTTGAATTCATACGTTTGCTTTGACCAGCAGCTAAAATGATAACAGAGAGCATAGGCAGATCTACCCGAGATGGTATTTTAAGAGACTATACACAATTAGCACACAAGTACCCGGAATTTGAAGACGGAATTTTTGTGTTACGTCAGAAAAACAATCAGTGCTTTTGTTCATTGAGTTACTATTTCACGAAAGTACGCTCTCTTCTTTCCAATAGACGTTGCCTTTTAAAAAAACTATGATGATCAAACGAGTTTTTTATCTCTTTGGCTTCTTTTTTTAATATTGAGGTTTTATTAAGTGTCTTTATTATCCCCTGAACAGCAACAAGAAATTGAACAACTTCAAGCAACCACTTACCCCACGCGAAGGGCGACAGTTCCCGCCTTAGAAGAAGTTTTGTACAAAGCTTTTCCTGTATTGGATCATGGCTTTGTTAGGGTTATTGATTATATGGGCGATGACAGCGCTGTTGTTCAAGCTGCCCGTGTTTCCTATGGTAAAGGCACCAAAAAGATTAGCGAAGACCAAGGGCTTATTAATTACTTAATGCGCCATCGTCATTCAACACCGTTTGAAATGTGCGAGATAAAATTTCATATTAAATTACCTATGTTTGTAGCTCGCCAATGGATTCGTCACCGCACCGCTAACGTGAATGAATATTCAGGGCGATATTCTGTTTTGGATAAGGAGTTTTACATTCCAGCACCTGAGAACTTAGCCGCGCAGTCGACAAACAATCGTCAGGGGCGTGCAGATGTTTTAACAGGTGAGCACGCTCAAAAGGTTTTACAGCTCCTCAAAGATGATGCGATTCGTTCTTATGATCATTATGAGTATATGCTGAACTTAGATAACCAAGATCCTGATCGTTCCGGCCTTGCGCGAGAACTAGCTAGAATGAATTTGCCTGTTAATTTTTATACCCAATGGTACTGGAAAATTGATCTTCATAATCTGATGCATTTCCTAAGCCTTCGTGCAGATTCTCACGCACAGTATGAAATCCGCGTTTATGCAGACGTTATGCTCGATATTTTAAAACTATGGCTTCCTTTTACGCACCAAGCCTTTATGGATTACCGCATGGGTGGCACGAGTTTGTCCGCCAAAGCCACGCAGGTTATTAAGGCAAAATTAAAAGGACAGGAAATTGATCAAGCCTCTAGTGGCATGAGCCCCCGCGAATGGCGCGAGTTAATGGAAGTTCTAGAAAGCTAGCTTTTAAAGGGCTCAATCAAAGAGTAACTCTTTTTTGAGCCCTTTAAACTCTAAGAATCATCCAAGATTTGCGGCAATGTCATCGCAAATAGTAAGTGTTTTTACTAAAGCTGGGATATCACCAGCTTTTATTTGCTCCATGTCATAAAATGGGTAAATTGTTTGATCCTTAAACCATTTTAAACAACTGATACCACCCACTTTGCCGGCTTCTGCATAATCTCTTAGCTCCGATGCCACACGTCTTACACGTTGATTAGGATCGGTAACAACTTTACCGCTATCATCTTTCAAAAAATCAACAGACTTACCATCCTCGATAATTCTTTCGGCAATCTCAAGAGCAAGTTCACTCGTCATACTGTCGCTCTCATACACCTTGACAACAGTTGGATCACTCATATATAGCTCACAAAACGTTGCCTTAAACTTCTTTCTGAAATTTTTATTGCATTTAGCGTTAGCACAATTAAGTGTTTGGGTTGTGGGTAAGCCATTTGACCCCTTACTAACTTTTGAGGCGTTGCAGTCTGAGTTACCGCACATTGGGTCAGATGGCGTTGCAGGCTCTTTACTCGCAAAAGCTTTGTCTATGCTTTTTCCAAGACCTACTATAGCTTTCCCAATGTCAGGATCACCTGCTAAATTAGTATGACCAGCGCCTCTCCTTGCATTTTGTCGTGCTATTGTTCCAGAACTTGCGCATGCTTCTTGTATAAACAGGCCGATACATATTGTAACGATTAGGGTTAAAGTAAATTTTTTGATGGAAAAAATCCATACTTTAAAATAAAAATATTAATTTTAGATTAATCGTTTACCTACTTTGAAAGTCTTTTTCAGGCATGATAGGCTGAAAAGAGATTTTTGATAAACAAGGTATCATTCAAATGCAGCTTTACACCTGGCCAACGTCTCCTTTTGGCGCAAAAGTATGGGCCGTTGCCATTGCAACTGGTTTAAACACCAGTATAATAAAAGTTCCCTATCATCCCTGGGAAGCAGATCCAGAGCTTTCAAAACTGAACCCTTTGAATAAGATTCCTGTTCTCATAACACCTAATGGTGAAGCGCTTTATGATTCACCCGTCATTTGTGAGTATTTGATTGAACAAGCTGGAATGGATGAATTGCTGGAAAACAAATGGTGTAATTTACGTCAACAAGCCCTTGCCGATGGCATTATGGATGCCGGCGTTTTAACGCGTTATGAGACGCATTTCAGACCCAGTCAGCTGCAATGTAAAGATTGGCTTAATCGCCAGCTAAATGCCATTAACCGCAGCCTTGATGTCTTGAATCAGGAAAAATTGAACGATCGTTTAGATATGGGAACCATCAGTATCGCAACAGCAATTGCCTATCTTGATCTACGCAAGGTGTGCGATTGGCAAGAACATCGCCAGCAGCTTGCCAGCTGGTATAACAATATTAGCAGTCACCCAGCTTTAGTTCAATCGAGGCCAACTGACTACCCATTACCTGAGAATCTTATCAAGCTGAAAGAGTAACTGCTGCATTAAATTGCAAGTTTGCAGCCCCCACTTGCGCTATATGTTTTCTTGCTGCATTTCCTTTTACATCCTCTTCCCATGCTTGCTGCACTAGTGTCCTTGCTCTGGGTAGAGTATCTCCAACTGATGAAATTAAATAGCGGTATCTATAATGCTTTTTATGCCTTAAATCAGTAGTGCCTTCTGCTTTTGTAAGGTAGGTTCTCGCTAAAGCTCCAATAATAATTTGAAAAATATCATCAAGATCAATCTTAGTAGAGTAATATTGACCAATCAATCTATTAACATGCCGATCTAGTGTATTTACCATAGCTTTTTGCCCATCTCTGCCTGCAAGACGACTTCACAAGTTTTCTATAAACGCGAATTCGAGATTAAAAACTGATAAGAGGCTGGATGGATCCTATGATCGCGCTTCGATTGTCATAGGAAAACTGGCATGTGTTTAATAAAAAAGTATAGTTTTCCTGTGGCCCCAACCACAGCAACTGTCTTTTTTTAAAAAAGTTAAGTGATAGAGATAGCCTGATTTTTAAAGAATTGTGTGGTTATA
>JAIEPD010000004.1 GCA_019749935.1 Alphaproteobacteria bacterium
AAAATAATAACTAACAGAAGCAAGAGTAAATAAAAGAAAAGCTTTGCCTTTTTATCATGATGAAGAGACTGAGGTCCCGATTGTAATTTTGTGTTTTTTTTCATTTTATTAAAATTGACGGTATACGTAGAAATAGATTGGTAAATAGTGAATAATTGTAAAATGACTATATCTTATCTATAGAATATTCAAAAGAAAAAAATGGTAGTTTCAAATTCATTTTTCAGCGCCCTATTACACCCGTCATTTCTAGCTGTACCGGAAAAGAAGGAAGAGACCCCGGATGCTCTCTCAAGATTCTTAAAATGATGAACGCCCCACAAAAAAGCACTTGTCACAGGCAACATAATAACCCATAAGCCGTAGTGACCAAAAAATTCTGTGAGATAAACCAAGCCAAAAGATGTACTAACGTACATTAGGGCATGGGCTAAAGCGAACCCAAAAACAACCATCGTGAATCGTTTAGAGATGTGAAAGTTTTTTACAAATATCGCCATGGCAGGCATATTGTCTAAAGGGAAAATTAAGATTAGAGACTGAAGCATGAATATAAAGTAAGAGCTGGGAGCCTTAAGAATAAGCATAGGCAAAAGAATAGAGAATCCTCCAAAGACGATCGCTTTTAAGGTCAGTAGTTTTAAAGGATAAATCTTAAAACTCAGCATAGCCCACAGAATGCTCGCAAATAACCCAACAATAGACAAGAAAAAATTATGAAAAATAATATCTTCTGAAGAATATCCATGCACCGCTTTCAATGTTGGATTCATGTAAATAAAAGCTACATAAAAACAGATAGGCCATCCACACTGAACAAAAAAATAAGCTAATAAGGTTTTCTTATTGATTTTTTTGTTTTTAATAAATTTATCGAATCGAGAAAGTTTTGCTGATTTTTTGAGATCGGTTTCTCTTTCTTCTTTAGTTTTTTTTGCGTTCTGCTTTTTCATATCCAGAAATTGGGGCGTTTCTCTCAAGCGTGTTCGAGCAACAGAACCTACAACCGCAATAACCGCCCCAACCCAAAAAGCAATCCGCCAGTTCAATCCCATTGTAATGACAAGAGAAGCGACACTGAGAGCCAACATACCTCCTATATCAGGCATCACATTGAGAAAAGAAACAACGGGATATTGAAGAGGAGGTTTTGTTATTTCTGTTACGTAAATTTGAGCGCCTGCAATTTCCCCCATAGAGGATAACCCTTGTAAAATCCTACATAAAATAACAATCCAAGCTGCCGAAATTCCGATCTCAGCATAAGTGGGAAGATTTGCCATCAGGACACAAGACATAGCCATCATACTTGTTGTGATGACAACCGTTGGCTTTCGGCCAAAAGTATCCCCTATATGACCAAAGATCAGAGCACCAAAGGGCCTCAGAACAAACGTCGAACAGAAAGTTAAGGCTGTTAGAAGGGCGGCAGTATGAGGTTCTGTTTTGGGAAAAAATAACTCATTAAGTAGAACAGCCATATGCACATAGAGCATCAGATCAAAGTACTCTAAGAGTGTACCTATTTGCAGGAGACCAATCGCTTCTTTTTGTTCCCTTTTCAAAGAAGAGAAAAAAGACATTCTTTAAATTCCTTAAGCCATAAAACTCATGGAGAAACCTACCTTAAAAAACCTTTTCGTGATAGGTGAAAATTTTATTCTTACAACTGAATCCGACCCCTCTTCTGATGGATAGGGTTTTTAAAATAACAATTCCAGGGAATACCAATAACGTGATCCGAAAGAGAAATGATTTCAAATCCGCCCTGAACGATAACCCCTTTTTGTATTTTTTAAATGTGGATAACCTTTCATAAATGGGAAAATACCCCTTGCATCGTTTCGCCTTAGATTGGTCTTTGCTTTGAATTCTGTCAATTAGGAAAAGTAGATTATCTTTTTGGGTAATAAGATCAATTTCAGTTCCTGCGTGTGTTCGCAAGAGGTACAATTGCGCATTATCAAAGACTCGGTGAAATCTTATTGCGGTAACACAAAATGTTTCAAATAAAACCCTAAAAGAGGTATGCACCACAAGAACGTCTGGGGATGGTATGCACATTCAATAACACACAAGCTCCTTATCTATGAGGTAAGACTTTGGATTTTTCGGCAAATACTTTAAGATATTTTTCGAATAAGAAGGCGCCGTAAAGATTTGGTAATCATAGGATTGAAGATGATTCCCATTTAGAATTTATTACCTCTCCTTTGGGCCTGAAAAGCTTAAGAGGAGAGACTCGTGTATCGAGTCTAAAGAAATGTACTGAAATCAATAATCTCCGTAAAAAATCCACTGTCTGTGACTTCTTATTGGACCCCGTTGACATGAATAAGAACGGGAAAGCAGGAAAACTCTTTGGGCAGAATTAACCTTTCCATTTTTTCTTTTATCTCCTGGATGATTGTTGATTGAATTGGAGATTTGGAAAATTTAATTTCACAGGCAAAAAGGGTATTGAACCGCGTTTGAATCAGATAGTCTATTTGACATCCTCTTTGCCGCTGTGTCTTTTTTTGGAAAAATGGATTGGAAGCCACAATGTCCTGAGGTCTTAAATGAAGGTTTTGATGAATGATCTGGCGATTTTTTAAAACCAAATTTTCAAATTGCAACCCCATTACTGTATCCCAATGAGAAAGAGACGATAAAGAGATGTCTTGAAAAGCATTTGCCATAATTTTATTTTTGTAAGGCACGACATATTTGAGATAAAAACGTAAATAATTATCATGTAAGCGGAAATGACTCAGCTTAGAGGCTTTTCCTGATTTCAAAAGCCATGTATAGTCTCGGCTAAGAAAACCGGCTTTAGCAAGATCCTCTAAGTACTGGGTTAGAACCCCGCTATTGGCATAATCAAGTTTTTTACAAATTTCACCAAACTCTAAAGGTCCATCTGCAAGGATTTCAACAATAGATTTGTAAAGATGACTTCGCCTTGAAAAAAGATCATGAAAAATCAGATCAAACTCGTTGGCCAAAATACCATCTTTTCGAAAACAAAGGTTTT
Organism: Alphaproteobacteria bacterium; assembly: GCA_019749935.1. Classification (GTDB taxonomy): domain Bacteria; phylum Pseudomonadota; class Alphaproteobacteria; order Paracaedibacterales; family CAIULA01; genus CAIULA01. The sequence continues at coordinate 3,017 of JAIEPD010000004.1, forward strand.
TTATGTTTTCATCGCTGTTCACTTTAGGATGAATCTGTTCAAGGTACCAAGGAACCCCTCCCGTTACAGATAGAATCTTGAACTTTTCGTAAACAGAACCCCTAAATCCCTGTTTTTCAAGAAACTCTGAACAGTCTTGCAAAGGAAGCTCTTCAAGAGTTAAATCGAGAGAGATTCTGCCAAAAAAACCTGTACTGCTGATAATATTTTGCTCTATCCATGTGGAAACAGACCCGCAGAGAATGAGGATAAGATGAGGATTTTTATGAAATTCTAAGTCCCAAGCATTTTTAAGTTTTCCGAGAAAAGTTGGATCTTTCGATCCCATCCAGGAAATTTCATCCAAAAGGATAACAACCTGGTCTTTTTGAGTTTGTCTTGCAAGAAGTGTAAAAAGATCACTCCAGTCAGTAGCAGCGTCCCGGTAATCCTAATTGATCTGTTATTTGCTTGGCAAATATCTCCCGCTGCGTTTGAGCGGTAATGGCTTCTGTTGGTGGAATCCCTAAAAACCGAAGAAACTGCTTTTTTTTCGAAAATTCTTCAACCAAACGACTTTTACCGATACGCCTTCTTCCTCTAATTACAACAAGGCTTGCTTGTTTTTTAGCCAAAAGAAAATCTAACTTTTGGATTTCTTCTTTCCGGCCAACAAAAAAACCAGCAGTCATATTTTTAGTCTTTAAATCTTGCGAATAATTAACAATTCAGCATCATACGCAAAATATTAATTCAATAATATTATGCGAAAAAATAGAAAATGTATTTTTTTTGAAAAATAATTTTTTTGTAACGAGTTGACACATCTCATAGAAGGGGCAGAATCAGAGAGGGGTCTTGGATCTCGGTGTCCCCCCATAAACCAAAGATGCTTCAGAGAAAAAGTAGGTTACTTCTTCATTTTTAACTTATTTTCTTTTTTTTCGTAACCATAACACTCTGACTTTGCGCCTTAACCCTTGTTTTCGACATAACAATCGATAGATTTCTGAAAACATTCAGCGTGGTATCAACAAATAAATATTCCAACAGTTAAAGAAACAGCAACAATCAGACCAATCCAAAGAAAAGGATTTTTAAGAAAAGAGGGTTTTTGAAAGGAGAGAGGCTGAATAGTGCGCAGATGTCTTCTTTTTCGTCTCATCGTCAGCTCTTTTCCTTTCAAATTCTAATAAATTAAATCTTATTAACGGCTTCTTTAAGTTCTTTTCCAGCCCTGAAGACTGGTCTATTAGATGCTTTTATTTTAATCGTCTCCCCTGTTCTTGGATTACGGCCATCCCTAGCTGCACTTTTGGTAATAGCGAAGGTCCCAAAGCCAATCAGTCTAACTTCTTCTCCTTTTTTAAGAGCATCTTTAATCCCCTCTAAAACAGCCTCAACAGCTTTTTGTGAATCAACTTTTGTAAATTTTGTTTCGCTTGCCACAAAATTTACAAGCTCTGTTTTTCCTGTTGCCATAAATAAATCCTTTTGCCTTTAAAAATGAATAGTTTTCTTTTTCAATATACCTAAAAATTAGAGTAAAGCAAGAAACAAGAAGGAACGGATTCTCAAAAACCCAATCACGGGTCCCCTGCCCTCTTCTTTTTCAATGAACTGCATCCCCACCCCCTAGAAAATAACTGGGATAAACTTGGTAAAGATTGGCAAATTTGATAAGTCCTCCTATTACAATGGGTTTACGGTCCTATTCATATTGCTCTAAATCTTCCACAGAAATACCAAGAGCCTCTACAACATAACTAGGCAAATCAAGCCTACACCGATGTGCTTTAAGGAGTAAGGTTTTTGTTTGCCTTTAAAAAGTTTTTTCCCCCTCTGAGTTTGTAAAAAAATCTCTGACTTTATGAACTGTATCAAGAATAATGCCCGTATTGCTGGCAACCCTACTCATATCTTCTTCAATAATATTGATAAGTCTCTGGATTTTTCTCACCTCTGAACCTTTGGTTATATGATCCTCTTGAAGAAGGGTGAGAAAAAGCTGATGCAGCTGGTAAAGGGCTTCTTCTGCATGATAGGAATTTTTCTTGCCTGAGTTTTCCGTCACTAACCCTTTTATCTGGTAAAAAGCATTAATAGCTTCTAAGAAAGCTAGCCGCTCATAATTTTCCCTCAATTTGCTCTTTATCTCCTGAGTTATTTTCACTGACGGTCTCTTTATTCTTATTTTTATGCTGCATGGCCTTTGTTTTTTCTCTCATCTCCAAGATAGCCTTAGCGTATTCTCTATCAGCTAAACTTATCTCTTCACACGGGTTTCCTTCCAGGTTAAAACGATACTGATTTTCTAACAAAGCCTTGTGATATTTGTTTTGGCGAACATAAAAGGCAAGGACGTTTCGAATCGACCGCTTGGAGATCTCTATCTTGTTTTCAGAAAGGTGAATAAAAATGTCAGCCTCTATCCGCTTTTTAAGAGGTTTTGGATTAGATAAGTTAAAACAATCTGGAAAGGTTTTACATAACCAAGACAAAGTTTTTTTAAAGATTTCTCTTTTTGCCTGTTGTTCAGGCGTTTGAGGTTTATGGCTTTTTTTTCTCTTTTGAAAAGGATCTTTTGTTAAGGATTCTTTTGATGAAAACGTACCCTCCTCTGCCTGGTCTGATAAAGGCTTGTCTTGTAAAGATTTATTTACGGATTGTTTACCAATTAATTTTATTTCATGATTCATACTGATTCCTTAAATTCACAAAAGGTGTTGATAACTCTTTGGATAACTCTCTTTTCTCTTCGCCAAAGGAAATGTTTAACAAAAGGTTAACCTGTTTGCTTAAAATATAGGCACATCCTTTCATAATCAGGTCAGGGTCGGCAACTTATTTTTTGATCTTAGTTTATGAAATTAAACTTTTATGAATCAAAGCAAGGGTTAGGTTTTATCGAAAATTCTTATAAAAAAGCTTTTGTTTGCTTTTTAAATGAATCCTTCTGAGCAGTCATTGTAAGGGTTAAAACTCCCTTCTTTAAGCAGACTCTACGCGCTAAAGTTCCGATGTTGATTGAGGGTAAATTCACTCCAAGCACTAAAAATAGTGGTTTTTCAAAGGAAAAATGAAATTTCCTCATGGATTTAGAAAATAACTTGCATTTATAAGAATTCTCGTTAGGATGATTTGAAATTTTTATAGTGGAATCTAATTGTGCAAAAATATAGAAAAAGAAAATGTTTTTATTGTGAAAAAGAAATTGAGAAAAAAAGAGAAGATCAGTTTTTTTGCTCCCCTCAATGTAAAGAAGCTCTTTATAAAGAAAATAATTTTTGCACTTATTGTGGACTGGAGCCAAAAAGTACCAACCCCTATCCAATTTGCAAAGAGTGTCATTCGCTGGTTGAGTTCTCAGAAAAAAGTTTTGTCGCTGAAAATGCTCGGATGCTCCTTGCAACTTATCAAGAAAAATACAAGAAAGACCTAGAGATGATTGACTGGGATGAAGAAGAGTTTCAAGACATGGGTCAAAACATGAAAGGTAAAATCAAATTTGCTCTTAAGAAAAAATACAAAGCTGAAGGGCGTATCTCTTGGCTGCAACAGTGTGCCAGTTACCCTATCTATGAAGAAGGAGAAAGGTAAGGTAGTTTTATAAAATTATATTCTTATCTTGACCGCAAACGAACGAGAGAAAGCTAGGGGCTGACCGCCTTTTTATAAATCGCTTTTGCCGAGAGATCAAGATATGGGGAGACAAACTTCCACAAAAATGTCACTCAAGGCAAATGAGAGGAAAACCCAATCTTCAATTTTGTCTTAATGAGTGGTTTCTGTTTTTCCTTTTTCTATAAGATTGTTTTGATAACTTAAATGGGTAAGAGCGCCATGGACATGGTCACAGAACTGATCCAAAACGAGGTGAGAATCGTCAAGGTTTTTATAAAGGAGATTCACCAACAAAACCTCAACGCCTCTTAATACCATTTCTTGGTTTTGAAACGGTTTTGGCAGCTCAGATAACTCTTTAAAAAGAGTGTTGGAAAGGGTTTGTCCCAAATGATTCAGGGCTATTTCCACATCATCAAGGGACAGATCACAATCAGAATCAGAATCAGAAACGAAATCATGAACAGATCTTTTTTGTGTAGTGATATCTTCAATAGTGCTGTGACCCTCTGCTTTAGAAGATGCCTCGATCTCAGAGTATAAATAAGCCCCGGCGCCAGGATAAGAAAACTCAGCAAGATCAGCAGCGGTAGAAATAAGTCCTTCTAAAAAAACAGTAGCCATTTGGACAAAATCTGTTTTTTGAGTTCAGTCATGATCAACAAGGCTTTTCATCTCAAATAAAGCATTTTTCATAACAGTTTCAAGACGATCCATCACCTCTACCTCTTTGCTATCTTTCGGCGATCTTTTCTTGCGTCCTATCTTATCAAGAACAGCCTCTACATCCGGATCCAACGCTAATGCATTTTGTGTGATTTGTTTTTTTGTCTCTGACGGTAACTCCCTATAGAAGTGTCTTAATTCCCTAAAATCAAAGGCACCCTCCCCTATTGCACTGAGCCATTTTCTCCCTGAACTCCGGATTCTTCCACCGGGCTCTATTAAGAGCTATCATTTTTTCACGATAGGCAGGATCTCTCCAAAGAGCTTTTTGTGCTACTGACTTTTTTTGATTGCTAATTTGAATATCTGCCATTAAAACTCCTTCTAACTTTGACGGGATGAATGTCAGCCTTAAGGCCCCGATCCCCCATTATTTTTTAGATACCCTAAATAAAATTTAAAAAGGTATCTATGGGAATTTTAAGAAGCTCATGAGAAAACGATAAGAAAAGGAACAAGGTGTGATTTAACAAATGGCTCGTGTCTTGATTTTGGAACAAAGTCATCGTCTTGTATCCTTTGCAATGACAGTATGTCTTCTTTTTTTTCTAAGCTTTAAGGCCATAATAATCCAAAAGCAAAAATCCAAAGAATAAAGTGAAACCCACAAAGATAAATTTGTGTTGACGATAAAGGAAAAAAAGAAGAGACTTCCTTTGGATTCAGGGGTTTGTGAGTCTTCTTTTGCAGCAAAGCAAAGATTGGTTGGCTTCCTCCAAAACTTTCTCTGCTTTGTTGCATTCGGCTTTAAAAAGGAAGAGAGCTCTCTGACACCTTGAAAACAACCCTTAAGAGTTGTTGAATAAAGCCGTGTTGCATGAGTCTTTAATATACCCAAAAACTAAAAAGTTCCTAATTAAGGTGTCTATTCTAACCCAATAACAAACTGGATAAAAAGCAAGCGTCCAGGGAAGTACATCTATTGTAATTTTTAAATTTGTGCGATGTTTTTTGAAGGAATCATTGACAAGGATAAGGAAGCAGGATGCCCCTCTCAGCGAACTTCAGCAAGAAACAGATTTTTTGGCAAAAGCATGTTCTGGCTTTTCAGAACAGTTCTCTTTCAAAACCTAAATTTTGCAAACAACACGGGCTTCAATATTCAACTTTCAAAAATTGGTTTTACCGCCTCAACCCCGCGACAAAGTCAGCGGCACCCTTGAGCGAAACTGAGGGGCATAAACTCTTTGAGGGACGGCGCTCTTTATTTCAACCGGTTCATGTGACTTGTGATAAGGAAGCCGATGAGCATTTTGATAATAGTGAATCGACACCATTGCGGATGAATCCTTCTCCAAATCCAGACAGAATGCCACCTGTAAGCCCCGATCTTTGTCTTGAGATGAGGGAGTTTCGGTTGACCATTCCCGTTGGGTTTGATCCGGCTAGCTTACGATCAGTGATATCTATTCTCACATCACTTGTGTGAGGAGCGATGATTGATATTTTGGATTCGATTTTTGTCTGCACCCATTGGGTCGATATGAGAAAGTCCATTGACGGCCTTTCCATGTTAATCTCAGACTGTTCTCAAACAGCAAGCCTTTCCTCTTCAGCCTTTGTTTTTATCAACCGTGCCAAAGATAAGATAAAAATATTGGTTAAAGAAAGTAATGGGTATTGCTTGCTCTACAAGCGTTTGGATCGTGGGTGTTTTAAAATCAATCTGACGGCAACGATCCCTCTCGTGATCACCAAACAACAGCTACGGTGGCTGTTAGATGGATTGGACTACAGTGCTCTTAAACCCTTAAAATCCCCGGCTTATACGATAACATTTTAAGAGCAAAACAGGCTTTGAACCCGCATAAAAACTGGCTTTTCTGTAGGTTCTGTGGTAGGGTTGTCTACAAGAATAAAGCAAAGACTTTTATCGTGGACTCCTCTCTTAAAATCCCAGCCGAACTTATTAAAAGATACCCTTTCATGGCTCCCATCCCAAAGGATGCTACCCCTGAATACTTGTTAGAGATGCTGATTCAATCCCATCGGGCCATGCTGGCTTCCTTTGAGAGAGAAGCTCTGTTAACAAGTGAAAAAGCTCTTTTGTTAACGGATAAAGCGTTGCTGATGCAAAAGCTTTATGGCAAATCATCCGAAAAAAGAAAGAAAGCAAAGGGTAAAGACCAGGACTCCCCTCTTGAGCCTTTGATTCAAATCTTTGATGAAGCAGTTGGTAGCGAGGAGATAGAGGATAATACTATAGAAGAGTTAGAGGCAGAGTGTCCGACTGATATGACATCTGAGAAAGTCCTCGATCAGGTTGTTAAAGGAGTCTTGCCTCCCCAGAGCTCTGAAGACAATCGCCAGGAGCGAACAAAGAGAGGACGTAAACCTTTACCCGCAGGATTCTTCCGCGAAAACATTCTCCATGAGTTGTCTGAAAATAAGAGATTTTGTTCCTGTGGGTGCCTTTTGTCAAAGATTGGCGAGGAAATCTCTGAACAATTAGAATTGATTCCCGCACAGCTCAAAGTGCTTCGTCATTTACGGAGTAAATATGCATGCAAGGAGTGTCAAGAAGGAGTCATTACAGCTCCTATGCCAGCCCAACCTATTCCCAAAAGTATGGCAACGCCAGGTCTGCTTGCCCATGTGGCGGTTGCTAAGTTTGATGATCATTTACCTTTGTATCGTCAATCAGAAATTTGGGACCGTATGGGTGTCACTCTTCCAAGATCCACCTTGAGCAATTGGGTTCTTAAAATGGGCACCTTGTTGAGTCCCCTTGTTCATTTGATGCAAAGTCACATCTGCAAGAGTGATTACGTCAAAGCCGATGAAACAACCGTGCAGGTTATGAATGAACCCGAAAGATCCAATACGACAAAATCATATATGTGGCTCTATATGACGGGAGCTATGATTAATCCAGCAATTGTCTACAGTTACCAGGAAACACGACATGGAGATCATGCAAAGACTTATTTGCAAGGATTTAAGGGTACCCTTCAAACAGATGGATACAGTGGGTATCATTGTGTTGTTGAGCAAGAAGGTGTGACGGCTGCTGGGTGTTGGGCCCATGCAAGGCGCAAGTTCTTTGAGGTATGGACTTTGGCGAACAAAAAAGAGGGAGCAGCTTCAAAGGCCTTGGATGCTATTGGAAAGCTTTATGAAACTGAAGACTGGATGAAAGAGGAAAAATTTGATGCCAAGCAGATCAAAGAAAAGCGTCAAGAAAAATCAAAGCCGATCTTAGAGGCCTTTCATGCTTGGCTGATAGAACTGCAACCCAAAGTGCCTCCAAAAAGTCCTCTTGCAGCAGCTATCACTTATGCGCTTAATCAGTGGCAGCCTCTCTTGCAGTATCTTGAGGATGGACGCATCTCTATTGATAACAATGCTGCTGAATCACAAATTCGCCCTTTTACTGTGGGCCGAAAAAATTGGCTTTTTATGGGAGACCCTAAGGGAGCCGAAGCTGGTGCTGTTTTATATTCTCTTATTGAAACGGCGAAGGCAAATGGGCTTAATCCGGAGGCTTATCTTCGTTTTGTCCTGACGCGAATACCCACTTTAGGATCAAATGGTCTTCCGACATTACTGCCCTGGAATGTTCAACGTCTTGAAGAGTATGTCTGAAAAACAGATTGATGGGGTGTTAAATACCCTCAAAGTTACCATTTTTGAAAAAAATCATAAGATTTTAAAAAAAGTTATAAGGGCATGAAGTGAGCATTTATAAGGCATCATCACAATCCAACCTGCTTAACTGGACGGTTACGATAAAAATGCTTAAATAGCTTATCTACTTTTAGATAATAATCTTCACTCCTAACAAAAATGACCAAAATTTTAACAACTCTCTTCATCAAAAAAACTCCTGATTCCAAAATTTAGGAGTCAGTACGAGAAAATGGCCATAACAAAGTTTTTTACCTTTCTAGAGTTAACTCCATCAACAGATCCTTTCCTATATTGAATACGGTAGTATATTTTTACTGACACAAAAAACGACTACGAATCTATGGTTATCGTTATTTCAGGTATTGAAATTTTTCGGATATCCTCTAAGAAAACGCGATTTATATAATCTTTAGCAAAGCTTGAGACAGGGATTACAATCAGTTGTTTGTTTTCAATTCTAATCTTTGTATCTTTAAACCAACTCGAATAACTGGCTAAGCCTATCCGGTTTAAAAGTCCCAATCTGAACTGTTTTATAAGTTGGTTTTCCGGCGCATTTTGAATCTCAGTTTCTATTTTCTTAGAATCATTTTGAATGGTTCTTCCATAGACAACTCTGTCCCCGACTCCGTAATCTCCTTCCAAGATGCGCTGCAAGATATCAAATTTAAGAACCCAATCCAAGGAAGCCTTGAAGGAAGCTTTAATTTCTCCCATCAAAAACTTACTGGAAGCCACTCGTCTACAGAATTCTTTCCATTTTTCAAGACAGTACTCGAACTTAGTTTCAAAAGCTTTTTTCAAAAAACTAATTCGCTTAGAATTCAGTTCAATCGTTTTTTTTCCTTCTTCAACAATCTGGTTCCAAATCAAAACCATTTGCCTAAACTTATCTTTCTCAAAGTTTGTTTGTGTATTTTCATTTGAAGGGATTTTCGTATGAGATAAAGTTTTATCTCTGAAGTCTTTTTTGTTTTCATTATTAATGATATGTTCATTTTGAACAGATGGGCTGCTCATTTTGAGCAGACGCCCATTAGGCTTTGACTCCCCTGCCCTATCCTGTTGTTTCGAATTAGATAACCCCGGGATTAGGTTTTTTAGCGCATCATAATTGATGGTGTACCATTTTGTGTGATCTGATTTCTTCTTATTAAGGTTCTGGGTTAAAATGATTCCCATTTTTTCTAATTTGCTAATGGCTCTTCGAATTGTGGATTCAGAATAAATTCTCAAATTATCAGCCCAGGCTTTATAAGAATTATAAATCCAACGCTTTCCCTCTAAAACAGTCCCGATTTCACTATCTGACGTAAGCCAGTAGTGTAGCTGCTGTAAAAATATAGCTTCTGATTTCCCCAAAATTAGGGCAACTTCAGGGTGAGTAACGAGGCAAATTCCATCATTTGCCAATAAACGCTTAACGTTTTTGGTCTGCATAGGTGTCTCCAGTTTAGATACATTTCTACCTGACCCATGCACACAGAAATATTGACAATACCTAAATTTTTAGGTACTATCTCAATACGTGAATAGCTTTTTTCTGCGGCATAGGTGCGGCGTATAAGCTTTTCTAAAAAGGGTCTTGTTACGAGCAAGACCTTTTTTATTTTTGGTTTCTATTATTTATCCTTTCAATAGCGGCTAAAGATATCCAAGCAGATCTATTCATTTTAGCTTTTTTTCTATCTTCATCTACTTTAATCAGTAAATTTTTAGGCACGTTGATAGAAATTTTTACTTTGTCATCTGCTGTTGCGGATTTTAATGGCTTTGAATCTTTCATATCTATCCCTAATCACTATAACTAGTTTGAGCATATTCATTTACAATAAGACTGTCAAATAATATTTTAGTGGTGTTTTTTGATTTATCTGTAGCTATTTTTATGTTTTTGATACCGCGTAAGCTAAATATATCTTGCCTTCTACCAGGGTTACAATGGTTTTAACTGGCAAAATGACAAAAAATTCTCTTGTTAGTTGTTTGGTTAAACCATAAATCCTGTGGTAAAATATTATTTTGCTGCCTATTATTCCAATGATTATTTTTTAAGATTTAACAAGAGCATACGATAAAGTCAATTAAGCTAGCAAAAATTAAAGCACTATAAAACTAGAAACATAATACAGTGTGTAACACAAATATGAAGTTTATGTATTGCAATTGTACGACAAACGTAATACATATGTAATGTAAATTATTGTCACTTATTTTAAATGGAATAGTAAACGTTTCGCTCAAGATTCCTAATTGTAGTTCGATCAATCCATTATATTTCTCTAGGGGTGTCCCAGATAATTATTTAAGATTGTCCTTAACCCTTTACTTTAACTGGAGTATCTAAGTTTTTGAGTTGGGGTTATTAAAACGCCATTCACATTCCTTAAGAAATAACCCAAAATTTTTCCTAGGAACACCATTAAGTTTTCGCATGTGCCTCTTAACCTGATTCCAAAAGTTTTCAATTCCATTGATGTGATTTTTCTTATCAGCAAATAACACAGAATGATTAATACGGTAATGTTTAAACTCAGAAACATCCAAGACACTGTAACCTTGCCAGCAGTCTGAATAAACAATGCTATCCGGAATAACTTTACGTTCAATAATAAGTATTAGTGTTCCAGAAGATGCGTCTGAAATAATCTTTGTATAAACTCGACCTCCGTGCTTTAACAAGCCAAATACAGGGATTTACCTGCAGATCTTCTTCCTCGTTTGCCTTTTCTGGATCCGCTAAAATAACTTTCATCAACTTCTATTTTTCCACCAAAAACCTCTTGATCTACATGAAGAGTGATGATCTCTCGAAGTATTTGAAAATAGTACCTACCTCTTACGATTTATACCAATGATTTCCGATGCATAGCGGGCTGTTGTTCCTACTACAAATGCTCTGTTTATATTGAACTTGCTTGCTTAATCGGCTCTTTCTCATTCTATCCTTATAACACTTTTATGTGCTATCTGGGACATCCCCTTTTTCTATTTACATAAAATAAAGCAGAAACTAATCTTACGAAGATTGACATACAATTGTATTATATATGTAATACATAAGAAAACATTTGTTTCCTATAAAAAATTAAAATTCAATAAGTTAGGTAAGTAAAAAACAAACATTACAAAAACAACAACACCCAATGTTAACTCTAAGTTTATAGGAGACAATACAAAAAATTAAATTTAGTAGGACATTTTGATGAAATTTATGAGTTTTTCTTCATTCATCTGGGTAGCCATAACTAATAGGCCTTTTATCAAATCAGTAGAAAGTATAGGTTGAATTTTTCCACTCATATTTATCCTCTTAACCGTATTGTCTAGATTTTGAATATCGATCTCTCTTAATCTAAAGGATTTTACTCTTGCTCGTTGTATTTTTGTGAGCGAGTAGCTAAGTTGTAATTCATCATTTCTGCTTTCTGGCTCACGTAAAGTTGATAGTTTGGATTTGTTTGCAAAATCTATTTTACTACGCGACATTGAGCAAGACCTCCTCGGCAAGTTGATTGAAGTCTAGAGCGCCAGCGCTTGAAGGATTAAAAAGTTTAACTGGGATGCTGTTTATCTGCGCTTGATTTATAGCCTCATTCTTTCGGATAACTGTGGCAAGAAGACTCTGATGAAATTCCTCTAATTGTTGCTGAATGTATTTATTTGTTTGGCTATTCCTTCTTTCAAACATGTTTCGTAAAATAAAATACTTAAATTTATGCTCTCGTTTTATTTCTCTTATGGACACAAACAAATCCGCCATTCCATCCAAAGAATATTTTCCATAGTTTGTTGGAATAAGAATATAATCAGCTGCAAACACAGCATTAACAGTTATTACTCCCAATGTGGGAGGGCAATCTAAAACCACAATATCAAAATCTTCACAATATTTTTCAACGAGATCTTTTATAATCCTTTCTCTATAAAGCCTGCTTGTCATCTGCTCAATGGCTATGGCTAGATGGATGCTAGATGGAATTATATGCAGATTTTTGATAGTTTGAAGTTCATTTTCTATGTAAACTTGAGCCTCTTGGATCAAAGAGCGAAAATCACAATTTTTATTAAGAAAAGCTTCAGTAATGGTTTTGTCGCGTTTGATTGGATGACAAAATATACAACTTGAATGTGCTTGCGGGTCTGTATCAATAAGCAAAACTCTTTTCCCTGCCTCTGCTAACCCATACGCAAGATTAACTGCAATAGTGGACTTACCCACACCTCCCTTTTGGTTAATTACAGATATTATTTTAGGCAATTCATTAATCCTTCTACAATGCTATTGGCTATAGTAATATCAGTTTATATGAAAGATTACAAGAAGAAAGTAATACATACGTACTACTAATGTAAGACATCAGTAATACGATATCTACTTTTTTATCCCCAAAATCAACTAATTAGGTTTTAGTAAGTAATAATTACTAATATGCTATTGATCACAGTAATATCAGTTTATATGAAAGAGTGCAAGACAAAAGTCAGACATATGTAATACTAACGTAAGACATAAGCAATACGATATCTACTTTTTTATCCTCAAAATCAACTAATTAGTAATTACTAATTTTTATAAACCATATAGGCTTACGAGAAAACTTAAAATAGCCAAGTGATTGGAACTGCATAAAGGTTTGGACCAAAAGGAAGAAGTTTCTCTCCTTTATAAACTACGTAGCCAGCTATAAATTGATTGGGAATATCTTGCTGTAAAGCTTTCAGGTGAGAAAAATCAGATGCACTCACACTAGATGAGGCTTTAACTTCTATCCCGACAATCTGACCTTTTTTATCTTCCAAAATAAAGTCAATTTCCCGGCCATTACTTGTCCTCCAAAAATAAAGCTGTGGCTTAATCTGGCTCCAGCTTATTTGTTTTTGTAGCTCATTAAAAATAAAATGTTCCGTCAAAATGCCTGAATGGGTTGTGTGATTGAAATTTCCGAGGTGTTGAACAAAACCTGTATCATTGAAATAGAGTTTTGAAGTTTTAATAAGCCTTTTTCCTATATTTTGATGCCAAGGCCTTAGTTCATGACATAAACAAAGCAATTCCAAAAGGCGTACATATTTGCGTACAGTTGGTAAGGATATTTGCAATTTAAGAGCAAGATTAGAAAAATTAAGAGTGCTGCCAACATTTAAGGCCAAATGAATCATCAGTTGGTGCAAATTAAGAGGGTTTTCAATTGCTTCAAGATTACGAATGTCGCGTTCAATTAGAGCTTTAATATAGGACGAATACCATGCTTCTCGCCGCGCTGGATTATCCCTTCTAAAAGCTTCAGGATATCCGCCTCTCATAATCATTTTCTCAACACTACTAAGCCCAGGTTTTTTTAGGAGAACAACGTTTAAAACATTAACATATCCATTATTAAACAGCTCATCAATCCAAGATGTTTTATGTTCGAGGATTTCTGCAAGGGAAAGAGGGTATAACGTCATATACTCTACTCGTCCTGCTAAAGAATCAGGCAATTGTTCCCAATTTAATAAATTTGCTGAGCCTGTTAGAAGAAACATTCCTGATTGTCTATTTTGATCTACGAGTTTTTTGAGAGGAAGAAAAATTTCAGGGGCGTGTTGAACTTCATCTAAGATAATAGGCCAAGGATTTTTAATAATTCCTTGGATAAATCCTTCAGGATCAGATTTGGCTGATTGTAAAGTTGACCAATCATCAAAGGTAAAAGGAGAGGATTTACTGAAAGTTGAGACAAGGGTACTTTTGCCTGTCTGTCTGGCTCCGGTTAAGATTGTAATAGGAGTGTCTTGGAGTGCTTCTTGAATGGATGATCGACAAAAACGAGGATAGGTCATTTTATGTAAATTATAATCTATAGTTCATGATTTACATAAACAATATCTATTAAAAAATAGTAAGTCAATTTAATTAAAATAGTGTCAGTTTGTATCAAAATCTACCATTTTCGATGATCTTATCAAAAAAATGAAAACCGTAAATTATGTAATATATTTGTAACTCAAATGTAATACGATTTGTCCTATGAATACCTTATGGAATTTGTCTTGATTTGTATCATATTTTTAATTATTATGTATTACATACATATTACATACATATTACATACATATTACATACATATTACATACATATTACATACATATTACATACATATTACATA
>JAIEPD010000059.1 GCA_019749935.1 Alphaproteobacteria bacterium
CATTACTCAATTTTCAGAATTAAAAGAGGCGGTTTTGACCTATGCTTGCAAGCTGGGTGAGAAATTAAGAAAAAATCAGCAAAAGGCACAAATGCTATCGGTTTATATTCGAACCAGCCCTTTTAAAGAGGATTATTTGTGTCGTTCAGGCGTGATTAGTTTAGGCCAAGGCGTGAATGATACACCTAGTTTAATCAAAGCTGCAGCCCAAGTTTTACAAAAGATTTTTGTCCCCAATTGCCGATATCTAAAGGCTGGCCTTACGGCAATTGATTTAACCTCTCGAAGTTCCGCCCAGCTGAGTCAGCCTTTGCAATCAAGCATTTTTGACCAAAACACAGCTTTTGAGAAAAGGGCTCAGATTAAAAAGAACGAACAGCTGAGCGATGCGTTAGATATTATTCATCAGCGCTTTGGTAATCAAAGCCTGGTAATTGGTGGGTGCGGATTAATATCTAACTGGAAAGTTCAATGCAACATGCGCTCGCCTGCCTATACAACGGATTGGAGGGAGTTGATGTGTGTGAGTTATTGAAAAAAATCTCCGAATGATGTATAGTAAATTTACACATAAAAATTTTATATGTAAATTTACTATGAAAAAATGTTTTAAATGCAACCACCATGTAGAAAATGAATTCCTAGTTCATGGATTGCATAAGGATTGTTTTTATAATTGGTTTAAATTAAACCCCAACACTGGGCCAGAGTTTAGTGATGTGGTGTTAAGAGCAGAAAAGCAAGATTCTCTATTACCTATAAAACCAATACATACTAGCTTTTTCCAGGGAAAGTTTAGAAAATATTCTGCAACTCTCGAGGGGCGATCTTATATTTTGAAAGTGCAAGATAAAGATTATCCTGAGCTTCCCCATGTAGAGTATCTTTCTAACCAAATTGCGCAAAAGCTAGATCTTAAAATTCCTGATTTTTATCTTATTTGTTTTCTTAACGAATCAGATACTTTTGTTGTGCATAACTTTATGGGTGATTACATCCCAGCAAATCTTATTCATATTTATCATTTTATTGGAGATAACCAGCCTTTCTCTTGCGCTAGTATCATTAAAATAATAGAAGAAAAAGTTGGTCGCATGGAGGCTGTTAAGCAATTTGTTTTTTTATGTCTTTTTGATGCTTTAATAGGCAACCATGACAGACACGGCCGAAATATTGCGTTAATTGAAACAAAAAAAGGATTTGAGTTAGCGCCTTTTTATGATAACCCGTCCTACATTGGGATCGAGGATTATAGTTTTTTATTGGCTCAGCATAATCCAAGGGGAAAGATTGAAACCTCTCTGACTAAAGAACCTACCATGAGAGACTATGTGTTTGAGTTTTGTCAATTAGGGTATGAAGGCTGGATGAAAGAATTTCGTAAGAAAATTGATACTCTTCAAATTGAGCAATTAATGAAGAAAAGTTTTCTATCTGAAAAACGTCAAATGGCTTTTTCTTCCCTTATAGAGCGTCGTATAAAGGAGTTTGATGATGCCTTTTTATCCTGAATTTTCCCCAGAAAATATTGTTGGAGTTGATGTTTTTCTAGAGCGATTTCAAACACGTGTTTATGCAGGAAAGCTTGAAAAAGCAAAAGGTCAATTCCATTTCTGTTATGATAATGCTTATCTGAAAATGAAAAACATCTTGTCGTTGGGGCCTGAATTCCCTTTAACGCGGCAAGATTTTTATAGTGCTCAATTGTTTCCAAGTTTCCAAGATCGTCTTCCAGATCCAGACAATCCAGCTTATGCGGATTATTGTGCGGCTTCTGGAATTACTGTTGCGACAACGGATCCTATTGTTCTTTTGCCAACCATTGGGAAAAGGGGGCCTTCATCTTTTATTTTTGAACCAATTTATAAAGAAACCTTTAGCTATGCAGATTGTGAAAAATTTAGAGAGAAAATGGGTCTTTCGATGCAAGATTTTGCCCTTTTATTTGATGTCTCTTTGTCCATTTTGCAAAAAATAAAAGCTGGTGAGGCAAGTGGTAAAGATGTTTTAAAGAGACTGGAGGTTTATGCAAGATCTTTTGAAATGTTACTGCTCCAGATCAATCGGGCATCCAAATGGTTACATTATAATAAAGTACAGGGAATGATGTTAAATCTACTAGAATATAATTTGAATTTGTTGGATGGACAGGTACTTACGTTAAAAAAAGCTGAGAAATTAGTAGCTGAAGCTATTAATTACTATTGGCAAATTACGGATACCACTGATAAAGAATTTAAGCGTAAAAAAGGAATATTTAATACGGAGGTTATACCAGCTCTGAAAATCGCAAGATACTTGAGTTCTATCGGAGAAGAATCGAGAGGATTGCAGTTTTATTTGAAAAACAAAGACATCCCCTATGATGGTAAGTTTTTATGGGGGGAAAACAAAGAAACATGTATTGAGCTAACAAGGGCTCTTGGAGGGGATAACGGAGGTAAAAATGAGCATTTGAAGCAGGAAAATTTAAAATTAAAGGGAGCTGGGCCTTTAAACTTTGATTTTGTTAAGGCTGGAATTAAACATCCTAATCAGTTATTAAATAATTCTAATATTGCTCTTGTTTCAGGTGTTTTTGAAGAGCAAGAAAGAACGCTTGAACGACTGCAACTAGCTTTTAATAAAAAACAGTACGATTCAAATGAAAATCTCGAATTAAAATATAAAGGATTTTGGTTAATTATCACTTTGCCAGGGACATTTGTGGATGATCAGTTTCATCAAAGATGTGATTTATTCTGGAAAGAGGTAGACAAAGAAAAATGTATTTTTGATAGAGTGTTTGTAATTTCTGAAGAATTTGTAAATTGCGGTGAGACTGATATTGTGACATTGGTAGTAGACACAGGTGAAGTTTATACGAAAAAAAGAGACCCTCAAAAAGCAATATGGGATTCTGGCTTAATATCTACCTAACTCTACAATAATCCCACACAGTCAAACCAAAGTATTGTAGAGTTTTCCTTTTTAGAATAAACTCGCCCATATAATGCAAAAACAATCTGAAAATACATCCACCAATCAGGTGATCACTTTTGGTTGCCGGCTTAATACTTATGAATCTGAGGTTATCAAGGATCTGTCAGGGCAAGCTGGGCTTGAAGGTGCTATTATCATTAATACTTGCGCGGTTACAGCCGAGGCTGAAAGGCAAGCACGCCAGGCTATACGCCGGTTAAGGCGGGAGAATCCTGATGCTGAAATTATCGTAACAGGTTGCGGCGCTCAGATTAATCCAAAGCAATACTCAGATATGCCAGAAGTTTCAAGCGTTATTGGCAATGATGAGAAAATGAAGCTTTCCACTTATCAGTCCATAAAAGGGCAAGAGGTTGAGCGTGTTTTGGTTAATGACATTATGTCCGTCACCGAAACAGCAGGGCATTTGGTTTCAGGTTTTGAGGGGAAAGCAAGAGCCTTTGTTCAGGTGCAAAATGGTTGTGACCATCGATGCACTTTCTGTACAATTCCTTATGGCAGAGGAAATTCCCGAAGCGTTGCCTTAGGCGAAATCGTAACGCAAATTAAACAGCTTGTGCAGGGCGGCTATCAAGAGGTTGTTTTAACAGGTGTTGATATCACATCTTATGGTGGCGATCTGCCAGGAAATCCAACCTTGGGGCAAATGATAAAACGTTTATTGGCGCTGGTACCTGAATTAAAACGCCTTCGTCTATCATCCCTTGATCCTGTCGAAATTGACGAGGATTTGTGGCGGTTGATTGCTGAAGAGGAACGTTTAATGCCGCACCTGCATGTCAGCCTACAGGCTGGTGATGATATGATCCTAAAGCGCATGAAAAGACGCCATTTGCGAAATGATGTTATTGAGTTTTGCAAAAAGGCACGCGAATACCGTTCGGATATTGTGTTTGGGGCCGATCTTATTGCTGGGTTTCCAACCGAAACGGATGAGATGTTTGAAAATACGTATCGAGTTGTGGAGGAATGTGATCTGACTTTCTTGCATATTTTTCCTTACTCAGCCCGTGAAAATACGCCAGCAAGTCGAATGCCGCAGGTAGCCAAGGCCATTATCAAAGAAAGGGCTGCACGACTGCGCCAAGCAGGCTCAATCGGCCTTAATCGTTTTTACGATAAATGGATTGGAAAACAAACAACCGTGCTTATTGAATCAATCAATGACAGAATCTTATGTGGCAAGACTGATCATTTTGCTCCCGTTCGTATACAAAATGCTGCAAAGCCCTTTGCAGTTGGGTCCCTAATTGAGGTACACTTAATGGGCAGAGAAAAAGACGAATTAACGGGAGTTTTGGTTTGAGTCAGAAAAGTTTATGGGGACGCCTGAAGTCAGGGCTTCGGAAAACATCGGAGCAATTGGGCGGACAGCTTCGTGAGCTTTTAAAGAACCGAAAGCTTGATGCATCTACGTTGGATGAGTTTGAAGACCTTTTGATTCAAAGCGATTTGGGTGTTAAAATTTCCAATCGTTTGCGGGAAAGTCTTTCAAAGCAACGTCTTGATCAAGAAATCACAGATGAGGGGATTAAAAATTTTCTAGCTGATGAAATCGAAGGCATCTTGAAACCCGTTGCAACTCCTTTAAGCCTTTCAAAAACAGAATCTACGCAAGTTGTCCTTGTTGTGGGGGTTAATGGCAGCGGCAAAACGACAACCATCAGTAAGTTTGCAAAAGGGTGGTCTGAGGAAGGCCTAAAGGTTGAGCTTGTGGCATGCGATACCTTTAGGGCAGCAGCTGTTCAGCAACTGCAGATTTGGGGAGGCCGATTAGGCATTCCTGTCTATACAGCGCCTGATGGAGCGGATGCAGCAGGCCTAGCGTTTGAGGCAGTGACAAAGGCAAAAGCAAACAAGGCAGATGTTTTGTTTATTGATACAGCTGGGCGCTTGCATAACAAAGAAGGTTTAATGAACGAACTTCAAAAAGTTATTCGAGTTATTAAAAAAGTTGATGAGACAGCGCCTCATCACACTTTGCTTGTTTTAGATGCAACGACTGGCCAAAATGCTCACAGCCAAGTTAAAATTTTTAAAGAAATGGCCGGCGTTACTGGCTTAATTGTGACTAAATTAGATGGAACAGCAAAAGGCGGTGTCGTTGTTAGCTTGGCCGATCAATATGGTCTGCCGATTCACGCAATCGGCGTTGGAGAGCAAGCAGAAGATTTGCAGATCTTTGATGCGCATGATTTTGCACAGACCCTTGTGGGATTGGAACCCACGAAAACATTAGAAAAGGAAATGGAATGATATCTGACTTTCCCATTACTGAAGGAAGATCTTTCACCTCTGCTGATGAAGCGGTGGAGTATATTACTTATTTATATGAAAACAATTGTGAAAAAATTAGAACAGCCTTTAGGGATCTTTTGAATGCAACGCATGAAGAAGACAGATCTATTCAGGCAACGTATCCTTTTGTTGGGTTTAAAATAGAGGCTAAAGATCTTCATGTTGATGCGCGTTTAAGTTATGGCGTGATGACGGATCCTGGTCTTTATGGCACAACTGTTACGCACCCAGACTTTTTCAAAGAATACTACCGCGAACAAATAGCTTTATTGATGGAGCGACATAAAGTTCCTGTGATTGTTGGCCTCAGTGATCAATCAATTCCTTTTCCATTTGTGGTCGATCACACTCCAGCTCAGCTTGATGCAGAGCAATTATGGAATGTAAAAAATGGATTTGTTCTGCCTAATTTAAGCCGTATTGATGATTCAATCCCAAATGGAACACATGCATGCAGTAAAAAGGATATGAAACCTCTGTCTTTATTTTCAGGCGAGCGTGTTGACTATTCTCTGCATCGTTTAAAGCATTATACAGGAACCTCACCTGAACATTTTCAAGGTTTTATTTTGCTTACAAACTATCAACGCTATATTGATGCATTTATTACATACAGCCAAGAACAACTCGCCTCTGATGAAGGATATACAGAACTTGTTGGGCCTGGAAATGTTGTTTTAGGGAAAAAACATGGAAAGGTTGATGCATCAACCCCCGCTTATTTACCGCAAATGCCAGCTTACCATTTAAAACGTAAAGATGGGCAGGGGATCACCTTTATCAATATTGGAGTAGGGCCTACAAATGCCAAAACAATAACCGATCATTTGGCTGTTTTGCGTCCTCATTGTTGGATTATGATTGGTCATTGTGCTGGTCTCAGATCAACGCAGGTTCTAGGCGATTATGTTTTAGCACACGCGTATGTCAGAGAAGATCATGTTTTAGATCAAGATCTGCCGGCATGGATTCCTTTGCCTCCGATTGCTGAAGTCCAAGTTGCGCTTCAACAAGCGGTTATGAATATTAGCGAAGACAAAGAAGAAGAATTAAAAACGCGCATGAGAACAGGGACGCTTGTTACAACGGACAATCGAAACTGGGAGCTTAGAACCCATGAGTTGTATGAGAAGTTTCGTCAAACACGTGCGATTGCTTTGGACATGGAATCTGCAACCGTCGCTGCCAATGGTTTCCGTTTCAGGGTGCCTTATGGTACGCTACTATGCGTTTCGGACAAGCCAATTCATGGAGAAATCAAATTACAGGGAATGGCTAACGCCTTTTATCGAAAGCGCGTCAATCAGCATTTAAAGATTGGTTTAGAGGCTGTCCGCCTTTTAAGAGAAAGCGGCGTTGATCAGCTTCATTCGCGAAAACTCAGAGGATTTGATGAGCCGCCTTTTAGGTAGAGATATAATGTTTTTAAAACTCATCGCTTTTCTGATTGCATCTGCACATTCCTCAACCGCTTGGTCTGGGTGTGGTATGCCGGACGTTTCTGTAATTCTGCCTTTTTATACAAGTATTCCATTTTTAGGGGTGCTTCTTTCAATAGCATTGCTTCCTCTTTTAGTGCCAAAACTTTGGCATCGATTTGAAAACATTTTTTTATGCGGATGGACACTTTTATCTCTTGGTATGTTGTGGCAGATAGTGAGGGGGGATTTTTTAAGATCAACACTTTTAGCTGTTTTTGTTCATGAATACCTGCCGTTTATAATTCTGCTGACGACTCTTTATATTATTGGCAGTGGTTTTCATATTCGTTTAAAAGCCAAAGCAACATCTATATCAAATGTGGGCTTTCTTTTTGTAGGGTCTCTTTTGGCAAGCTTGATTGGAACTACGGGTGCGGCTATGCTTTTGTTGCGTCCTTTTATTCATATGAATAAGGATAGGGTTTATCGCTCGCACAATATAATCTTTTTCATCTTTATCGTTGCGAATATAGGGGGATGTTTAACTCCATTAGGCGATCCACCTTTATTTTTAGGGTATTTGAGTAGGATTGATTTTTTTTGGCCACTCAAAAACTTAGCTCTACCATTTCTAATGACTGTCTGCCCGTTATTAATTGTTTATGGTGCTATCGACTGTTGGTTTGCAAGAAAAGAAAACGTACAGATTGCCCCAGAGCATAACCAAGAAAAATTTTCTTTAGAGGGGAAATCAAATATTATCTTATTGGCTGGTGTTTTGATTGTCCTAATTGGGTCCAGTTTTATTGAGTTTCTTCCAAGCTATTTAATTTTGGATCAGCAAGTTTCTTTAAGCCATATTTTAAGGGACTTAATCCTTTTGATTTTTGCGTTTATTTCATATAGGACAACACCAAAGTCTATTCATCACCATCAGCATTTTTCATGGGGGCCGATCTTGGAAGTTTCCCGTGTGTTTGCAGCTATTTTT
This sequence comes from Alphaproteobacteria bacterium, assembly GCA_019749935.1. GTDB lineage: Bacteria > Pseudomonadota > Alphaproteobacteria > Paracaedibacterales > CAIULA01 > CAIULA01. The sequence goes on from JAIEPD010000059.1 coordinate 7,693, forward strand.
ATAACAATGATACCGCTTAGCATCATGCTAAAAGCTGGTGAGTCAGGGCCATTTTCTTCTCTATTACATTTTACGAACTCTGGTCATCAGCCTTTTATCTATTTTTGGTTAACGGGAATATTTTCAGCCTTTTTAGATAATGCGCCCACATATTTAATTTTCTTTAAGATGGCTGGCGGCAATCCTGAGATATTAATGACAGCACAGGCTAAAACCCTGATGGCTATTTCTTTAGGAGCTGTCTTTATGGGGGCGATGACTTATATTGGAAATGCTCCTAATTTTATGGTACGGTCAATTGCAAAGCAAAGCGGCATTGTTATGCCCAGCTTTTTAGGGTACATGGGTTGGTCTTGTTGTATTCTTCTTCCTCTTTTTATAGGAGTGACTTTATGGCTATTTTGGTAGATCCGCTTCAAGGTAAAGAAGCTTCTGATTTTACATTGATTGCAGATGATGGAAATCTTTTTACACTATCAAGTTTAAAAGGCAAAAAGATTATCCTTTATTTTTATCCAAAAGATGATACCAGTGGCTGTACAGCACAGGCATGCGCTTTCAGAGATCATGTTTCAGAATTCAAAGCTAAAAATGCTGTTATTATTGGTGTTTCCAAAGATGATACAAAGCGTCATCAAAATTTTAAAAACAAATATCAACTTAATTTTCCTTTATTATCCGATACGGAGGGCAAAATTTGTGAACTGTATGGTGTGTGGAAGGAAAAATCGATGTATGGTCGCAAATATTTCGGAATTGAAAGATCAACTTTTTATATTGATGAGAACTTTACAGTCAGTCAGGTTTGGAGGAAGGTAAAAGTTCCAGGGCATTTCGAGGAAATTCTTAACCTTCTATAATTTGGGCTTCAAAGCCACCCGCTATCAGTGCTTTACGTATTTCTTCTGCATGCGTTGCATCTCTTGTTTCAATAACGGCGTGGATAAAGGCCATTTTTACCGCGACATGTTCAAAGACACGTTGGTGACTGATTTCAAAAATGTTGCCGCCTGCTTTTCCAATAATTTGTGTAAGATGACCTAAAATTCCAGGGGCATCGTTAATTTCAATTTTAAAACGAATAAGCTTACCGTGTTGAACCATGCCTTTTAGCAAAATATTTGAAAGAATCCTAGGGTCAACGTTACCTCCGCAAACAATAGCGCCGACGGTTTTCCCTTTGAAAAGCTGGGATCCATATAGTAGCGCAGCTACACCAGCGGCTCCTGCTCCCTCACTTACAACTTTACTTTGCATCATAAGAGCTTCTATTGCTTCTTCTATATAGGACTCATCCACAACCAAAAAATCATCAAGGTGCTCACGCAAAATAGCCAAAGATAATTCACCAGGAAATTTGATGGCGATTCCTTCGGCAATTGTATGTTTGGGTTGATGACTTGGTACGGTGTTTGGAAATAAAAGCTGCGCAACTGCAGAGCAATAAGCAGACTGGACACCAACAATGTGGATTTTTGGATTAATGGCTTTTGCAGCGATACACATTCCTGCTGCAAGGCCTCCTCCGCCAACAGGAATCAATAGAACATCAAGATCAGGAATATCTTCTAACATCTCAAGAGCCACAGTTCCTTGGCCACAGATCACGTGAGGATCATCGAAAGGATGAACCATTACGTAGTGATGTTTTTTAATAAGCTGCATAACAAAGTCACGGCATTCTGTCATATTTGTTCCATGAAGAATAACAGAAGCCCCGTATTGCCGCGTTTTTTCAATCTTTGCAATGGATGTATCCTCTGGCATTACAACAACCGCAGATATTCCCATTTTTTTTGCATGATAAGCAACGCCTTGAGCATGATTCCCTGCAGACATGGTAATAACGCCGCGTGCTTTTTCCTCATCTGTTAAAGAGGATAGCTTTATATAAGCTCCTCTTGCTTTAAAGGAGCCTGTGATTTGCATATTTTCAAGCTTTAGATAAGCTTTGCCTTGAATTGCATCGCTCATCCAGGGAGCTTCAATCACAGGGGTTTTTCTTACAATTCCTTGTAATTTGGCAGCTGCTTTTTGTATTTCTTTTAATCTTAAGTGTTCTAAAATATTGTTTTTAGTAATCAAATCTGCATGTAATAAAGGGTCTTGTTTTTGAGGCATTTCCTGTATTCTGAGAACTAAATTTATAAATTCTTTCTATTTTTATACGGACTCTGGAAGTTTAAAGCAATCTTTTTTGAGCTAAAAAAGGCAAAATAATCATGCAGAAAACGCATGCCTAGAATGCCATTTTTTGCGTTAGATGTTTTTCAGGGAATATCAAAAAGAGTATTTCAAATTTATGAAACTCTGTTATCCTCATCTGATATTAAAGACTGCCAATTTTGTATTAAATGCAGATCAAAGCTAAGCACAAACTATGCCGACATTATTGAAAATTTCTCTGCAAAGTAAAACAAAAGGCATATTTTTTATGCTACTGTGGGCATTGAATATTACAGTGGCTATGTCTTTTGCAAAAAGATTAGATAGCGAAATTAATAGTTTTATCTTGGTATTTTTTCGTTGTTCTTTCGGCTTTATGTTTACGCTTCCCTTTATTTATTCAGAAGGCCTCAAAAAACTAAAAACAAAGCGTATTTCTTTTCATCTTTTAAGAATGTTTTTTAATGCAAGTGGATTGGTATGTACATACTATGCATATCGTAATTTACCTTTGGCAGAGGCAACGGCAATAGGGTTTACAGAACCTCTTGTCACAATTCTTCTGGCGGCGATTATTTTAAAAGACAGGCTTACAATTGCTAAATGGGTGGGGGTCATCGGAGGGTATATTGGCGTTTTTGTTATTGTGAGCCCTCACACGATGGTTGTCAGCAATGCTTTTTATGTACTTTTACTCGCAAATATCTTGGCAAGCTCTTCTTTGATTTGCACAAAGATTCTCTCAAAAACGGATTCAACAATTGCAATCTTAACTTATACAAATATCCTTAGCATATTCCTTGCTGCTGTGGCGGTGGCTCCTTATTGGAAGATGCCTGATTTATATAATACGCTTCTCCTACTGAGTATTGGTTTTTTTGGGATTTTATCTCAGTTTTCTTATGTAAAAGCCCTTAAACATGCCGACCCTTCATTTTTAGCACCTTTTGAATACACAAGACTCTTGATGGCAATTCCAATAGGAATTATGTTTTTTAACGAAACTCCTTCGGCACGAGTTTTTGTAGGAGCGGGGATCATTATTCTTGCAACCTATGCCCTAGCCAGGTTAGAGCGTTCGTCTATTAATTGAGTTGATACATTTGGGGTATATATAAATATAAAGGATAAAACTCATGACAGATCATAAAAAAAATCTACCAACAATGATTCCGTATTTAACGGTTAAAAATGCGCGCAATTCTTTAGATTTTTATAAAAGAGCTTTTGGTTTTACATTATTAAATTCCACCGAAGTTGATAATGGAGGTGAGATTTGTCATGTGGAAATGCAATATAAAGATGTCCTTATTATGTTTGCGCCAGAGGGAGCCTTTGGCGGAACAACAAAAGCTCCTGTAACCTTAGGAACTGAACCTTCTATGAATCTTTATTTGTATTGCGATAACGTTGATACTTTTTTTAATCACGCTCTTAAAGCAGGGGCTACATCCTTGATGGAGCCAAATGATGCTTTTTGGGGTGATAGGGTTTGTCAACTTAAAGACCCAGACGGTTTTATGTGGATGTTTGCTAAGACCCTAACGAAAGACTAATGTGTCTTGGAATGTTTATTTTGTTTAAGAAAATGTCATCATGTGAAATAGCAATAAGGGTTCCTTTATAGGCATTTAAAACCTGGATAAGATGTTCCCTGGCTTCAAAGTCGAGATTGTTTGTTATTTCATCCAATAGTAAAACAGAAGGGGAAAGGGCCGCAATTTGTGCAAGACACAAGCGAGCCTTTTCTCCCCCTGATAAACAAGATGTGCGGACAGAAATCTCTTCATTTTTTCGAAATAAGAAATCGTTAAGATGTTTTCTTACCTCAGGGTCATTCCATGTTGGCTTTATCTTTTGAATACTTTGCATGACAGTTTCTTGCGGACAAAGCGTTGAATAGTGTTGATCTAAATAACCCAAGAGATGTCTTTGCGGCAAAAACCAACTTCCTTCTATACGAACTTCTGATCTTTGTAAGATTGCTTTAAAAAGTGTTGATTTGCCGCAGCCATTGGGACCTCTTATTGCGATGCGCTCTCCTTGATAAATTTGAATATTTAGATCTTTTAAAATCCATTCACTTCCGTAACCAGCTTTGCCTTCAGTGATAGAGATGGCCAGGGAATGTTTTGATTGGTTAATAACAGTAAATCTTGGCTTTAAACCCTCTAGAAGCCTTATGTTGGACAATTCTTTTAAGATTATATCTTTTTGTTGATTAAGGTTCTTTGTGTTTTTCCCAATTGTTGCGCTTCCCTTTAGCTTCATCGCACCTTTTAAGTTTCGATCATTTTCTCCTTCATTTGCTTTTCGGCTTTGGGCAGCTCTGTGATTTTCATCTTGGATACTGTTTGTTATTTTCTTTTTATGATTTTTTAAATCTTCAAGTTTATGCAGAATTTTCTGATTCTCTTGTCTTTTATAGATTTGATAAGATTCGTAATTACCTTTAAAGGCTACAATCTTATCCTCTTCAAATGACCAGATTGTTGCAGCAAACTGATTCAACAAATCCACATCATGAGAAACAACAAGGGTGGCTCCTTTCCAATTCATCAGAAAATCCATTAAGATTCTTCTATTGATTTGATCAAGGTGATTGGTCGGCTCATCAAGCAGCAAGATATCTGGCTTTGTAGATAAAAGTCGCACTAGATTTAATTGCATTCTTTGGCCTCCGCTTAGATTAGACACGGGTTTGTTCTTAAAATTTAACAAATTAAATCGATCTAAGAGGGAGTCAAGAAAAGCCGGAACTGAAAAACCATCTTGATCAGTAAGACGATCAAGTAATTGTTCATAAATGACAGTGTTTTCTTTTGTAAAAGAGGATGTTATTTCTTCCAGTTTTTTAAGATCATCTAAAACATCTAGAGTGTATTCACTAGCGACATCAAATACATATCTGTTTTCCTCCGCTACTGTATTTTGTGGCAGATATCCAAAAGAGAGTTTTGGCATTTTAAGGATGGTGCCGTGATTTGGTTCAAGTCTTCCTAACAAAAGCTTAAGTAAGGTCGATTTACCGCAACCATTAGGGCCAATGATGCCAATTCTCTCACCTTTATGAATGCGGGTGTTGAATTCCTGAAAGCAAGTTTTTAAAGAGTTTGAATATGCAAGATTAATGAGCTCTAAAAGAAGTGTATGCGACATAAAATTTCTCGTTTAAGGGAGGGGGTTTTATAAAACCTGAAAAACCTTAGGCTTGTGAAAGTGAAGGTTTTGCCCTTAGTTTATGAGGGCTAACGAGAAATTTTATCCATTTACATAAAATCTTTATTGGAGCGTCTTACTCCATTATATAGGTAAAATTATGATTCAAATCAAGAGACACTTACTAACAAGATTTCTCAAAAAACTTATCAGCTTTTAACGATATATTAATATTATATATCTATGTTCAAAAGTGGAGGTAAGAAAGACCTGGATTATGCCGGGTCCGAAACTGGCTGTTAAAGCCACCTTTGTCCACATATTGACAAAGGTTTATCGTGTCTAATTTTAGATACGCGCGTATCTAATAGTATGGATTGCTTTTTTGTGGGGTGGAACCCACATCAAGGATTAGAACTTTGTAAGCTTTTTAAAAGCGATAAAAAGGGAAAAGATAAGGTTTTGTCGAGGAGGCGGTTGGGGTGGGCGGCTGTTTTGGGGTTTCGAGGTGGGCCCCGCAAGGCCTGAACTACATCTACAGGTCCCCCTGACTAACGCCAGGTAAAGACAATAATTACCTCTTCCTCATTCATCATCAAAGCATCATTTAAAAAATCCGGTCGGGGGTAAGCAAGAGGCCCCAGTGGATCTGGATTAAATAAAACCTCCATGCTACAGTAGCCCCCATAGTGTTTTAAAAATAAGCTCTTATCTTATGAGTTCCGTTTTACCAACTTTGCAGCTTGAAAATATAACCCGTACATTTAAACAAGCAGAAGAAGACGTTCATGTTCTAAAAGGGGTAAGTTTAAAAATTAATCCGGGTGAAATTGTTGCTTTGGTTGGGTCCAGCGGAGCTGGCAAAACGACGCTTTTGCAGATTGCGGGGTTACTTGAATCTCCAACTTCTGGAAAAATAAGTATGGCAGAGCATGCTTGCGAATCTCTGGATGATCAGGCACGGACTCTTCTTAGGCAAAGGTATACAGGTTTTGTTTACCAGTTTCACCACTTACTTCCTGAATTTTCTGCCGTGGAAAATGTTATGCTTCCCCAATTGATTTCAGGAGTAAAAAGGTCATTAGCACGTGAAAAGGCCGAAGAGATTTTAAACCGTATGGGGCTTTCTCACAGGCTTTCTCATCGCCCTAAAAAGCTGTCAGGTGGGGAGCAACAACGTGTTGCCATCGCAAGGGCGTTAGTCAATAAACCAAAGATTTTACTGGCTGATGAGCCAACGGGTAACTTAGATGACGAAATGGCTCAAAAGGTATTTGAAGAAATGATGATGCTTGTAAGGCAAACAAAGCTATCAGCCTTGATTGCGACCCATAACCTTGATTTAGCCAAAAAAATGGATAGGGTTGTTAGGTTACATAGTGGGCTTTTATCTCAAATTTAATTTAAATACAATTGCCTGTTAGATAATTTCATTGTATGTTAAGGGCTCTAAGAGGTCTTTAAAGGAAAACTGAATGATCGGTCTTGTTATTATTACTCATGGGGAACTTGCAAAATCGTTTGTTCTGTCTTTGGAATTGATAGCAGGTCCTCAGCAAAATATCGAAGCGATCTGTATAAAACCAGAAGACGATATGGATCAGCAGCGCAGTAATATTCTAAATGCAATTAAAGCTGTTGACCAGAATAAAGGGGTTATTCTTTTAACGGATTTGTTTGGCGGTACGCCATCAAACCTAGCGCTTTCTATTTTGGGCTTGGAAAATATAGAAGTAATTGGCGGGGTTAATTTGCCAATGCTGGTAAAATTAATATCTTTAAGGCCAAAAGCAACCCTTCAAGAAGCTGTTGAACAGGCCCAAGAAGCGGCCCGTAAGCACATCCATGTTGCTTCCCGTTTGCTCGCAAATCAAAACTCTTTAGAAGCTAAGGCTTCATAACCATCTGAATGGCTGTTCCTATAGGTGAGATTACTTTAGTTGTTTCTAATCCTTTGGGACTTCACGCACGACCGTCTGTGCAGCTTATTGAATGTATCCAGAAATTTGAAGCGACTGTTTGGATAAATTACCAAGAACAAGAATTGGTTATTGATTCTCTGTTAGACTTACTTTCTTTATGCATTCCTCATGGCGCTAGCGTCACCTTTAAGGCCGAAGGCAAAGATGCTGATGCGGTTTTAAAGGCAATCAGGCATCTTTGCACTCTTCAGGTTATATAATCTTCTGTCCAGTTTTTTCCCAATCTTTGACAAAAGTTGCAAGGCCGTTGTCGGTTAAGGGGTGCTTTAAAAGCTGATGAATAATCTTAGGTGGAATAGTTGCAACATGCGCGCCAGCTTGGGCCGCCTCAATCACATGAAGTGGGCTTCGAATGGATGCTGCTAAAACTTCTGTTTCAAGCTCAGGATAATTGTCGTAAATCATGCAAATTTCTTCAATCAATTGCATACCAACATGACCAATATCATCAAGGCGACCAACAAATGGTGAAATAAATGTGGCGCCAGCTTTAGCGGCGACTAAGGCTTGTCCGGCTGAAAAGCAAAGAGTCACGTTGACCATCGTTCCTTCATCAGAGAGCGCTCTGCAAACCTTTAAACCATCAAGGGTCAAGGGAACTTTGACTGCAACGTTTGATGCAATATCAGCTAAAAAACGTCCTTCTTTTAACATGGTTTCATAGTCTGTTGCTGCAACCTCTGCGCTTACAGGACCTGAGACCAGATCACACATTTCTGCAAGAACATCAGTGAATTTGCGGCCACTCGCAGCAATCAGAGAAGGATTAGTTGTGATTCCATCAACAACGCCCATTTCAATCAAAGGTTTTACTTCTTCAACATTTGCTGTATCTAGGAAAAATTTCATCGTTTCTTCTTTTTAATCAGGGTATGGTAATTGTTAAATAACACCCTATTGTAGCCCAAAATGCAAGTCCAAGTTTTAGTTCCAACAGGTGTGAATGTTTCATTTACTTATGAAGCAGAAAAGCCAGCTAAAGTTGGTGACATTGTCATTGTGCCTTTTCGAAATAAATCAACCTTGGGTGTCGTTTGGTCTGATCCTTTGACTGATTTTAAAGGGGTCGCCAAAAGCATAGAGAGTTCAACAGGTTTAATTTTGCCAGAAGCCATGATGCGCTTCGTGAATTGGGTTTCTGAATATACAATGACCCAAAGAGGGCTTATTTTACGGATGATATTGGCTCTACCATTTTTGGAGTTTAAAAAGCTTCTTAAAAAACCTTATGTGCCCCAAGCAGAAGTTTATGAATTTTCCCATAATATTCAGCTTTCTCCCTCTCAGGAGCAAGCAGCTCATAAATTAAAGGAATCGCTTGGCACATTTCAGCCCTTTTTACTTGATGGAATTACGGGCTCTGGAAAAACAGAGGTTTACTTAAGCGCGTTAGAAGATGTGCTTAAAAGAGGTAATCAGGCTCTTGTTCTATTGCCAGAGATATCATTGACATCACAATGGTTAGACAGATTTGAGCGCAGATTTGGATTAAAGCCACTTCTTTGGCATTCGGATATTCCGATTGCCCAAAAGCGGGAAGCTTGGCAACGCCTTATAAGGGGCGAGCCTATTGCTGTTGTTGGAGCTCGCTCTGCCTTATTCCTACCTTTTGCTAAGCTTGGTTTGGTCGTGGTCGATGAAGAACATGATTCTTCTTATAAACAAGAAGAGCAGGTCCTCTACAATGCTCGAGACATGGCTGTTGTAAGGGCACAAGTTTCAAACATTCCTATTGTATTAGCGTCAGCCACGCCTTCTTTAGAAACATTAGTGAATGTGCAAAAAGGTCGTTATCAATTTTTGCACCTTAGTGATCGTTTCGCCGGTGCAGAATTACCAGATGTTTCGATTGTTGATATGCGAAGTCAGGCAAAAGGATCGTGGCTTTCTGATCCTTTATTGCAGGCAATTGAAAAACGTTTATCTAAAAAGGAACAGACCCTTCTTTTTTTAAACAGACGAGGGTACGCGCCCCTAACTTTGTGCCGTGCCTGTGGTCATCGTTTTATGTGCCCAGGATGTGCTGCGTGGCTTGTGCAACACAAAAACATGAATAAATTGTGTTGCCATCATTGTGGTTTTTCAAAACCTATCCCAAGCTTTTGCGAGAGTTGTGAAGCCGTTGATTCTCTCGTGCCTTGCGGCCCTGGGGTTGAGCGCATCCATGAAGAGGTTTTGAAGAAATTCAAAAGCGCGCGGGTTTTGATGGCTACAAGTGATCTTGTCTCGACCTCAAAGCAGGCGGCTGAGATGATTACAAAAATTGAAAGCGGGCAAGTTGATATTATCATCGGCACGCAAATGCTAGCCAAAGGTCACCATTTTCCAATGTTAACGTTGGTTGGCGTGGTGGATGCAGATTTAGGTTTAAATGGCGGTGATTTAAGGGCAGGAGAGAGGACTTATCAATTGCTTCATCAGGTATCAGGGCGCGCAGGCCGTGAAGCCAGAGCAGGTGAAGTTATGCTTCAAACCTATCATCCTGATCACCCTATTATGCAAGCTCTAAAGAGTCATGATAGGGAACAATTCTATCATTACGAGACCGAGGAACGGCAGCTTCATGAAATGCCGCCATTTGGGCGGCTTGCAGCTTTGATTTTATCTGGTTTAAACGCCGATCAGGTAGAAGCAGCTGCTCATAAACTAGCACGCTTTATCCCAAAGCATTCAGAGCTTACAGTCCTTGGGCCTGTGCCAGCTCCCCTCGCGCGCCTTCGTGGGCGTTATCGGTGGAGGTTTTTGGTTAAAGGTGATCGTTCGATACGTCTGCAAACTTTCTTACAGGATTGGTTACAAAGAGCATCTATTCCTTCAACAATTCGCATTGCAGTTGACATTGATCCGCAAAGTTTTTTATAGAAATTTCTTTCTTTTAATAAAAAATTAGCATTTATATCTTAATCTTAAAATAAGATTGATTTTTGTTTGTAGGAATGGCTATGAAAAGTAACTTTTTTGTTATTGTGATTTTAATTTTTGAGACCATTGCATAAAAGGTGATTTTGAGTGATGAGATGTAAATGAGTCTGCAGCAGGACATAATCTGCCCTTATTTTCTGATTATTTTTTCAATTTTTTGTTTTTTCTCTTTTACTTTCCCCCTATTTTCTACCAAAAGACGGAATGGTGGTGTTTAACATCTTAAAATAGCTTTGTTTAAACCCTTTAAGAGATTAAAAGCCATAGCTTTTAGAACCATTTGTCCGTGCACTTTGGCCGTTGTCAAATAAG
>JAIEPD010000096.1 GCA_019749935.1 Alphaproteobacteria bacterium
CGGGGCAAGCGCAGCTTGTACTCGACCTTTAGGTCGACTGTGATGCCACGGGGCTTGCCCCGTGTGAGCGTTCACTGCAGCTTTTTTCCAACAAAAGCTCGTTACTCAGGAGTTGCATTAAGTAACAACTTAGCGCAAGGTATTTTTGGAGGCTTTCAGCCTTTTATAGCTATGTTTTTGATTCAAAAAACAGGGTTACCTTATACCGCTGGTTTATATTTGATTATTATATCTCTTTCCTTTTTAATTATTTTTTTATTATACTCAAGATCTAAATCAGTAGTGCCAGAAAGCTGAATAAAATGAATGAAAAACCAATAATTTTAAAGCACTCAACAGCAACAATAATCTTGCGCAAAGACTTTCTCATCGTCAGCTTTTTTCTGAGAACGGTTGAGTCGTTAATGAGATAAAAAGATCGATAAATTCATAATCTTTAAATCGTCATTCTCGTGTTTGAAATAGAGCTCTTTATGGTTAATAGTTAGGCTCGAGAGTGACACTCTTTTTCTTAAGTACTTAATCACTTTTCAAGTATTAGGGCTAGTTGTGCTAATGGGGATCTTAATGCTAAATATGAAAAATAAAGAATTTTAAAAGGCTAAGTTCCGTGTTCAAGTCAGAGTTTTTAGAAACCTCAAAACAACGTGGTTTTATTCACCAAGGAACCGATATTGAAGAATTGGATGATCTTTTAGCCAAAGGATCGATCACAGCTTATCTGGGGTTTGATCCAACGGCTGACAGTCTTCATATTGGACATCTCGTAGGGATTATGTGGCTTAGGCTTTTGCAGAAAACAGGGCATAAGCCCATTGTTTTGATTGGGGGGGCCACTAGTATGATTGGCGATCCGACATTTAAGGATACAGCCCGTCAGCTTCTAAGCCAGGAAGAAATAAAAGCAAACATTGCTGGCATTGAAAAAAGCTTCAGTCGATTTTTAAATTTTGGTACAGGTAGTACTAATGCGCTGCTTGTAAATAACGCAGATTGGCTAAGCAGTCTTAAATATCTCGACTTTTTGCGTGATTATGGCCGTCATTTTTCTGTGAACCGAATGCTTACCTTTGATAGCGTCAAGCTTCGTCTTGATCGCGAACAGCCCTTAAGCTTTTTGGAATTCAACTACATGATCCTTCAGGCATATGATTTCTGGGAACTTTATAATAAGCATAATTGCCTTTTGGAACTGGGCGGTTCTGATCAATGGGGGAACATTGTTAATGGCGTTGAATTAACACGCCGTATGAGTGGTAAGCGGGTCTATGGGTTAACCACGCCTTTGATCATGACCTCAGCTGGCGTTAAAATGGGCAAAACATCGCAAGGAGCGGTTTGGCTTAACAAAGATAAACTTTCTTCTTACGATTATTGGCAATTTTGGCGTAACACAGATGATAGGGATGTAGGGCGTTACTTAAGGCTCTTTACAGATTTATCTTTGGATGAAATTGAGCGCCTTGAAAAACTAGAAGGAGCTGAATTAAATCAAGCTAAAAAAGTTTTGGCTGATGAAGCCACTGCTTTGGCGCGTGGGATGGATGATTTACCAGGCATTCATGAAACTGTAGCGGGACTTTTTGAACAGCAATCTGGTGACATGAGTCAATTGCCTAAAGTTCTTATAAAAAGACATGAATTACCGATGGGTATGGAAGACATGTTTGTACGTTCCGGTCTGTGCGTCAGTAAAGGAGAAGCAAAGCGCCTTGTCCAAGGAGGAGGGGCACGCTTAAATGATCAGGTCATTAATGATAGTAAAAATAACCTGACGACCGATCATTTTGAGAATGGCTCCGTTAAAGTATCCTCAGGGAAAAAGAAGCATGTGGTGCTTGAGTTAGCGTAAGTACTTATTTTTCTAGACGCGCCAATGCTTCAACACCCTCACGACCTATTTCTTTATCATAAGGCTCAAACCAAGCGGTTAAGATTTTCTCTGCCATCTCTTTTGTTAAAGAACGGTTAGAAAGCGCCAGAACATTCGCATGATTCCATATGCGGGCAAGGCTTGCTGTTTCATGATCTGTGCATAAAGCAGCGAGAAGGCCCTTTGTTTTATTGGCAACAATACTAGCACCAGTTCCTGACCAACAGAAAAATACACCCTCATCACAAATGCCGTTGGAAACAGCTAAAGCGGCTTCATGAATTGCGTCCACCCAAGGAATCTCAGTACTCGACAAATAAGCACCAAAACAAACAATTTTAAACCCTTTGTCTTGTAGCCATTCCATGACAAATTGGTTTATGGGACATAATTCATCAGTGACTAATGCAATCTTCATAATCCATTCATGTTCTTGGAGAAAATTGGTGGGCCCGGTAGGACTCGAACCTACGACAACTCCGTTATGAGCGGAGGGTTCTAACCAACTGAACTACAGGCCCTAATGGGGGATATTACACACAAAATGTAACGGTCCGTCAATCTAATTCTGTTGAATTGATTGCTACCCAACAAAATGACTCAAAAAATTATCACTTTTTAATAATATGTTAATATTATATATCTATGTTTAAAAGTGGCGGTAAGAAAGACCTGGATTGTGCCGGGTCCGAAACGGGCTGTTAAAGCCGCCTTTGTCCACATATTGACAAAGGTTTGCCAAGTTTATATGGAGATACACGTGTGTCTGAATATAAGCTGCTTTTTTATGGGGTGGAACTCATATCAGGGATTGGAACTTTGTAAGCTTTTTAAAGGTGATAAAAAGGGAAAAGGTAGGGTTTTGTTGAGGCGGCGGTTGGGATGGGCGGCCGTTTTGGGGCTTCGAGGTGGGCCCCGCAAAGCCAGAACTATATCTGCAACGTCCCTACAAAACCAACAACTGCATCCTTTCATTCACTAACAAAACATCATTTAAAAAATCCTGTCGGAGGATAAGGTGGAATTGATTTTCTGTGCGATCCATTTTATTGCTTCATTTGCCTCAGGATATAAACCAAAAAATTGCATAAAAGCATGAATGACCTTTGGTACAATAAGGTATTCAACTTTGTTAGCAGAAGCTTGCAATAGCTTTGCAAATTTTTCTGCTTCCTCCTGTAAGGGATCACATTCAGCTGAAACCATAATAACTTTAGGGAAGTCTTTTAGATTGGTTTCAAGAATTGGGGAGATAAGCGGGCTTGTTGCTGCTTCCATTAAATTATCTTGCAGATAGTCTATGATGAGTTTGTTTATATTAAAGCGAGTCAAAAAATACCCATCATCGTAAGGATTGTTGTTTGAGGTTGGGATTCTCAGATCAAGAGAGGGGTAGAGAAGAATTAAGGCCTCTGGTTGAGGTAAATTTAGATCTCGCAGCTTCATTGTCAAAGACGTTACTAAATTTCCGCCAGCGCTGTCACCTGCCAAAATAAGAGCTGGGAATTTTTTCAATGCCCAATTGTAAATAGCCTCCATATCATCAAGTGCGGCTGGATAAGGATGCTCAGGGGCTAATCTGTAGTCTACAGCTAGGACAGAAAGACCCGTTTCGTTAGAAAGTTTGCGACATAAAACATCGTGGGTTTTTAAATTCCCTCGTGTCCATCCACCTCCGTGAGCGTATATAATCAACGGAGTGTTAGAGGCGTTTTGTTTATAAAGCCTTACAGGAATTGTATGAGATGTGTCCTGGATTATAAAATCTTCAAAGGTGCATTGTAGTTTTTCGCCTTGGAAATAATCCACAAGAGTTTCATAAGATTCTCGTCCAATTCTTCTTAATTCCTCAGCGCTTGGAAGAGGTTCGTTTGGCTTTGAATAAAAAAGGATCAGAGAACCAATCGCATTTAAAAAAGCATTTGATCCTTCGGTTAAATCATCTTTGGTAATATAGGGCAAATTTTCAGGTAGTTTAAGATCTTGCTGTAATTGCTTAATAAGGGATTGTGGGTCATTTTGAATCACGCGGGAAGACATCCGTTTAAAAGTTCTCTATAATAATTTATCAGATATTGATCCATTTTTACTAGACTTAGGAGACGAAAACGTGGTTTACAAGGTTATTATCGCAATTATAGTGGGAGTTATTATCGTGACATTTAAGATGAATCAATCATCCGATCAAACTGCAGTGAAAAGTAGCGGCCAGCCTCTTGTGACAACACCTTCGGGGTTGCAGTATGAAGAAGTAGCTGTTGGAAATGGCGAAACACCAAAAACAGGTCAAAAAGTTGTTGTTCATTACACAGGAACGCTGCCAGATGGTCAAAAGTTTGATAGTTCCCGTGACAGAGGCCAACCTTTTAAGTTTACGTTGGGTGTTGGGCAAGTGATTAAAGGCTGGGATGAAGGCCTTTCCACAATGAAAGTTGGCGGTAAACGCAATTTGGTGATCCCTGCGGACCTTGGTTATGGCTCCCGCGCTGTTGGTAACGTAATCCCTGCGAATGCGACACTTCATTTCGAAGTTGAATTATTGGGCGTTGAGTAAAAACTTAATTTCATAAAAATTTTTAAAAGGGCTTTTTTTTATAGAAGGCCCTTTTTTATTTTTCCTGGTTGAAATTTTTCTTCAAATACCACCATTTTTTTTAAATTACAAGTCTTGCTTTTTTCGGCTGTTCATGTTCAATTAAATCAATATATCGGTGTCGATCGATGAGATGATAACAATATATAGTTAATTTTAGGAAAATGTTTTTGAAAGTTTGATCGCAGGAAAGGGTCATTTGTATGAAAATTCAGCGCCGCTTTACAGTTGCTGGGCAGTCTCCTTATGCAGGAATAGAATTTCGTAAAATCAGTAGCGAAATCAAAAATCCAGATGGATCGGTGGTCTTTAAGCAGGATAATATTGAAATTCCTGTAAGCTGGTCTCAGGTGGCAAGTGATGTTTTAGCTCAAAAATATTTCCGTAAAGCTGGCATTCCTGAAGAAACAATTCCTGTTTCAGAGCCTGGCATACCAGAATGGCTTGCACGCCGTACGGCAAAAGAAGGAACGACTTTCGGCAGCGAAAAGACATCTCAGCAAGTTTTTGATCGTTTAGCAGGTGCGTGGACCTATTGGGGATGGAAAGGTAAGTATTTTGACGGTGAGGAAGACGCATTAGCATTCTATGACGAGCTTCGTTATATGCTGTGCCTTCAGATGTGTGCTCCAAACTCTCCGCAATGGTTTAACACAGGCCTACATTGGGCTTATGGCATTGATGGTCCTGCGCAAGGGCATTTTTATGTGGATGACAAAACTGGTAAGCTAACAGCATCTAAATCTGCCTATGAACGGCCTCAGCCACATGCTTGTTTCATTCAAAGCATCAATGATGATTTGGTCAATGAAGGTGGCATCATGGATCTTTGGGTTCGTGAGGCGCGCTTGTTCAAGTACGGTTCTGGAACCGGTACAAACTTTTCTAATGTAAGAGGTTCGGGCGAATCCTTATCGGGAGGCGGCAAATCCTCTGGGTTGATGAGTTTCCTTAAAATTGGTGATCGTTCAGCAGGCGCTATTAAATCAGGGGGAACAACGCGCAGAGCCGCAAAGATGGTGATTTTGGATGTTAATCATCCTGATATCGAAGAATTTATTACTTGGAAGGTGCACGAGGAACAAAAAGTAGCAGCTTTGGTTACAGGGTCTAAAATCAACAAAATGCATCTTGAAGCTATCATGGAAGCCTGCCTAAATCATGATTTGCCAGAAGACAAAAAATTTGATCCAAAGGAAAATCTAGCTTTAAGAACCGCCATGAAGGCGGCAAGAGCTGTTTTGGTTCCTGAAAATTACATCAGAAGAACGATTCAGCTTGCTCAATTAGGGTATACGCATGTTGACATGAAAAGCTATGACACAGACTGGGATTCTGAAGCTTATTCAACTGTGTCTGGACAGAATTCAAATAACTCAGTTCGTCTGAGTAACGAATTTCTTGAAGCTGTTAAAAAAGATAAGGACTGGAATTTAGTTGGCCGTATAAAAGGCAAGGTCATTAAAACAGTCAAAGCAAGAGAACTGTGGGAAAAAATTGGTTATGCTGCGTGGGCATGCGCTGATCCTGGCGTGCAATTTGATACCACAATCAATGACTGGCACACGTGTCCTGCAAGCGGTCCCATAAAAGGTTCAAATCCGTGTTCTGAATACATGTTTTTGGATGATACTGCTTGTAACTTAGCATCCTTAAATCTTGTTACTTTTTACAAAGATCAGAAATTTGATGTCGCTTTGTATGAGCACGGTATTGCTTTATGGACAATGGTTCTTGAAATTTCAGTGGCGATGGCGCAATTCCCATCTAAAGAAATTGCTCAGTTATCTTATGAATTCCGTACACTAGGCCTTGGATATGCTAACCTAGGCGGTTTATTGATGGCAATGGGAATCCCCTATGACAGTGATCAAGGGCGCAGTATTGCTGGTGGAATGGCTGCAATTTTAACAGGTATTTCTTATGCAACCTCAGCCAAGATGGCAAAAGAATTGGGTGCGTTCCCAGGGTATGCAAAAAACAAAGAACATATGTTAAGGGTCATCCGAAATCACAAAAGGGCGGCCTTTGGTGAGAAAAATGGTTATGAAAAACTTTCTATTCACCCCGTTCCTTTAAAAGCTGAAGATTGTCCCTTAAAAGATGTTTCTCAAAGTGCTAAGCGTGTTTGGGATGAAGCTTTGAGCCTTGGTGAAAAGCATGGATACCGTAACGCACAAACAACCGTGATTGCTCCAACAGGGACCATTGGCCTTGTTATGGATTGCGATACAACTGGCGTTGAGCCTGACTTTGCCTTGGTAAAATTCAAGAAACTCGCTGGTGGTGGGTATTTTAAAATTATTAATCAGATGGCGCCAAAGGCTTTGAAGGCTCTGGGATATAACGAAGAACAGATTAATGACATTTCATTGTATGCTGTTGGGCGTGGAACACTTGAAAATGCACCAGGTGTGAATTTTGAAATGTTAAGAGCCAAAGGTTTTAATGATCAAGCGATTAGCAAAATCCAAGGGGCCTTAGGAACAGCTTTTGATATAAAATTCGCCTTTAACAAATGGACGCTTGGCGAGGAATTCTGCAAAGATGTTTTGAAGCTTTCTGATGCAGATATGAATAACTCAAGCTTTGATATGTTATCAGCCATGGGTTTTACAAAAGCTGAGATAGAAGCTGCTAACAACTATTGCTGCGGAACCATGACGCTTGAAGGGGCGCCGCACATAAAAGATGAGCATCTTCCTGTTTTTGATTGTGCAAACCCATGTGGACGTATTGGAAAACGCTTTTTATCAATCAACAGTCATATCCATATGATGGCAGCGGTACAACCGTTTATTTCAGGTGCGATTTCAAAGACAGTCAATATGCCAAACAATGCAACGGTCAGTGATTGCGAGGAGGCTTATCTTTTGTCTTGGCGTTTGGGATTGAAGGCAAACGCTCTATATAGAGATGGATCAAAACTATCTCAGCCGCTAAGTGCGATTTCCTTTGACGATGATGTGGTGGAGGAATTAACAAGCTTGCCATCAACAGCGAAAGCACAAGCAGCAGCAGAGCATATTGTTGAAAAAATAATAGAAAAAGCTGCAGCTCATCAATCTCACCGCCTCAAGCTTCCTAATCGTCGCAGTGGATATACGCAAAAAGCGGTTGTGGGCGGACATAAGATTTATCTTAGAACGGGCGAGTACGACAATAAAGCTTTGGGCGAAATCTTTATTGATATGCATAAAGAAGGAGCGTCATTTAGATCGTTGATGCATAACTTTGCGATGGCGATTTCTATTGGCCTTCAATATGGTGTGCCTTTAGAAGAATACGTTGAAGCCTTTACGTTTACCCGATTTGAGCCATCAGGAATGGTTGAGGGGAATGATACGGTCAAAATGGCAACTTCTATTCTGGATTATATCTTTAGAGAGTTGGCAATCACCTATCTTGGCAGACATGATTTAGCGCATGTTCAGCCAAAGGAATTAACGCCTGATACGATAGGTGAGTCTACCGATTATCCGGTGTTGATGGAAGAGAATGCAGGTGAAACTGCAATCGCACATCAAGGTGATTGTCCTTCCCATGATGAAAATGATATTCAGAGTTCCTTAATTTCTGACTCTAACAGTGAATCTGCGACAGGCACTTATGGTAATGTGGTGAGCTATTCAGTGGTCACTGCCAAAGCTAAAAAACGAACCGATGCCTATGCTGAAAAAGCCCTGCAGGCCAAATTGCAAGGCTATCAGGGTGATGCGTGCGGTGAATGTGGAAACTTTACCATGGTTCGTAATGGTACCTGTCTAAAGTGTAACACGTGTGGTGCGACCAGCGGTTGTTCTTAAAAAATGATGGAAGGAGAGAGAGGAAATAGTTTTTTCTCTCTCCATTTATTGCTCAATGTGCAAGAAAGATAAGTGTCTTCTTAAAGTGCCCCCAATAAAAGTTATCCAGGCTGATTTAGCTGTTTTAAGCGGGGAATGTAATTCAGGCGAAGAGTGCTGGATGCATAAAGAAATCAATGATTTTGTTACTGCTAGTGTTAACAAATGGCAGGCTTTAAGGTTCAGAAGATTACTTTCTGATCTCTTTTCTAAATCCTTCATGGCATCAAAAAAAACATCTAATTCTTCCCAATGATCATCTTGTTCCAGCATGCCTCTAAAAGAGCTTTTATTAAAATATTGATGTATGGCTTCAACATGGTGAGTCTTAATCTGTAAATCACTCTCATCAGTAAAATCTAAATATCCTGAAAGAGAAGCAGGATCTTTAATTTCTCTGTCATCATCATTTTTGATCCACTTTAGGACATGAATTGTACTGCTTCTTAGTCTTTCTTCATTATAAGCTGTTGTGGGCGCGATATAGGAAATAATGATACAAGTTATCAATAAGCACTGTTTCAGCAAAATTAAGCCTCGTTATTTTTATAATATTGTTATGGGATAATGGGTGTGTTTGACAGATTTCATTAAAAAATAGATTGTTTTGGCAATGATAGCAGTATTATTTGAAGTTTCAAATAATATCTAACCTTAACAGTTTGTTCGCAATTTTTTTGGAGGGATTGGCATTTCATGCATTCATTCACTTTATTGCGGTCAAGTTGGTTATGGTATATAGTTCAAGAAAACCTTAAAGCTATATACCATATGCAAGCAGCTTATTCGCCGGATTATGAGATTACATTGCGTCGGCGCGAAAATATGTTGTTTTTCAAAAGATGGTTAAAGAATCCATCGCAAATGGGCACGTTAGCTCCTGTTACACCTAGCCTTGCTAGATTAGCGGCAAACTTAGTTGAAAATCCTTCGGATTTAATTGTTGAGCTGGGTGCAGGCACGGGCCGTGTGACACGCGCTTTGCTGGCGCAAGGTGTTAAGCCTCAAAATTTAGTTTTGGTGGAGTTAGATCATGAGCTTTGTGTGTTTTTAAAAGAAACATTAAAAGATCTACCGGAATGCAAAGATTCAATGCCTCACATTATAGAAGGGGATGCAACAAGATTGGCAGAAATCATCCCTGAATCTTTTAAAGGTAACGTGGCAACAGTTGTTTCAGCGATTCCCTTTATGTATATTCCTCCCATTGCCAGAGAGAAAATTGTTCAAAGTTCATTTGATGTTTTAAAGCCTGCAGGATCTATTTTACATATAACCTATAACCCTAAATCTCCGTTGGCATTTAAAAAGGATTTAAACCAGGAACGTGTTGGAAAATTGTGGTTTAATGTCCCGCCGGGATTTGTGTGGAGATATCAACAAGGATGGCCCTCTTAAATGAAGAAAAAGGAGGGCTTAAGTTTATGACTTTTCCACATATTCGAAAACGAGATGAAAGTCTTTTATTCTTAAAACAATTAATTCGAAATCCAAAATCCTTAGGAGCCCTTGCTCCAAGTTCACAAATGCTTGCCGATTTTATCTGCGGCCATGTACCAACAACCGAGAATCATTTGGTTGTAGAAATTGGAGCAGGGACAGGACGATTTACGCAAGGTTTGTTAAAAGCAGGGGTAAAGCCTGAAAATTTAGTAGTTTTAGAAATTGACCCAATTATGTGCAGTTTTTTAAGGAAAAATTTTCCTCATATTAATGTCATTGAAGGAAATGCGAATCAGCTCCATACGCTTTTACCGAAGGGTTGGGTTGGCAAAATTGGAACGATTATTTCTGGTATTCCGATGGTTAATTTATCCAGCGAAGATCAAGAACAAATTATCTCTTCTTGTTTTCAGGTTCTGTCTGAATTGGGGAGTGTTCTTCAATTTACTTATGGTCCTATCTCACCTTTATCTTCTAAAAAATTGGGCCTTACGAAAAAACGTTTAGGACATGTTTTTATGAACTTCCCCCCTGCAACTGTATGGCGATACAGTAGGCAATCTGAGCAACCACACAGTCTGAATAAGACAAAAAATACATCAGAACGCCTCAGCAAAATCAGAAAAATGGTTGGCTTAAAGGTCAAGGAAAAAGAGCTGGGATTAGAAAAATGAAAATAAAAGTTGGAATTGCAGGTGCTACGGGCCGGATGGGGCAATTAATCATCGAACAAATTAAAAAAGATGATTATTTTACTTTGGCAGCAGCGACAACTTCAATCAATAATCCGCTTTTGGGGACAATGGTGGGTGACCATGTATTTCTTCATTCTAATCCCGAAGAGCTTTTCACAAAGGGCCAAGTGGTTATTGATTTTACGAAGCTAGATCTTTTAGAAGAGCATTTAAGGCTTGCCGTACAGCACAAAACGAAGCTTGTCATTGGAACAACAGGGCTCAGCTCTGAACATAAAGGAATGCTATTAGAGGCATCCAAAGAAATCCCACTTTTATATGCATCTAACACAAGCATGGGTGTGACTTTGATGCGGGTTTTAACAACTCAAATCGCAAAAATTTTAGGCCCAGAATTTGATATCGAAATTGATGAAATTCACCATCGGCACAAAGTCGATGCTCCATCCGGGACAAGCCTTAGTTTAGGGGAGGCTGCAGCAAAGGGCAGGGGAGTTTCTTTAAGAGATGTTGCGTGTTTTGAGCGTCATGGTCATACAGGGCCAAGGCCAGAAGGGCAAATCGGTTTCTCAGTCCGAAGAGGCGGCAGCATTGTTGGCGATCATACAGTCAGTTTTATAGGTGAGGACGAATGCTTAGAAATCACCCATAAAGGGATTTCAAGATCCCTCTATGCGAAAGGAGCGGTGGCAGCAGCGCATTGGCTATGTGATAAGCCTAATGGACTTTACAACATGGAAGATGTTTTGGGGTTGAAGAAGTAGGGTTTATCTCTAAGCAGAGCATTCTTTTTTAGAATTCGCAATGAAAAGCATTATTTATTCCTCCATAGATCAAAAGAGATCTTCGCTTTAGGGTAACGTTGGCTTAGTAGTGTTTTTAATTTTACCATTTTCGTATCATTTTTCTCTTTCAATGGCATTGTTCTTTTAAAAAGATAAATCTTGATTTGTTCAATCTCAGTGCCCTTTTGCAACAATTCAATAGGGAAGGCTGTTAAGTAAGATTTATTTCCGTTGGTGTTATGGAGTTCAAGAACTAAAGCATGAGAATAAGGAGCATGTTTAACCTCAGCAAAGAAGTACCTTGCGTTTTCTTTTTCGAGGATAGTTGCAATCGAAAGATATTGAGCTCGTGGGGCTGGTAAAATCCCTGAATGGGACTTCTTTTTATTATCATCAATCTCATCCACACAAAAAACAGGAGAAATATTCTGCATAAGGACAAAGACAAAAAGAAACAATAAACGCATACAACTCAAGTCATTAATAATTTTTTTCGACCCATTATTTCTGATAGGTCTAAATTTTTCAATCTATTTTGGCTACACCCAGATAAACAATATATCCTCAAAATTAACAAAAAATTAACTAATATACACTAAGTATAATTTCAATATAAAGTAAAATACTTGGTGGTTTATGAATATAATTAAATTTTTATTTTTATCTTTATCTTTAATGAATTTATTCTTGGTTTGTTCTTTGCAAGCGATGGAGGAATCTCCAGAAATGAAACGTAAAGCATTTAAAGAGGTTGTCGATTTTGTTTTGGATTTTTCAAAAGGATCCAGAGAGTTTGATGAAAGAGAATTAGCTAAAGTAAATGGAAAACCGAATGGTTATAGAAAGTATGGCTCCAAAGTTGTTCATATATTGAAAAGTTTAACGGAATTAGAGGAAAAAAGACCATCATTGCTTAATGTTGAGGACCAATTTGCGCATTGGATCTTTGATCCAAAAGAATTTTTAAGAAGAAATAAAGAGTTAAGGTTAGACCCGTGCGAGGTTACGTGGGACTATCGTATAACCTTTCGAAGGGCTGAATTACACTCTGGATCAAGAGGGTATAGAGAGTTCCAAAAATATCTGAAAGCAACATTGATGTATGAAACCCTTTACATTAAGAAAAAAGGAACAGAACACTGGGGCGCAAGGTTTCCGAATGGTAACATTTATGCAAATACTTTGCCGCTGTGGTATCAACCAGAAGACTGGTTAAGAGAACAAGAAGGTCTCCTTAGGATACCTTAGGAGGAGCCTCTCACCCCTTGGTCTCATTAGTCAACCCACTATGAACTATTAACGCACTAAAGCTAATCTAATTCTAGCTTTTCTCTTAATTCAGGCAAATGAACAGCTCTTAAAATACCGGTTATATTTGGGTTTTCTACTTCGGCTAAATCTAATTTATCAAACTCATCTCGCAATGTCCGACCAGCAGAGCTTCCAGCAAAGTCTTTTCCAAAACGATCATCTTTAATTTCTTTATCAAGGAGATTAACTATATTAAAAATTCTTCTGATGGTTTCATCTAAGAACTTATATTCTTGCTTAATATCTCCAATATGGTTGCCTAAGCTAGCTCGTGCTATTTTTCCTGCATCCGCTAAGTCTGTTCTAGTTGGAGCCATAAGAGCAGAGCTTGCTGTAAACGCTCTGGAGGGTAAAAATATAGCCCCCTTAGCTGCTATGTTTGTAGCTAGTCTTTTCAAGCCTGATGAGCTTGCCTCGACTACAGAGCATGCCACTAAAGACATAATAGCTAAAATTAACGCTTTCCGCGCGATAGTCATGTGTAACATGATTAGATCTCTTTATCTAAATATACCACTAGTGATTGTAGATTAAATTTGTAATAAAATCCATTTTATTTTCTAACTTTTAATTGAATAAACGACTTAATTTCATCATATTCTGGCTGATATATAACTCCCATACTACGCAGTATATCTTCCAAAATAAATGGCGTTTGAAGGTAATCTGGATCTAAGTAATGGCTTCTTGTTGCTAGATTAGTAGGCCTAGCCCAATGTCCATCAAGATCTTTGCTTAAATAGTCTATTGGGTTACCTGATTGATCTTTGCATAAAGATCCATAATCATAAACGGTGTATTTTTCAGCATAACCCATCATTACTTGCATATCACCACCATGACGATGATCTTTAATGTCTTCAATATTACAGCCTAATTTTCGAGTATGCCAACGACTGATTACTACATCCTCATTATCCTTAATTTGGAATGTGTTATTGGCAGAAATAACCTCTAGTTTTGGAAAAACTTGAGGTCCTATCAAACCAACACGCAAATTTACTTCTGTATTTGCTGGAATGGAAACAATACTCAGATGACTGTAACATCCCCAATCTCTAAGAATGGCAATATAATTCAAGTATTCTTCAAGAGTTTTAAAGAAAAAGCCGTGTTCTAAAGGTGCGCCGAATATAATAGGTTTTGGTGACAACTTTCCTTTGTCTTTTTCTCTCAGATTAAGAAAACTCATGGCGTAATTAGTTTTGCCGATAATAGGGAGAATCTGGCCAGTCACAAAGGGTCTATCCACTGCTATGCGTTTTGCTAATTCAGCATTGATTGTATTTTGATCAAACACACCTGCTTTCAAAAATCTAGGAGCATGATATCCAACCTTATGAGTGGATTTAAATGAAGCAGAGTGTTGCTCAAATCTTTCTGCCATAATCCTATGGCACTCTTCGATAGGGGCTTTTGTGGTTGGAGAAGCTAAGGAGGAGATCCCATGATTATCTGGATGAGGTGTTACCCAACGAGATAGCCAGTTCTTTAAATAAAAAGCACCTCTAAAATCAGGCTTTAAGGCATGGTGAAGATCTAAACTGTGCGTCAAGGCTCTTTTTAGAACTGGCACTAATTCATCTACTACTGCTCCTTTGGTTTCTCCAGTGAGCAAAATTAAACTAATGATAAAAATAAACTTATGAAACATGGACATCCTTGAAAAATCTGAAATCAAAACATTTCATATATATGCTGAAATAGAAAGATGAATGAAATAAAAAGCCGCCCTAAAGTATTTCAATATGAAGGAGCAGGGTAGAAGCAAAAAACTATGTTATTCAACTGATGAGTGCAGTTTGACGAAAAAAGATCAAACTATAGGAAGTTTTTTAAAAAATCATTCTATCACAGCTGTTTCTTTTGAGATTGTTCCATACACCTTAGAGAAAAACATCGCAAAGGCTCCATTACCTGCCACATTTGCCGACGTAATCAAAGGATCAAAAATGATGTAGAGAGTCGTGATCAGCGACAGCATCATCGGTGAGAATCCAAGGTGTTGCTCCAACACTGGCAACATTACCAAAACGCCCCCTCCAGGAACGCCTGCAACAGCAAACTTTGCCAAGACAAAATAAAAGGCAAAGATGCAATAATCTGAATAACTTGGCAGTGAAGAATTAAAGGACACCAAAATAGCGAGGGCAAAAATGGGAATTGCAAAGCAATCACCTACCAGATGATTGTTTGCAGTTGCTGGAATGACAGCTCTGGCAATTTCTGGGCGTGAAATGTTTTTCTCGCTTCCTAAAATTGTAAAGGGCATGGAAGCTGCGCTTGACATAGTGCTGAATCCAGACACCAAGGCCGGGATCATATTTTGAATCGATGTAAACCAAGCTTTACCTTTGAACGAATTAAAAAATCCATAAAGAAAAAAGATGTATCCATATGCTGCTGAGGCAATCAAAATGAACACAAACAGGTAATCTTTACAGATCGTTGCCAGAATTTGTTCATGCTGCAATTTTAGTGAAAATCCAAGGATGAAAATGGGCATTACTGGAATAAAAAGACGTTTTAAAATGAAAGAGGTGATTCCTAGCAATTTTTCAGAAAGCCTTTGTGCCTGCTGCGGGGCAAAGAATGCAAAAGCAATACCGAACAGGATTCCAAACAAAAGAGCGTAATCATTCGAAATGAGCTTTGGAAAGATGATTGTCCAAATTGGCTCTAGCGATGTTTCTGAGGTGTGAGCAACGGCTGATAATAAATGATTATTGCCCAAAGCAACATTGCCAACACCATAAGCAACCATTGCCGAGGTGAAGTTAGAAAGGCATATCAAGGGGATTAAGAACAGGGCGAATTTAAGGGCGCCTTTTTGCAATTGGCACATACTGCTGAAAAGGAAAGCAAAAATCAAAAATGGCAAAAAGAAGATCAGCGTTTCTTTGAGTATAAGGCTTAGGGAGTAGATAAAAGATTTCGCCTGAGCTGGGACTATATGTCCAAACATAAGGGAAAAGAGTAAAATCAGCGATAAAAGAATCGGGATTTTAAAGGATGACAGCTTTGCTAACATAACGAAACACTCCGAACAACATTTACACACAATCTGCAAGTTGCAGATTTAAAATAAGGGAATAAATTGAATGAGATAATAGAAATGTATACCGCCGCTACGCGGTTGTTGTCGTTGTGAAAAGTGATGTGATCCTAATAAACATAAAGAAATCATATCCCAAATAATGGGTGCTTGTCAAGGAAATAAGGGAAGAGTGTTTTGGCTAATCCCCTATAAAATGATAACTCATTTTTCGTCATGGCGAGCGAAGCGTGGCCATCCAGAAAAACAGTCCTTTAACAGCCCCTGGATCACCACGTCGCTATCGCTCCTCCTGTTCGGTAGTATCGGGTAGACCACGCTCCTATATTTTATAAAGATTACTTCCCACTCAAACGTGGCTTATAGGCATCTAAAACACCGACTAGTTCTGTGACTTGTGGGTTATTTACAGTGTCAAAATATCCTACTTTGTCTGGGTCACTAGATTGATATTCAAAATGGAGGCCAGAGAAATTATCAGTTTCGTACATCATCAGAATATCTCTGAGGTGGACTACTCCTCCTACGTAAGTTGATATATCCTCATAAATAGCCGCTAACTCCCGGATAAAGCTTTCTTTTGCGTCTGTTGAAGGAGGGGCTCCTTTTGTGGCTTCTGCTTTTTGAGTCAATGCCTCGACAAGGTCAGCAGAGAAATAAATGTTGAAATAAGGGGCCTTTTTATGGAATTTGTTACTCCCAAAACATTTTTAACTTGTGGCAAGCTCATAGAATCAAGATTCAACTCTACCAGTGGATTTCGAACCTCTACAACAGTTGCTGCTGCTTTCATGCGAGCTCTATCTGATTTTACGCTCTCTGCTTGTGCTCGTACGCGCTCAACGACAGTGGCATGTGTAGCTGTGTCTATTTTGGTTTTCTCAACCATTTTTTCTACATCAGCAAAATGCTTCAAAGGGTTTGACATACCTGAGCCATCTGCAAAATACTTTAACCAAGTGGCGCTAATACCAGCCTGTGGCATTCCAACCAGGGCACCATCCATGCCACTGCCACCGCTAGAAACACTTCCATCCGTAAGGGCCAAAGATGGCGGCGATACAGGAAGCAAAACTTGCTTATGACCTGCATCTTTATCTGCAATCATCGATGGCGTATGACGCATATCAAAAACTCTACCTTCTTTTGCTGCAACTTTTACAACCTCTTGATGGACATCTTTGTAAAATCCTTGCAATTCCTCCACTAACATAGACAAATCTGTCAGGCTTTGCCTTAACGTCTCTAATTCATCTAGTTTGGAAGATTCCCAAACTTTTGGTGTTTGTAAGGCATGGTACTGATTCATAAAGGCACCATGAAACCCTCGAAAATTATCACGAGCGTCAAATGATGCTCTTAAACCAGCAATCCATCTAGAGTTGTTTTCTAAGCGGCTTTCTAAGCTACTAACTTGACTTTCTGCTGTGCGAAGTTCTCGTTCTAGATCACTAAGTGTTGAATCATAAGCTGAGCTTCCGCCTAATTCGTCTTTTCTTTTTTGTACTTTCGAATCCTTCTCTGGGACCAAAGCTCTTGCGATTGGCAACTCTGATCTAACCCTTCTACTGTCAGCCTCAATTGCTGTTAAGGTGGTAGTTAGGTCTTGCCTTTCTAACTCCTCAAGAAATTCCTAATCATCACCGATAAATTTACCTAGTTTATCAATATAAGATTGAAATGGGTTTTTCTCGCCGCGTTTTGATCGAAGAATAGAGGAAATTTTTTCCAAATGACGTATTGCCTTGTAAATATCAGAAACAAGAACCTTTTCAAGGGCGAACATAGATTCATGACCATTACCAGAAAGTGGAAAAGCTTTGTCCTGAATACCAAGAGTACCAATATAGGTAGTGCATAATTCTTGCAGCTCAGTAAAAGCTGGTACTATTTTTCCAATATCACGCTTGAAGGCCTCGCCAAGACTGGAACCTTCACCCAACAAAATTAAAATATTATCGATGGCCATAGCGACTGTATCAATAGCTGTAAATAATATGCGTTTTTCAGGGGTATGACTTCCCGTTGTGCTTCGGACACTTTCAGCTTTTTCGTGGACTCTTCTGGACAGTTCTGTCAGTTCTTCAATCAATGAATTATTGTGAAAACGAATTAGGACATTCAGGGCTTCAAACATTCCATTCTGTGGATCGCCTCTGAAACTAGTAAAAGGATTAGCCCCCGGATTGTAAAAATCTAAAAAGGTATATATACGTTTAAGGTATGCTATTAGGAATAGAGGTTACTGAATTTAGCTCCTCAACTTCATGCACTTCCATTTCGGGCGTCAGGGATTCACCCGCTATGACTCCTTTGACTGCTTCGCTGTCGAAAGTGCTTGTTCTTGTGCCAACTTCCACATCGAATCCATCCTATTAAAGGCTGTTGCTAACCAGCCACGGCCCGCCTCATCTTGAGCAACAGCCACCCCATGAACAGCAACCCCTAGCACACCACCATTTGCTTCTAGAAGGGTCAATTGACGGTCAAGGTTATCAAGGTATCTTTGAGCTTCTGCTAGTTGTGAGTTTGCATTGCCTTCTTGGGGTTTACCCTTTTGCTTTCTAGCTTCTTCCGCTTTAAAGGAAAGGATTACTTTTGCATTGTGGTAACCAAGGACTAAATTTCTTGTTGAGGCATCTGTGATTGCATTGATGGCTGGAAGCATGGGGTTACCACTTAGAGATTCCATCCAATAATCTTTAACGTCAGCAGATTGCACTCTTGCAACGACTGATTGTGCTGATGAGTCTATACCAAGAGAGGCACAAGCATTTAACCCGCTCTGTTTTAATGGATGACTTTACACTTGATTATGAGCTTTTAAATAGGAATGCCTTTGCC
>JAIEPD010000094.1 GCA_019749935.1 Alphaproteobacteria bacterium
GATCTTTTTTTTCAACAGAAGTTTACCTCAATACCTCTCTTCCTTTAATACTCTTCCTTAAACGCAACTCGGGTTATATATATTCTGCTGTGTTTCATAAGATAAAAGTTTAGAATACATTTTGTATATCTCGAAAAGTTTTATTTTCGCCTCTTTTTCAGACAACCCATAAAAAGATGATACGGAGTTTTCTTCATCATCTAACTCAATATCATTTATTGAAATACTTCTTTGTAGGTTGTGATAAGTCCGCAGATAAAAATTGAAAATTTCTGGAGCCGTGTCTGTACCGCCCCTATCAATAGTTGATATGTCCCACCATTCATTTCTTTGTAAATATTGGAAAAGGATCAGGCATATAAAAGGATTGCAGTAAATTATGTAGTTTATGTTTATGCCTACCAATCCTTAGGTAAAAAATATAATCTTTATATAATTTCACATAGCTTTTAATATTTTGTCCCAGCGCAAAGTCTTAATACTGGCTTCATCATTAAACATCCAAGCAAAATAAACCCCTTCAGAGATATACTGTAAAGCTTTGTCATTTCCTCGAAACACACTCCAATATCCCGTCAAACGGGGACCTTTACCTTAACAATAACCTCAAAGGATGTGTAATTATAGGCAGTCTTTTCTAAGTTATCAAAAAGATTTTTCAATTTTTGAGGTTTATTAGAAGCTAGAATTATCGAAATAAATCTACTTTCATTAACTATCCGTCCAATCATTATTCCTTTATTAAAAAAGCACCTGGGTTTGAAGCCCAGTCAAAACGGCGAAGCTTTATTTTATGATCAGCAAAAAACTCATCTACAGCCTTGGCTTCTCCCTCCCAAGGAGGAATTCCATATTCATCGAATATTACTACTCCGCCTTTAACAACTAGAGGCCAGAGATATTCAAGTGCTGTTATTGTTGGTCGATAAAGGTCCACATCAAAGTGTAGCAAGCTAATACGAAGACCCGGATTTTCCTCTACATACTTAGGGATCGTTTTTTCTATATCTCCCTTCACGAGATGAACTCTAGGTTTGTATGGGATAAATCTATCCTGATCAAAAATGTTAATCGCGTCTCTTAATGCAGTTTCAAAAGAGGAGCTATCAAAACCACCAACAACTTTTTCTACTTTTTTATCCTCTTTCCCATCTTTTTCTTCTAATTCAGTAAATCCTGTAAAATTATCAAACCCTATGATTCTCTTTTGCCTATCTCCCATATTGCGAATTTCCACAAAATTTGCAAAAGACATCAAAGAGGATCCTCTAAAAACCCCAAGTTCGACAATATCACCAGGCACATCAACGACTTTTTGGTATAGCTCATAATGGGCTAGAAACTTTTTTAATATGTTACGTCTTGCATAAATAGGAAAATTTTTCCATATTTCTGTGGGTGAAATTTGATAATTTTTAAAATGTTCAAGAAGCAATTGTTCAACTTTATCATCTGCTGAGAAATTGCGTCGTCCGTCCGCGAAAACTTCTACCATTATTGTTTGTTTCCTTTTACAAAAAGTCCTTTTTCAATATTAAAATAATCTTTATCAATTAGCATGTCTTCTTTCATGCTTAATCGATACTCCAACGAAACTCTATCAATGCATCCGTTTTTTGCTGGAATTGTTCTGTGAGGGGTCATATCACCAAAAACAAGTACATCTCCGGTTGAAAGAGAAAAACTCTGTGTCGATACAAAATTACAGTTTATGATTTTAGCGCCGTGATCTCCATAGGGTAAATGCGGAAGTTCACTAAAATCCCCCGAAGCAAACTCTAATGTAGAACATTCATTTGGCTCTTCTTCTAGCGGGGTAAAGCAAGTTATTGCCCCTTGATGCCCTCGTGCACCAAGAAGATTTTGATAAGAAATATCTTGATGCCAAGGGACAAGCTGTTCTTCAGTTGTAACGTGTCTGATCATTGTTGGAAAGGCAATAAAAGAATAGGGATAAAATAATTGAGATATTCTTTCTTGGTATGTTTTCCAAGGTTGATACCACATTTCGTCCATGCGAATCTTATTATCCATCCCCCCAAGCTTTACAATCAATTTTTCTCTTTCTGAAAGAGAAGCCTCCTCTTTTTTTATTGCGGTAAGTTTATTAAAATGGCTTCGCAAATTAAGGATATCGTGTTTGCTAAATAAACCTTTAACATGGTAAACAAAGCATCGAGACGATCTTAAGTCTAAGGGAATTAAACTCGTTATTTTTATTTCTTTTTGCTCTACATAAGAATGCACCAGATTCCCCTTATAATTTAAAATGATCCTGAAAATTCATCATAATCACACCAAGTTCTATGAGAGTCGCAATATTTCCCCATCAAAATATTGGCTTTTTCTTGGTCATTGTTAATTTTTTCCATCAGATTTGAAAGATTGTGCCGTGTCTGTGAAGGGTCCACAAATGCATAATGATTAATTAAAGCAAAAAGATTCTCTTGCTCTTCAGTAGAAAGATTCCAATATTTCATTCCTATTTCAATTGCAAAATCATAATAACCCAGAAGAAAAGCAATCAAAAAAGCTATGCAAATTTCACGCTTATTATTAACAAAATCAAGGCCATTTTCAATGGGGTCTTTGATAAAAAGTGCATCAGCATAAAGAAGACGTTCTCGTCCTCTTGCTTGTTTCTTATCTAAGGACTTACGTGAACGTTGATGGAGTGTTGTGAAACCATAGAAAACAAACCCAAAATCACGTAAATAGAGCTCTATATCACTAAAAAGCTTTTGATTTTCATAGGTATGACAAAACCAAACTTCTGCTAATACGCCAACAGTATTTTCTTTAAGAGTTTGTTTACTTCCCATAAGAATTTCATATTCTGATCCTTGGGTATCTAATTTAATAAACTCACCCTGACAAGGAGAGCATAATCCAGAAGAAAATATAATCTCATCCAACGTAATGGTCGGAATACTTGTTTGACCAACAAGCTCAAATTTCTCCATATTATAGCGCTGTATAAATCTTTGATTTGGCTGAAGCAGGGAATGGTTAGTTGCAGCCCTTAGCAAATAAAGAGGAGCGGAACCTTTTTTGTCTGCTAAGCCGTAGGGAGTTACATTATAATTAGCCCAGATTGAGTGATCAGCTTTTTTAAGCTCCTCGTACGATTCTTTATCAGGCTCAAATGCTAAAACAGAAGTCGCTTTTTGAACAGGATTGACAAGTGACTCAATACCATCTCTGGCTCCCACATCAATAAAGCCTAGTGGTTGATTTTTAAGGGCCTCATATACAGGTGTTTTCTTAAATAAAGGATTATTCAAAAGGTTATTTGCATCACTGGTAGACATTAAAATCTTCCCTTTTTGCTGTAAAACCCTGACGATAAAGAGTTCCTTCTTTAACAAAAGTCATTAAAAAAGCGTTTCTTGTTTTATCCTTACTTGCGTTATCAAAAGAAGCATGCAGCACTTGGCTGTGGATAATAACCAGGTCTCCTACCTCCAGCTCTATTGGAATAACTTCATAGTCTTCAACATTAAAAACACTTTCTAATCGTGCTCCATTTGGGTCTTGCCCTTCAGGGAAATTAATAGCTTTCTCAATTACAGGAAACAAGCCAGATAAATGACTTTTCGGACAGATTTTTAAACAACCATTTTCTTTCGTAACTTTTTCCAAAGCTAACCAAGCAGAAATAAAGCAGTTTGCAGGTTCAGCTTGTACATAAAAATTATCTTGATGCCATGCAAAACCAGAGGTGCCCGGGTGACAATAAAAGAACTGCGTTTGAAGACCTCGAATTTTACCTCCAACAAAACTCTCTAAAACCTTATGTAACTTCTCTTTTCGCAAAAGTGTTAAGAACCGAGGGTCTTCTTTATGTGGATTCATCAAAGGTAAAAAAGTCTTCAATTTATAACTCTCATGGTCTCTAGATATTTCTCTTAGGCTTTCGCATTCCTCTCGAGAAAAAAAAGATTTTATTACCAAGAAACCTTGCTTAGTAAAATCATCAAGTTGAGTTTCTTCGCTCAAACCTAACCTCATTATTAAATTTATTTCTGCATGACATTAAACAATTATATCCAGTCATAAAACAAGAAAAAATCAAAGACTAAAAGTTAAATCTACTCTGGCTCTATGTAAAGCAAGAAAGAGCCACATCTGCCCGATCAACATCCAAACGCTTTTTTATAGCTATCTGACTTTATCCCCATCAAAACGGGACATCATCATCGAGTTCTTGATAAGATGCTGATGATGTTTTACCACCCATTGAAGAAGAGTCTGAACTTCCATAGGACCCGCCCTCGTAATCATCACCACCACTTCCCGTTCCTTTAGAATCAAGCAGAGTTAACTCTCCACGAAATCTCGACAACAAAACCTCTGTGCTATAGCGCTCTTGTCCGCTTTGGTCGGTCCATTTGCGAGTTTGAAGCTGACCTTCTACATAAATTTTTGAACCTTTTTTCAAATATTTTTCTGCAATATCAGAAAGGCGTTCATTCATGATGACAACCCTATGCCATTCTGTTTTATCTTTACGTTCGCCTGTGTTCTTGTCTTTCCAGGTTTCGCTTGTCGCTACTGAGACATTCACAACTTTTAAACCATCCGGCATAAAACGAACTTCTGGATCTCGGCCAAGATTTCCCACTAAAATAACTTTGTTAACAGATCCAGCCATGATCTAATCCCCTATAAAATTATTGCATTATGTAGTATCTTGCAAATTTATAGCATGTTTTAAAAAAACCGAAAGATAAAAAAAGAGAAAAAATGAACATCGAGATATCAGATACAGCAGCAAATCGAATTTCTCAGTTATTAGAGCAAGAAGATTCAAAAGAAACTTTGCGCTTTCGTATTAGTGTTTTTGGTGGAGGATGTTCAGGCTTTCAATACAGTTTTACCTTAGACAACGCTCTTAATGCAGACGATCAAATGTTTGAGAAAAATGGAATCTATGTCGTCATTGATGAGGTTTCTTTAGGGATTCTTAATGGAAGCCAAATTGATTTTGTTGAAGAATTAGGGTCTTCTATGTTTGTTATGAAAAACCCGAATGCAGCTTCTTCATGTGGTTGCGGAAACTCATTCTCCCTCTAAGGAAATTAACGTTTATGAAGATTGTAACATGGAATGTAAATTCAATCCGAGCACGCCTTCCGATTGTAACGTCTTGGTTAACCTCCCATCAGCCAGACATTGTACTGCTACAAGAACTAAAATGCGTTAATGAAGCCTTTCCTCTTCAGGAAATTGAAGATCTTGGCTATAACGTTGCTTTGCATGGGCAAAAAACATTTAATGGTGTTGGGATTCTATCCAAATCTCCCATTGAGGACATTACATCAGGTCTGCCACCTTTTATCGGTGATGAACAAGCTCGATACATTGAAGCTGTTATCGGCTCTGTCAGAGTTGCTTCTGTTTATGTTCCAAATGGCCAAGAAGTTGGGTCCGAGAAATATATCTACAAACTTAAATTTCTAGATCATTTACGAAGTCATCTTGAATCGCTTTTGGCTTATGAAGAAATCTGCGTAATAGGTGGAGATTTTAATATCGCCCCAAGAGATTCTGACGTTTATGATCCAAAAGAATGGGAAGAGAAGATTTTATGCTCCTCAGAAGAAAGAAATACTTTTAGAAGTCTTTTAAACTTGGGCTACCAAGATGCGTTGACGTTATATCATCAGGGAGTGGGCCCATTTACTTGGTGGGACTACAGAGCAGGTGCCTTTGCCAACAATAACGGCTTGCGCATTGATCATTTTCTTCTCTCCCCAGAAGCGAGCGATGTTATCGTGGATTGCCAAGTAGATACTGTGCCAAGAGGACTAGACAAAGCATCCGATCATGCGCCAGTATGGTGCCAATTAAAAATGTGAGGTTTTTATGCCCTTAAAAAAAGAAGACGTTAAAAAAATTGCCAGACTTTCTCGCATTAAAGTTGAAGAGCAGGAATATGAGCATATTGCTGGGCAATTAAATTCTATTATGGATTGGATTGATCAACTCACTGCCGTTGATACAAGCAGCATCGATGCCAAAAGCCAAGAAGGCGTCTCCGCAATGTTTGAGCGTGCAGATATCGTAACTGCAGGAGGAATTGTTAACGACATTTTAGCAAATGCGCCCTCCTCTCAACACAACATGTTTGCTGTACCCAAAGTTATAGAGTAATAAACAGAGCAATGAGAAAGATATGACAGACCTAACAAAATTAACTTTAACAGAAGCCCGCGAAGCTCTTTTAACAAAAAAATGCAGCTCAGTTGAATTGACCCAAGGCTTTATAAGTCGCATGGAAAAGCATCGTGATTTGAATGCTTATATTACGGAAACACCTGAAGTTGCCCTAGCCCAAGCAAAAGAAGCAGACAAACGAATTGCATCAAACCAAGCACGTCCTTTAGAAGGTTTGCCACTTGGTATAAAAGATTTATTTTGCACAAAAGATATTCGCACCACTGCAGGCTCCAAGATTTTAAGTAATTTTATCCCAAAGTATGAATCAACTGTTTCTCAAAACCTTCTTGATGCTGGCGCTGTTTTCCTGGGCAAGACGAATATGGATGAGTTCGCAATGGGATCAGCCAATATTACCAGTGCTTTTGGGCCCGTCATTAGTCCTTGGAAGAAAAAAAATAATCCAACCCAACAAATAGTTCCCGGAGGATCATCCGGCGGCTCGGCTGCTGCTGTTGCCGCTCGTTTAGCTTTGGCAACGACAGCTTCTGATACAGGTGGCTCTATAAGACAACCAGCTGCATTTGCAGGTTTGGTTGGCATAAAACCAACCTACGGGCTTTGTTCACGTTATGGTATGGTTGCTTTTGCATCATCGTTGGATCAAGCTGGCCCATTAACTCATTCTGTAAGAGATGCTGCTTTGATGCTGCAGCATATGGCAAGCCATGATGAAAAAGATGCAACATCTCTTAAAACCAATATTCCAGATTATTTGACTCAACTATCTCCCGTTGTTAAGGGATTGAAAGTTGGAATTGCGAAAGAATATATGGAAAACTTAGATGATGAAACACAAGCCCTGTTACAAAAAGGTATTGATTGGCTAAAGGAATCTGGCGCTACGATTCATCATGTTAGCCTTAAAACAACTCCATACGCTCTGCCAACTTATTATATTTTAGCACCCGCCGAAGCTTCTTCAAACTTGGCACGTTATGATGGTGTCAGGTATGGAGCGAGAGTTAATGGCAAAACATTAGATGAACTTTACGAAAATACAAGGCGCGAAGGCTTTGGTGAAGAAGTTCGAAGACGTATTATGATTGGAACGTACGTTCTTTCTGCAGGATATTATGATGCCTATTATCTCAAAGCGCAAAAGGTTAGAAAACTAATCACTCAAGATTTTGAAAACACCTTCAAAGAAGTCGATGTCATCTTAACACCAACAACGCCCACCGCTGCCTTTGCAGTTGATGAAAGACCATCAGATCCAGTGACAATGTATTTGAATGATATCTTTACAGTTACAGTTAATCTAGCCGGATTGCCTGCTATTTCAGTACCATCAGGCCTAAACAAAGAAGGACTTCCTCTTGGTTTGCAGCTTATTGGCCCTCATTTATCAGAACAACTTTTATTTAATGTCGCAGCCATCATTGAAGAAGCTGCCGATTTTGCA
This sequence comes from Alphaproteobacteria bacterium, assembly GCA_019749935.1. Classification (GTDB taxonomy): domain Bacteria; phylum Pseudomonadota; class Alphaproteobacteria; order Paracaedibacterales; family CAIULA01; genus CAIULA01. The sequence goes on from JAIEPD010000094.1 coordinate 7,628, forward strand.
ACCCAAATCAAATCGTTATGAGTCATACCATGTCAGAAACAAATAATTTAATAAAAGGCCACACAGGTTTATGGGAAGTTGTTATTGGGCTTGAGGTTCATGCGCAAGTTGTATCTAAAGCAAAGCTTTTTAGCGGAAGTTCTACTGATTTTGGAGCAGATCCAAATACACAAGTTAGTTTCTTAGATGCAGGAATGCCAGGAATGCTTCCGGTCATCAACAGCGTCTGTGTTGATCAAGCGATAAAAACAGGTCTTGGTCTGAATGGAACAATCAATCATGTGTCTGTTTTTGATCGTAAAAATTATTTTTATGCCGACCTACCAACAGGTTACCAAATTTCTCAGTTTACGCATCCTATTGTAACGGGAGGATATTTGGACATCGATCTTGAGGAAGGGAAAACCAAACGCATTGCCATTACCCGTATTCACCTAGAGCAAGACGCAGGCAAAAGCATACACGATCTTCATCCAAATTTTTCTTATATAGATCTGAATCGCGCAGGCATTGCCTTGATGGAAATCGTGTCTGAGCCTGATATGCGCTCACCTTTAGAGGCTATGGCCTATGTTAAAAAACTCCGTTCTATTTTACGTTACCTTGGAAGCTGTGATGGGAATATGGAACAAGGAAGCCTGAGGGCAGATGCAAATGTGTCTTTGCGCCGTCCTGGCGGCCCACTTGGCACTCGCGCAGAAATTAAGAACGTCAACTCTGTGCGTTTCCTAGGTCAGGCTCTCGATTACGAAATAGCTCGCCAGCTTGAAATTCTAGAAGACGGCGGCGAAATTGTTCAAGAAACCCGCCTTTTTGATCATAACAAAGGCGAGACTCGTTCAATGCGTAGCAAAGAAGATGCTCATGATTATCGTTATTTTCCAGATCCGGATTTAAAACCTCTGGTTGCCTCAAAAGAGAGAATTGAGAAAATAAAGCAGAATATGCCAGAGCTTCCTGACGCTAAGAGAGCACGATTTATAGAGGAGTATGGCCTTACCAATTATGACGCAAGCGTTTTGGTAGCAGAACAAGAAACTGCATTTTATTATGAAAGTATTGTGAAATCATCAAGATCAAAAGATCATCATCAAGCAGCTAAACTAATTGCCAACTGGCTGATTGGCGAGGTGTTTGGGGCAATGAATCGTGAGAATGTTGACATCAAGTCTTTGCCTTTTAAAGAGCAAAATTTAGCCGAGCTTGTTGACTTGATTATTGATGGCACAATTTCCGGAAGAATTGCAAAAGACGTTTTTGTAAACATGTGGAAAACAGGTAAATCCCCTCAAGAACTTGTAAAAGAGCTGGGGCTTGAGCAAATTTCAGATCCCTCAGTCATTGAGCAAGTGATTGAGAAGATTTTGATAGAACAGGCAGAGAAAGTTGAAGAATATCGATCTGGAAAACCTCAATTATTTGGTTTTTTTATCGGGCTTATTATGAAAGCATTGCAAGGAAAAGCAAATCCTTCTCTAGTTAATGAAATTCTCAAAAAGAAACTGTGACATAAGCGTCACAGCTTTCTTTTTTTTCTTTTCTTAATTTCCCCCTCCACTTGCTTACTTCCTTTGCCTAATGCAGTGTGTCTACAAAATAAAAAAAATCTATTTGGAGAATAAAATATGAAGCAGGGTCCTCATCCATTAAAACCGTTGGCCCTTTTAACTGCATGCGCATTTGTTTATTCTGGCAATGCAAACGCAGAAGGTTCAGGACAGGCGCAAGCGCCAACCTTAAAAATTAACGGCTTTACAGCAATAGCAGGCTACAGCGCCTCTCAGCAACGTAAAGACAACGGAAAAGGTGGTGTTGATCCTCAGGTAAATATTGGCGCTTCCGATCTCTATTTCACGGTTACTGGCAAAGCATCAAATGGTATGGAATATAAATATCGTATCAACTTTGAGACGATCCCAGGAAGTGATGCATATGTAAATAAAAACTATGTTGAACTGAATGGTGATTTTGGTACAACGCAGCTCGGTCAAGTAACAGGGCCTGAAGATACAATGCCAGAAAGTGGTGCCAACCTTATCGGTGGTGCGAATGGAATTGATGGGACATTAAACAGCGCATACAACTATTCCTCTGGCGTTATTAAAGGCGTCAACTTTATTGGTGAAACAAAAAAAGCAGCTAAAGTTGTGTTTTACAGCCCTGAAGTTTTAGGTTTCCAACTTGGTGCAGCCTACACACCAAATACTTCACATATGGGTGAAGACAGTAAAAATAATGCTCGTGTTGGTTCTAATCCAGGCGTAGGTAACAGCTCTGGGCTTTATCCAAATAATAAATCGACAGGTCCTTATGGTATTCGTAACATAACTTTTGGTTTAACCCAAAAAGGATCTAGTGGAAAATGGTCACATGCATTTGCTGTTGTTGGGGTTGCGGAAAAGAGCGTTTATAGCGATTACTCAAACTTTGGCGATCAACGCCGCATTGCGCTAAACAATGCAAAATCTTACCAATTGTCTGCTGCTGTTGGATATGATCAATGGAGAGTTGCTGCAGGATGGATTGACAATGGCAAGTCACGCTTACCAAAAGACAACAGTCTATCTTACTATGGAAGCTCCAGTAATTATAGCGGGAAACTTTATCTTGGTAACTCTTATCAAGGAAACTCAGGTAAAGCATGGAACGTTGGAACAAGTTACACTGTAGGCGCCTATCAATTTGCTGCGGCCTTCCACAGAACTGACCGTATGTCAGATGCAACAAGCGGCACAAGCAGCGATATCATTGCCACTTCAGTTGATCTAAGTGCACTACAAGGTCTCAAAATCTTTGGTGAAGTTGACATTATTAAAACCCGCACAAACTTAGGTGCAGTTGCTGTACAGCAATCTTACATGACGAATGTTGAAGGCAAAGGAAACAAAGCTATCGGTGATAACTCTGGAGCTGTATTTATTTTGGGTACAAAAGTTAGTTTCTAAAAAACTTTTTTCTAAAAAAAGCAGACACAATAAAATGTGTCTGCTTTTTTTGTTGGAAAAGTATTCAGCTTTGTATAAGTTAAGAACGAAAAATTGTTTTTAAGGAATCTATTTTGTTACCTAAATTTTTAAATAAGACAGTTGCATTTTCTATACTTGCTTTACTGACTGCATGCTCTGATAATTCTCATCAAGAAAACAAGGTTCCGGTAGATAAAGAAGATAAACGAAAACTTGGTTTTGGCTCGCTTATGGGAGATGACTTTCTAACATTTGGCGCCAATAAAAAAGGAAAAGGTGGAGGGATGCTTGCCCCTACTGTTAATCCTTATTTGTGGAGAGCAAGTTTAGAGTCAATAAACTTTATGCCACTTGCTTCAGCTGATGCCTTTGGCGGCGTCATCGTTACGGATTGGTATGTTGTTCCAAAGACTCCTAATGAAAAACTTAAGATAACTATTTTTATAACAGATCAAGTTTTGAGAGCTGACGCTTTGAAAGTTATTGTTTATAAGCAAGCTAAAACAAAAGATGGGACTTGGGCAAACACAAATGCTGACCCAGCCGTTGCGACAGAGCTTGAAAATATTATTTTAACGAAAGCTCGTCAATTACGCATCCATAGTGTAAGTTAGCTTAAAAGTTTGTTAGTGAGGCTATAGAGTTTATGACGAATAGCCCTCCTCTTTGGCTTAATAGCTCGAAGCTTATCGAATACCCTGAAGCTTTAAAATTTATGGAGCACCACGTTCACTCTATTAGAATGAACCAAACACAGGAAATCATTTGGTGCGTAGAGCATCCTTCTGTTTTTACTGCGGGAACAAGCTCAAAAGCCGAACATCTTCTCAATTCTTTTGGATTTCCTGTTTATCAAACAGGAAGAGGTGGACAGTACACCTACCACGGGCCCGGGCAACTTGTAGTTTATATCATGGTGGATCTTGAAAAAAGACAAAAAGATATACGCCTTTATATAAGTACATTAGAAAAATGGATTATTAAAACTCTATCTCATTTTAATATAAATGCCGAACAAAGACCTGGAAGAGTCGGTTTATGGGTAAAAGGAAAGAATTCGCGAGAAGAAAAAATAGCAGCCATTGGAGTAAGAGTTACAAAGTGGGTAACATGGCACGGTCTTTCTATTAATGTTTGTCCTAACTTAGATCATTTTCAAGGCATAATTCCTTGTGGACTTTCAGAGTATGGAATTACATCTTTTGAGGAATTAGGAGTTAAAGCAACCCTCTCTGAAGTTCAAGCTAAATTAGAAAAAAACTCTCCTTTTTAAGGAAAAAACCCAAAAATTATCAAATTTAAGAATTTCTTCAAAAAAGCAAGTTAAAAATTATTGTTTTTGCAACAAAAACTCAAATAAATCTTGTTGACCCTAAACAAAAAGCCCTATTAGTATGGGATTAGAAATTTGTTATAACCTTTTTAGTTGGAAAGGCAATCTCCGTGAATAAAAGTGAACTCGTTTCTGCTGTTGCAGGATCCTCTCGTTTGACAAAAGCAGATGCTGAAAGAGCAATTGATGCTACTTTTGACGCTATTACAAAAGCACTTAAGAAAAAAGAAGATGTACGTCTTATTGGATTTGGAACATTTACTGTTGCACAAAGGGCAGCAAGTGAAGGCCGCAATCCACGCACTGGCGCTACGATAAAGATCCCTGCAAAGTGTTTGCCTAAATTTAGAGCTGGCAAACAATTAAAAGATGCTGTTGATGCGTAACGCATTTTCTGGTATATAGAATCTTACGTCTTAGAAAGCATAAGATTCTATTGGGGCGATTAGCTCAGCGGTAGAGCGTCTCGTTTACACCGAGAGGGTCGGCAGTTCAATCCTGTCATCGCCCACCATATAGAAGTTATATTATGCATTTTGTTTTTATCTTTATTATTGGCTTGTTTTTAAGTAGCTGTGGGAAAAAAGGCCCTGTGAAACCCATAGAGCCTGATAACTATCCAAGAACGTATCCAAAGCCTTGACTTGCACAGACTTCACTCCTTACAAGCATTTTGGATTTTCCAATTATTCGGATATAACCCAAAAAATCGAGACGCCAGTCTATGTTTATGATTCTGAAATTATTAGGAATCAATATCAAAATCTTCAAAAAATAATTGCAAATCTGGGCAAAAACATACAAGTAAGATATGCAATTAAAGCTAATAGCAATCAGGCTATTCTCAAACTCCTTCACGAACAAGGCTGTGGCGTTGAAGTTGTTTCTGGTGGTGAGCTATTAAGAGCCCTTAAGGCAGGCATTTCTTGCAACAAAATTATATTTTCTGGCGTAGGAAAAACAGAGAAAGAAATTACTTTTGCCATTCAAAGTGAGATTGAACAACTAAGTGTAGAGTCATTAGAAGAGCTGCACGTTGTTAAAAAAATAGCCACTGCTTTGCAAAAACCAATATCTATAGGTCTGAGGCTAAATCCTAATATCGAAGCTAAGACTCATAAAAAAATTACAACAGGAACTGATAAAAATAAATTTGGAATTCCTTTAGAACAATTGATGGTAGCAGTTTCTATTGCACACACTTCTAACTATTTAAATTTCTTAGGGATATCCGTTCATATTGGATCTCAAATTCAAGACATTAATGCTTATCGCCAGGTCTTTAAACAATTAAAAAACCTAGCTGTTTCTCTGACATCTAAAGGTTACCCTGTTAGACGTTTAGATCTTGGAGGCGGCTTTTATGTCCCCTATACCCTTTCAGGGTCACCGCAGTTTGATCTCAAAGCTTATGCACAAGCTTTTCAAGAAGAACTAGGGGACTTAAATTGTGAATTTGTTATAGAACCAGGGCGCTATCTTGTGGCAGAAGCTGGCCTTTTATTGACCAAAGTTTTATATGTCAAAAAAACACCCTCAAGAACTTTTGTAATCGTTGATGCTGGCATGAATGATATGATACGAACGGCACTTTATGGTATAGAACATCCTATTGTCTTATGTTCTGACAAAGAAAATGCCGTTGAACAAATCATCGTTGATGTTGTTGGGCCCGTTTGTGAATCAAGCGATTCCTTTGCCACGCAAATCTCTTTACCCAAAAATCTAAAGGCTAGCGATATTTTAGCAATCACTCACACAGGCGCGTATGGAACCTCGTTATCGTCTACCTATAACTCACGCCCCCTTATCCCTGAAGTTATGATTGATAAGGGTGATATTTATCTGATAAGAGAAAGTATAACACCTGAACATCTTTCATCCTTTGAAACCTTTAAAAGGCTAACGTAATGATTAAGAAACCACTCATTGGGATTCCTTTAGATAGTGTAGATCCTACGCAAGAAATTGAGGGGAAATGGTATTCTGATTTATCCTGGTACGGCTTAAGGCATCGCTACTGTGAAGCTGTTGCGCTTGCAGGTGGAATTCCCCTCCCCTTGCCATATCATCCTGAATATCTTGAGGATTACACGAATCTTATCGATGGACTTTTGCTGACGGGCGGAGGTTTTGACATTGAACCTTCTCTGTATGGCGCTGATTATCATCATCCAAAAGCAACCCCCCTTAGACCAAAACGAACCGCATTTGAATTAGAAATTGCGAAGGCTGTTTTAAAGGCGGATAAACCAGTCTTGGGTATTTGTGCTGGGATGCAGCTTTTAAATGTTATGCATGGCGGGACTTTGGTCCAAGATATTCCAGATGAAGCTCCTTCAATCATTGAGCATAAACAAAATCAATGCAGAACCAAGCATCAGCATGAAATAAAAATCTTAAAAAATACCCTGTTAAGCAGGCTTGTAGAGGGAGAAAACTTTCAAGTGAACAGCATTCACCACCAAGCTGTTAAAAAGCTTCCTGATTCTTTTCAAATTAATGCTGTGGCTCCAGATGGGTTAATCGAAGGAATTGAAGCCCCTCAATACCGTTTTTGTATTGGCGTGCAATGGCACCCTGAATTCCACGTATGTGATGCCGATATAGCGTTATTAAAAGGATTTATTAAAGCTTGTGGATAAAAAAGAAGAACAACGCATTGCCAAGTTTCTAGCGCGTGCAGGTGTCTGCTCACGCCGTGATGCTGAACGTTTAATAGAGGAAAGGCGAGTTAAGGTTGATGGACATGTTCTAACAACGCCTGCAACGCTTGTTACAGAGAAGTCTCGCGTCGAAGTTGACGATACTCTTATCCAAGAGCCTGAAACAACTAAGATCTGGTGTTATTACAAACCAGAAGGCTATGTTACAACCCATAAAGATCCCGAAGGCAGACCAACGGTCTTTGAAGATGTTGAACGTTATTCACTTGGCCGCGTTATTTCCGTTGGTCGATTAGATCTTAATTCCGAAGGCCTTTTATTGTTAACGAATGATGGCGCGTTTTCAAGATTTGCTGAATTACCCAGCACAAAATGGCCACGCTGCTATAAGGTAAGGGTTTTTGGTGAGATCAATCCTAAAGAATTAACAGCTCTTGAAAAAGGAGTCACTATCGATGGAATTCATTATGGTTCTATCGAAATTGACATCCCTAATCAAAAACCATCTTTGAATACATGGTTGCATGTGACTTTGTATGAAGGTAAAAACCGAGAAATCCGAAAAGTTATGACGTACTTGGGCCTTAGGGTCAACCGTCTGATTCGTCTTTCCTATGGCCCTTATGCATTAGAAGATTTAAAGCCACATGAAGTTAGAAAAGCGAAAGTTGTTGGGTACGTTTAGCTTTTTCAAAAGCATTGCTAATTCTCAGCGATTACCTACCGTAATATTCTCAGTTTTATCTAGCCCAAGGTTGATCATAAGCTCTCTAAGATTACTTAGAGTTTCTTGATTAAACTTATCCGTCCACCCGCCGTGCAGATCAACCAGGGTCTTTTTATTTCGACCTGGTGTATCCATGTGTGCATGAGAACCACCCTTGCGTAGCACTTTAATATTTAGACCTTCTTCTAATAAACGCATAACCTGATTAAAAGAAATGGTAAATGAATGTGTATCTGGATCTAATATAGCCTGCAAAACCTCGTAATTAGTATGGCTTAGATTAATAGGGGAAACTGGTTCATATAGATATCCTTCTTCATCTAAATGTTCAACATTAGCAGTTTGGGAATTAGATGAATTATTACTTGCAGTCTCTTCAGCTCTTTTTTTATCTCTCTTGCTCCAACCTCCTTGAGGGACTTCCGTTTTAATATAAGGCACTGGTCTACTCTTAACCCGGGAAGGCATAGCACCAATTGAGGAAATTGCAGTATCATCCTTAATGCCTGCGTCGTCCCCCTCAAACAAATTTTGCTCAACACTTTCAGGGGATTTTCTTGCTGCCTTTCCTTTTGCTTTCTTCTTTTTAGTTTTAGTTTTAGTTTTCTTATGCAAAGAAGCTTTCTCCACATTTTCAACTTCTCCCTGTGCTAGCATCTCTTTTAATTCTCTATAAGCATCACCAAACTCAGCGCGAAGTACTTTTCTATCTTTGCCAGCTATCTTCTTATTTTCAAAAGCTTTCGATATTTTATCTAAAGTTGAATCAGGATCTAATGGTATTGTAATTTTTTTCATTAAAAAATCCATTAGACCTTTATCTTTTTCAATAAGACGATCTTGTGTGTTAGCCTCCTCTAGTCCAGCCTTACTCACATAAGGAAATAAAGCATATAAAAATTCGTCATATATTCTAAGACTATTAATAGCAAAATTTATCTGTATCTTGTCATATTGGCAAACCTCTGCAAAGTCTTGCTGTTTGGTCGATGGAGGCCGGCCGGTTTCTTTACAATGGGCAGCTCTATTTTCTAATCGCGAACTTCTCAATTCAATAAACTCAGCAAAAGTCTTTTCAAAATCTATCTCTTGATCATGAAGGCTCTCCAGTTTTGTGAGAAAATCAGACCACCGTTTAATTTCACTAGCATAGACATGAACACTCTGATTAAGTATCTGCGAAGCTAAATCTTCCTGGCTTGAGGAAGGAAATGACGAAAATGCAGGATCAATCTCAGAAAATGGACGTCCAGTATTTTTCTTTTTTTCTACAACATACTCAAGAAAGCTCTTTTGGGTCTCCATAAAGGCTATGTGCGTTTGAAACCTCTCAATGAGTTGGTTTATCAGTTGCTGATCCTCACTGAGAGATGATGCAGGATCTATATGAAAATAGCGTTGGTGATTGTGATAGAGTTCTTCAAAGAGAGATCTATGATCATTAGTAGCAACAGAAGCCGCATGAGCCGCATTATTGTTAATTATTAAAATTAACATACTCATTAAAATATAATGGATATAACGTTTTTTCAATTGAATGGATTTTATAAATATTTATATATAAGCATTTATATAGGCAAGCTCTTGATATTATTCAAGAAAAATTCTTAGAATTAATTTAAAATAATCTCCTCTTTTTATTAAGAATAAAAAATCACAATATTAAATAGTTTTGATGGCTTGAGAAAAAATCTAACATCTCAAGCCAAAAAAGAAAGAAGGATCAAGAGATTTAATAAAAACGTCTATTTAACGCATTTAAATCGGTTTTTTATGATGATTATTGATGTTCTCACCACCTGTAATCAAACCATCAACTTTAGATGCATCGCGTAGTACAACTTGCCCACCCTCTTGCTCAAATTTAATTGATCCTTTAACACGAGAAGTACCTTCTAGTGTAATAACCTGCTTTTTAGATTTATCATCACCTTTACGCACAGTAATGTTGTTGACGATTGAATCCTTTATCTTCATCTCATTTGCGGCAATTGTTAGATCTTCCAAGGTAGATTTTTTATCTAATGACAAAGGCCCATTAACAATAGTTTGTCCTGTTACGGTTGTTCCTTGAAGTGAAACTGGTCCGTTCACCTCTAGACTATTTAATTTTGAATCTCTAGCATCAAAAGGGCCTTGGATATTTGTTTGCCCTTCAACTTTAACGTCCACGATCGTTGCTGGCCCCATAACCTCCAAAGTTGCCAAAGTGACATTATTATAGGAAGCCGGACCAAATACGGTGGTTCCTTTTTCAGAAGCAAGACCTGGTATATATTGACGGATGAAATTTGGAATATATTTAGCCCAGAATGGTTCATCTGCATGCGCGTTTGTCAAAGAAACACATGTTATCAATAAAGCAAAACTACTTCTTTTTATTAATCCAGCCAAAGCTATCCCCTTTAAATACAAAAAAACTCTATATCTAAAAGTGTATACTTAAACCAAGGATTAGGACAAGACCCCAGTTCCGAGCTTTCTTTAAGATGCAAATTTTATCGTAATCTAATTTATCTCAACAGCATCTGGTGATAATCGACCTAGCGTATTTTTTAAATTTCCTAATAATTTTAAAAAATAGGAAGAACTAGATGCCGTTGAGGAGCATACAGCCACATTGGTGAGACCTCCCCATACGTTTATTCTGTCTTTAAGAAGACTTCTTGTCTTTAGGTCAAGAACGAGCAAGGAGTCTTCTTTCCTATCTGTAACATATGCGAACGTCCCAGCAGAATTGATAGTTATCCCAACAGGTTCACCCTCAATTCTAATTGGGTCTTCTTTTTGCCTAAAAGTATCTAAATCAATAACAGAAATACAAGAATAAGGTGCGTGTGTTACATAGGCCGTCTGGCCATCAGGGTGTATTTTAAACCCAGAAGGACTAGGAAAGGACAATTCAATTGTACCAACTAGGCTGTTCGTTTCCACAGAAATTACAGAAATGGTATTTTCTCCATGGTTTGAGACATAAGCATGTTTTCCATTAGGATGGATGGCTACTAATAAAGGCCTTTTCCCAACTGTTATATGTTTTTTAATAACCTTATTTTTACTGATGTCAATAACAGTAACAGAGTCATCACCATGATTTACAACAAATCCTTTTTTTCCATCGGGCGTGATTGCAACTGTCCATGGTAATTTTCCGGTTGGTATGGTTTCTGGTAGCACTTTATAGGATTCTAAATCGACTATGGATATGCAGTCATGACTGACATTCGTAACATACGCCCACTTTCCTCTAGGTGTTAAAGCAACGCCCCAGGGACTTGGACCGCAAGGAAGAGGCGACATAACCCTTTTGTTTTCTGTCAGATTGATAATTGATATTGTTTTGCTTTGCGTTCCGATAATGTAAGCTCTTGCATTCGCTTCATCTATTGTAATTTCTCTGGGGTAATCTGCTAATAGATTATAGCTTTTAATAATTTCATGAGAAGTACTATCTATTGTTTCTAAAGTCTTCGCACTTGGGTTTACTGCGTAAATATAAGGTGGATGATTATGTGCGAACGTAATATTAAACGCAAAAACACAAAAAACACTATAATAGAACCACTTGTTCTTTAGAAAATATCGCATTTATTAAATCCAACTTTAGTGTGAAATAAGTGTCAAAAAAGAAGAAATCTAAATTTTTTAAGGTTCAATATTTTGATATTTTTTTGGCCCGAGAAATAAGTAACATATTTGAAAAATTGGGAGTGTTTACATATAGATAGATTTGGATAAAGATATAGGTTATAATGTTTCTACTCTGATCAAAAGTAGGAGA
>JAIEPD010000051.1 GCA_019749935.1 Alphaproteobacteria bacterium
CAAAAGCTATTGTCCATATTCCAAATGCCTGGCAAATCGAAAGTGAATTTTTATGAAGTTTAAAAGTCAGTATTTAGCCCTTATAACGGCGGGCCTCACATTGTCTTCGTGTATTGCTCCTCTTGTGATTGGAGGAGGCGCAACTGTTGGTGCCATTGCCACAAAAGAAAAAGGCATTACTGGAACTGCTTCAGATAGTCAAATTTCTGTCGTTCTTAAAGCAAAATTGTATCAGTTTGATCCAAGCCTTTATTCACAAGTTACAGTCAATGTTCAAAGCGGGGAAGTCTTATTGGCTGGCATAGTAACAAAAGCTGAATGGCAAGCCGAAGCAGAAAGAATTGCCTGGGAAGTAAACGGCGTTACACATGTGGTCAACCATATCGAAACCTCAGAAGAAGGCACTGGAGTTGGTACCATTATGCAAGATAGCGTAATTACGACCCAAGTTAAGGCAAATCTTTTTTGTGACGGAGATATCAGGTCTTTGAATTACAGTATCAAAACTGTAAATGGCGTTGTTTACATCATGGGTATCGCACAAAGCCAAGAAGAGCTAGACAAGGTTGGTAAATATGCAAGCTCTGTCAAAGGCGTTCAAAAAGTTATGAGTTATGCAAAAGTTAAAGACGGGGCCCCAACTAAGGATGAAGCCCCAGCTAAAGATGAGGTCCCAGCTGAAGGCTAATTTACATGAATTTTATAACTGAGCTGTCAAATAGAGCCCTCATTCAGTTAACGGGCCCTGACAAGGTTCCCTTTTTACAAGGGTTGGTTACAAATGATGTAACAAAAGTTGAGCGAGGAGAGCCTGTTTATGCAGCTTTGTTAACGCCGCAAGGGAAATTTCTTTTTGATTTGTTTATTTTTTCAATCGAAGAAACATGGTTCATTGACTGCGAACGTGACCGTATTTTTGATCTTATCAAGCGTTTGTCGTTATATAAATTAAGATCAAAAATCGAGCTTACTGATTTAAGTGATGCTTTTAAAGTTTTTGCGGTTAGAGATCCCTTACCTGACACAATTCAGATTGTTGATCCTCGTCTTAAAGAATTGGGATATCGCCTTTATGCAAAAGACTTAAATACAGAACTTTCAAACACTTACGAAAATCATCGAATTTCCCTTGGAGCTCCTGACGGCAGCCGCGATATTCCAGTCGATAAAGGGGTTATCTTGGAATATGGATTTGATGAATTGCAGGCTATTGATTGGAAAAAAGGCTGCTATATGGGGCAAGAGTTGACAGCAAGAACACGGTATCGTGGCCTTGTCCGCAAGCGTCTTTTGCCTGTTAAGATTGAAGGAGAAGCCCCCCCCTTCACGCCTATATTTCTAGGAGAGGATGAAGTAGGGGAAATGCGCACGAGTGTGCCTGGGTGCGGCCTTGCCTTACTGAGGCTTGCCTCTATAAGAGATTCTCTTCCTAAACTAACATGTGGAAATGCTGTGCTAACGCCTTATATTCCGGCTTGGGTGAAACTGCCCGAAGCAGAAGATTGAGTATGCTTAACGATACGCCGCGCCCACTTTTAGAACACCTGATTGAGCTTAGAAAAAGACTGATTTATATCCTGATTGTCTTTTTCGTAGTCTTTGCGATTTGTTATTTTTTTTCAGAAAGTATATTTCAGTTTTTGGTAAAGCCCTTAGCAACCCTGTTGCAGGCAAAAGGTGAAGGTCGCAGGCTTATTTATACAGGCCTAACCGAGGCCTTTTTAACTTACATAAAGGTTGCTGCTTTTGCTGCCAGTTTTATTGCCTTTCCTTTGATTGCTGGTCAAATATGGCTGTTTATAGCGCCAGGCCTATACCTTCATGAGCGTAAATTGTTTATAGGACTACTGGCAGCAACGCCTATTTTATTTATTTTAGGAGCGGCATTTGCTTATACAGTAATCTTTCCAGCGGCCTATCAATTTTTCTTAAGTTTTGAATCTTCGGCAGCGGCAGGCAGCCTTCCAATTCAACTAGAGGCCAAAGTCAATGAATATCTGTCTTTTGTTATGCGTTTGATTTTTGCTTTTGGAATTTGTTTTGAAATGCCAGTTGTTTTAACGCTTCTTGCCAGCATTGATATGGTAACGCGTCAAGGGCTTATTCAAAAATGGCGCATTGCTGTTTTATTGATATTTATCATCGCAGCAATTATTACCCCGCCCGACATCTTAAGCATGCTGGGACTAGCGTTGCCTCTTATTATCCTTTATGGTTTATCTATCATTATGGTTACATTCTTAGAAAATTATCGCCAAAGGAAAATTGAGCCCCATGTTTGATTTACGCGCCATTCGAAGCAACCCAGAGCATTTTGATCGTGGATTAATTCGCAGAGGCAAAGAGCCTTTATCTGTTAATATCTTGAAACTTGATGAACAACACAGAAGTGTATTAACCGAGCTTCAAACTCTTCAGTCAGAACGCAATCAAATTGCCAAAGAATTTGCAATATTTAAACGTGAAGGCAAAGATACTGGCGAATTAACAAAGAAAAACGATCTCATCAAACAAAAAACACCGGAACTTGAAGCTTTATCGCAGAAATTTGAAGCAGAACTTCATGAGATCTTATCGGGCATTTCAAATACGCCGGCTGACGATTGTCCAGATGGTAAAAGCGAAGATGATAACGTTGAAGTTCGAAAAGTTGGCACGATACCTACCTTTAAATTTACACCAAAGCAACACTTTGAATTAGGAGAAGCTTTAGGGGGTATGGATTTTGAACGATCTGCCAAAGTATCAGGCGCAAGATTTGTCGTTCTGTATAATGGACTCGCTCGGTTGGAACGGGCTTTGGCGATGTTTATGTTGGACATTCACACCCAAGAATTTGGCTATCAAGAAGTCTACCCGCCTCTTTTGGTAAATGATGCCACTATGTATGGCACAGGACAGTTGCCAAAATTCAGAGAGGATCAGTTTCAAACCAATTCAGGTCATTGGCTTATTCCAACAGCTGAGGTTGTTTTAACAAATTTGGTTGCAGGGGAAATTCTGGCAGAGGCTGAGCTTCCGCTTCGTTATACAGCCTATACACCTTGTTTTCGATTAGAAGCAGGAGCGGCCGGTAAGGATACGGGCGGCATGATCCGTCAGCATCAGTTTAGTAAGGTTGAGCTTGTGAGCATCACAACCCCAGAACAAGCCATAGCTGAGCACGAGAGAATGACAAGCGCTGCTGAGATGATTTTAAAGCGCCTTGGACTTGCTTATCGTGTTATGAATTTATGCACAGCAGACATTGGCAATGCCGCTGAAAAGACCTATGACCTTGAAGTGTGGTTGCCCGGGCAAAATACGTATCGTGAAATATCAAGCTGCTCTCGTTGCAATACGTTCCAAGCACGCCGCATGAATGCGCGTTATAGACCAAGCCAAAGTGACGAAAAACCTCAATTTGTGCATACACTGAATGGGTCAGGTGTTGCTGTAGGGCGCGCATTGATCGCTGTTATGGAAAACTATCAGCAAGAAGATGGATCTATTGCTGTTCCAGATGTTTTGATCCCTTATATGGGTGGTATAAAGAAAATTGAAAAGCTTGCTTGACGAGATTCATAAGTGATTTTCTAAGGACATTAGAATGGGATTATTTTCGGAAAGCATTCCAAATGAGATTTTTCCCAAATTTTTGTATGCGTAATTGGATCAACATTTCCTCCTGATAGAATGATTAAAATCTTTTCATTTTGATTGCCTTCATTTATATACTTAAAAGCCCCTGCTATACCTAATGCAGAGGTTGGCTCTATGTTAACTTTTAGAAGGTGAGTCAACCATTGGGTCCAATAAATTATTTCTTCTTCGGATATTTCGTAAAATCCATTAAGTTGCTTAATATATTGAAATGTACGCTCTGATATTCCTAAGGTGCGAGTACCATCTGCCAAAGTCATAGGAGTTTTTTGGAATCTTTTAATGACCCCGGTTCTATAAGATTCGGCAGCATCATTTGCAATTTGTGGTTCACATGCATAAACCTTACTAGTATCAGAGAATAATCGTGTTGCAAGGTAAGTTCCAGAAATAAGACCTCCTCCTCCACAAGGTGCAAATACCGCATCGAACATACCCTCATCCGTCCAGGCTTCTAAAGCAGCTGTCCCTTGTCCTGCGATCACATCATCATGATCATAAGGTGGCAATAAAAAAGCAGATTTTGCTTTTTCATGTGCTAAATCCTCGGCTTCTTGCCTTTCTTTAGTAATAATAACCTCAGCACCGTATGCTTTTGTAGCAGCAATTTTAATTGGTGATGCAGATGAAGGAACAATAATCGTTGCCTTTATTTCAAGTTGTTTTGCTGCCCAAGCAACGCCTTGTGCATGATTACCAGAGCTATAAGCAACTACTTCTGTTGGTAAAATATTTTTTTCTTTTAAGTGTAAAAGAGCATTCAGGGCCCCACGTGCCTTAAAAGCTCCAATCTTTTGAGCTCCTTCAAATTTAAAATATACGTTAGTGTTTAGAGCATTATTAAGAGTTTCGCTTTGCAAAAGTGGAGTTTTGTTAGTCAAATACTTGATTCGGTTGTGCGCCGTTGATACAGCATTAGGTGACATATAGTCTAATTTCTGCATAAAAATATCCCATTATTTTCTACTGTTGATCTACGAGCCTGCTCTGTGATCATTCTATGTGAATTTGAAATTACGTCAGACATTAAAGATTGGAAAGAGTATATTTGAATAATGTGTGTAAATAGAATATGATCACACTGATTTATACAAGATTTTGATAATTTATGAAAAAAATAAACTTTCTTTTCCTTTTCATCCTAAACTGCTCACACATACACGCTGAGGCACCTGTTCTCGTTCAAGCACCCACTGTTCCTGCGGGCAATGTTCAGTGTGAGGTACCCAAAGTTCTTCCACAAATAACCACACCTCATCAACAAGTTAAAAAAGCATCGAATGCTATTGAGCTGATTCCCCATCGGGCTGAATATTCTGTAAAGCATATCAAAACCGAAGGTGGAAATGTAACGGATGTGAGAGGCAGGTTAACTGTCCAGTTGATGGATACGGGAGATGGCTGGACTTTTGAACAACGTTCTGAATTATTAGTTTATTATGCAACAGGTGTTTCTCAACAATACATAACCTCCATTGCTTCTTTTGAGTCTAAGGATGGCGGTCGTTATCATTTCACTGTGCGTACTTTAAGGAATGGAGCGGAAGAAGGCATTATGAAAGGTGAGGGATATATTTCTCCAAAAAGCCCAGGTAGAGTTATTTATAAAGAACCGATTCCAAAAGAATTGACCTTACCCGTTGGATGTTTATTTCCCCTTCAACATTTAAAGCAATCCTTAGAGGCTGCAAATGCAGGCGAAACTGTTTTCTCAAATAGAATTGTGTTTGATGGCAGTAGCGATACAACAGAGCCAGTAGATGTTAATGTTGTTATTAATTCTATTAAAAACCCCAAACTTGTTATCAATGATCCAAGGTTACTATCGATTGATAAGCTTTGGTCTTTGCAAATGGCTATCTTTGCCAGGGGGAATAATAATCCAGATCCAGACTATGAAATCACCCAAGATGTGTTACCGTCAGGCATTATTACAGCCATGACGATGGGTTATGGAGAGGCAGGATTTAGTGTGAAATTGGTTTTGGAAAAAGTTGATATTTTTCCAACTTCGGCAGAAAAAACGCCACCTCAGCCAACAACAAACTAGGAAATTTGCAGGATGCAGTAAGACCAGATTGCCTCAAAGCCTACGGCTTTTCGCAATGACGAGGTCCGTTATAGTAAGCCCGAAAGAGCATGGCTATCCAGGAAATTTACATATCTTGAAGTTTATCATTTCCACCCTATTGCATTTTGATTTAAAAGGTTATAATTCTTGCAAGAATTTGCTTTTGTCTGGGCTTTAATTTTAAGTGATTGACTTACGATCCGTTCTCTTTTTAACAGGGGCTCTTCTCTCGGGTCTGACCTTGACAATGATCATTCCGCTTTTAACAGAGCTTCTTATCTATCACTCACAATTTTGGCCCGGATTTTTAGTTTCTATATTTATCTGTGGTTTCTTTGGTGTTGCCCTTACGCTTGCGAATCGTCCTTATGGAAAAATTGTCTTAGGGATGAGAGAAGCTTTTTTAATGACATCCTTAAGCTGGGTCATCCTTTCTGTTTTTGCGGGGTTGCCCTTTTACTATTCAAATCTTGAGCTTAATTTTATCAATGCCTGTTTCGAGGCCGTTTCTTCGCTAACAACAACAGGTTCCACGGTTATTCAAAACCTTGATTCTACCCCCAAAGGCATTCTGCTTTGGCGTGCCTTGCTTCAATGGCTGGGCGGCACCGGTATTATTGTGATGGCCATGACGATTTTTCCAACCCTTAGAATTGGTGGTATGCAGCTTTTTCGAAGCGAATTCTCGGATCGTTCAGAAAAAATTCTACCGCGTGTTTCTCAAATAGCGACAGCTATTTTAGCCGCTTATGCCTTCTTTACCGTTCTTTGTGCTATTCTTTTGTACTGGGCGGGGATGCCCTCATTTGATGCAATTTGTCATGCAATGGCAACTGTATCAACAGGCGGCCTTTCAACCCAAGATGCTTCTATTGGTGCTTATAATAGCCCTTTGATTGAATTCATTATCATTGTCTTTATGATTTT
Organism: Alphaproteobacteria bacterium; assembly: GCA_019749935.1. GTDB lineage: Bacteria > Pseudomonadota > Alphaproteobacteria > Paracaedibacterales > CAIULA01 > CAIULA01. Next base: position 6,641 of record JAIEPD010000051.1, read on the forward strand.
AGGCGGCAGTACATTAATCCTTTACGTCCGTTTATGGAATGGCGATAGTAAAGCGATTCGGCGAGACAGCCAGTTGAAGGCTTATCTTGCAACCCTCTTGATAGCCTCTATTGCGATCTGTTTATGGAATTGGGGAATCAATAAGATTGATTTTTTAACCAGCCTAAGGCAAGGAGCCTTTTCAACGGTTTCAACCATCACCACAACAGGCTTTGTGACTGCAGACTATGGCAGATGGGGAAAATTTCCACTTATGTTCTTTTTTATCCTCAGTTTAATTGGCGGCTGTACAGGATCAACAACGGGCGGCATTAAAATCTTTCGGTTTCAGATTCTGTTTACGTTAACAAAGGTTCATTTGATGCAATTAAGGCGCCCGCACGGCGTTTATGTGCCCCTTTTCCAAGATCAGAAAGTAAGCGATACGGTAGCGTTTTCTGTTTATACGTTTTTAACGCTCTATTGTTTTTGCCTGGCTGTTTTAGCCCTTATTTTTTCAGGCATGGGCATGGATTTCCTAGCAAGCCTTTCAGGGGCAGCTTCGTGTATTGGTAACGTTGGACCAGGCCTCGGGGATCATATTGGGCCTCATACTTGCTTTGCGAATCTTGCCGAAGGTCCTAAAATCGCCATGATGCTTGGAATGATTTTGGGAAGATTAGAGCTTTTAACTGTCCTTGTCCTGTTTATGCCATCGTTCTGGCGGGATTGAGGGGAGCTCATCAAGCAAGAAGATTTGTTAAACATTATAAACTTCTCGTCGATGACCAATGTGTAACGCTAAAATATGGCATTTATTTTCATAAATTTCAGCAATGATTCTATAAGTTCCTACGAGAAAAGAATATAAATGTCCCAATTTTCCAGACAATCTTTTGCCAAGCTTTTTCGGATTTTCGTTTGAAGAAATCAAGCGAGTAATAAATTCTTGAATTCGTTTTTTAACAGAAGGATCTAGTTCTTTAAACTCTTTGCGTGCTCTTTCAGAAAATTCAAACTGCTATTTAACGGTCTTTATCATCTGTTAACCCGTTTTCTCTCATGACTTCTTCAAAGCCATATGTCTTTTTGCCGGATTTCAGATAATCTTCATAAGCCTCTAAAGCGATCTGGTATTCTTCTTCGTCTTCTAAATATTTTTCTAAGGCTTCTTTTACATAAAAACTTTTACTGCGATGCGTACGTAGTGCAAGAGAATTCAGACGATCTTCTAGCCCTTTAGGCAAGCGAACAGCAAGCATAACATCCTCCATGATTATAGTAATAAGTACAAGTACAACATGTATTACAAATTTTTCAAGGATTGTTCTTTACAATTCACCCAAAGATTCTCTTCAAAAACTTTCCAAAACATAAATAAGCAGCTAAGATACAGTCATTAATTCATAATTAAAATCTAAGTTTACTTCATGTCCATACAACCTGATCACTGGATCCGAAAACAAGCCCTTGAACATGGGATGATTGCCCCGTTTGTTGAATCACAAAAAAGAGAAGAGGTTATCTCTTACGGCTTATCTTCTTATGGCTACGACGCGCGCGTTGCTAACGAATTTAAAATTTTCACCAATGTTGACAGCGCCGTTGTTGATCCTAAAAATTTTTCCCCTAACAGTTTGGTGCACCGCGAAAGTGATGTTTGTATCATCCCGCCCAATAGCTTCGTTTTAGGTCGAACCGTTGAATATTTTAAAATCCCGCGCGACACTTTGGTGATTTGCCTTGGAAAATCAACCTATGCCAGATGCGGTATTATTGTGAACGTCACCCCATTAGAACCTGAATGGGAAGGGCATGTCACATTAGAGTTTTCAAACACAACGCCGCTTCCAGCAAAAATTTATGCTAATGAGGGGGTTTGTCAGTTCCTTTTCTTTAGGTCTGAACAAGCTTGCGAAGTTTCCTACAAAGATCGTCAGGGTAAATACATGGGTCAAACCGGTGTGACCCTTCCTAAAATATAAAAAGAGTTTATATGTCTCATAAAATTAGAATCGTTGGAGGGAATCCTCTCAAAGGAAAAATCCAAATCCGTGGCGCTAAAAATGCCGCATTGCCATTGATGACGGCCTCACTTTTAACCGACAAAGGGTTGACTTTAACCAACGTTCCACAACTAACAGATATTCAGACTATGGCTGAACTTTTGGCTCAACATGGTGTCCACATCAATCATAAGCCTGACAGTTATTCATACGAATTGAAGGCGGCAGATATCACCAATACAACAGCCCCTTACGATTTAGTGAGTAAGATGCGCGCTTCTATCCTTGTCTTAGGCCCTCTATTAGCAAGGTGTGGGGAGGCTAAAGTTTCGCTTCCTGGAGGCTGCGCGATCGGAACACGCCCCGTCGACATTCATTTAAACGGTCTAAGGCAATTAGGCGCGCATATTGAATTAGCAGAAGGGTATATTCATGCCTCTGCTCCCAACGGATTAATAGGCGCCGAGATTTCTATGCCACTTGTCAGCGTCACAGCGACAGAAAACCTTATGATGGCAGCAAGCCTTGCTAAAGGCGAGACAAAGCTGATTAACGCTGCCAGAGAACCAGAAATCATTGACCTTGCAGAATGTCTCAACTCCATGGGTGCTAAAATTACCGGAGCTGGAACAGACACGATTACAATTGAGGGTGTTGATAGATTACATCATGCGACGCACAATGTTTTGCCTGACCGCATTGAAACGGGCACTTATGCTATGGCGGCTATTATTACGAATGGCGAGCTTGAATTAACACATACTTCTTTATCCCTAATCTCTGGTGTTTCTTCTATTCTGGGGCAGGCTGGGGCAGATCTTCAGTCAATAGAGGATGGCATCTATATAAAATCCCCTTTGACTCCGCTTTTGGGTGTGGATGTTATGACAGAACCCTTTCCTGGTTTTGCAACAGACCTTCAGGCTCAAATGATGGCAGTTATGACAGTCTGTCAAGGCGCATCCATGATCACAGAAACCATTTTCGAAAACCGTTTTATGCATGTTCCTGAATTATGCCGTATGGGGGCAAATATAACAGTTCATCATTCCTCGGCCCTTGTGCGCGGCACTAAGCACTTAAGTGGTGCCCAAGTGATGGCAACTGACTTGAGGGCTTCTGTTTGCTTGGTTTTAGCTGGACTTGCAGCCAATGGTGAGACAACATTAAGCCGTATTTATCACCTTGATCGTGGATATGAACGATTAGAAGAGAAATTAAGAAATTGTGGTGCTATCATCGAAAGGGTACCCAGCGCCGCCTAAAGGAGATTCATAATGACTGAGCTTAAATTTTCCCCTCTTCGTTTACTTGCAAAAGATAAAGAGGAAATTCATATCCTCTCAGCTCAGCTTCAAGATGGGTTTCTTCCCTTAACCTCTGTTCATTTTGATAAAGATGCGAAAACATTCACATGTTTAATCAATCGTTTTTGCTGGGAGTATCTGGATGCTCACCCTAATGAGGAACGATATTATCGTGTCCATTCAGGATTTTCTGTTTCTAATGTCCTAAGTGTTCATAAACGTAATTTTGATCAAAAACATCCTTTGCGCGTTCTCAATTTACTGATGATTTCAGTTGATGAACCTAAAAAGGGCCGTCAAACGATTCACCTGTTATTTTCAGGCGATAAAGAGATCCGTTTGGAAGTTGAATCTATTCACTGCCAACTAGGGGATATTGATCATCCCTGGCATACCAGTAAAAAGCCTATCCACATTCATGAACATTTGGAAGAGCTAGAAAAAAAGAGAGCTTAAATTTAAGCGCTTTTTATCTGTTAGCTAGAAGTGCCGTAAATCCTATAGAATAACGCTAATTACTGGATGACCACGTCATTTCATTCCTCGCAATGGCGATAGAAGACTGTGTCCATATAACCCAGTAAACTATCTCCGTCATGGCAAGCAACGAAGTTGCGTGGCCATCCATTTATCTTCAGAAGTTTTAAACAATAACTTCATCGTCACGAAGCTCCGTAAGGAACTGTGATGATCCAAGTATTTTGCATCCATTTGCCATACCAAAAAAAATAATCTTTACACATATCTATATAATAGATATATTTCAATCAGTTTCAAAATTGTTTGACACGCAAATTATCTCTAACGTCCTTGTGAGGGAAAAATGAAAATCATTAATAAACTAATATTATTAGATTTTTCAAAAAAGCATCCAAAGCTAGAAAGTTCTTTAGAAGCCTGGATTCGAAAGGTTAGAAACGAAAATTGGCTGAATCAGGAAGATGTTCTTAAAACCTTTCCTCATGCAAAGCCTCAACTTTTTCATCGTATCTGTTTCGCAATTGTTCCTGGCTCTTGTTATTTGGCGATTGCTATAAATTATTCAGCTCAGGCCATCGCTCTCAAATGGATAGGGACATTTTATCAATATCCAGATGCTCAATCATCGCTTTTTATGTGTGCCTGAAAGAGAGTTTTTATGTGCATTAACCCGATTCGCAATGAAGAAGATTATTTGGCTGCAATTTATCTGATTGACTCCCTTTGGCATGCTGAAAAGGGAAGTTATGAACATAATCAGCTCGAAGTATTGGTAGCCCTAATTGATTTTTATGAACAGAATCTTGTGACCAGCCAGTTTCCTGACCCCATAGAAGCGCTTAAATTTTATAAAAATCAACTGGATATAAACGACAGAGAATTTAATGAAATTTTTGGATCTGAGAAAGAAACTTTAAAAATTCTGAATAAAAAGAAACCTTTAAGCTTATCGATGATTTGGCAACTGAGCCAAAAATTAAAAATTCCCGCAGAGGCATTAATTAAGCCTTATGCGCTTTCTTTAATGAATTCAACCTTAGACGGGCCTATCAATACCCTGGAGAATAACAATGCAAATTAAACCTCTTCGCAGTCATGAAGACTTTGTGGAAACTGTAAACACAGTCGCTCAACTAATCGATAGTTCCTGGCCAAAAATTCTAACGCTTCAAGAAAATTCGCAGCAATATCAAGAGTATGAAGTTCTTTGCACCTTAATAGAAATTTATGAAAGAGAAAATTGCCTGTCCGAGTTTTCTGATCCCATAGAAGCCGTGCGATTTTACATGGAAAGATATGGTTTAAATATCCTTGAGTTATCTAATCTAATTGCAGAAGATTCTTTAGAGCTCACAGACATCTTGAACAGAATTAAACCGATTACTTTATCAATTATCTGGAAACTTTGTACCCTTTGGAAAATTCCAGCAAAATTGCTTTTAAAACCCTATCAAACCTATGCAGCATCAAAACGGACGGAGCCTGAACCAGAATATACGGATCGTTTTACAGAACTTGACGAACCTCATGCATACTTTCCATAAAATAATAGCGCATTTTTCTAAGGGCTCTTGCTTCAATTTGGCGAACGCGTTCTTTGGTAATAGAAAGTTCTTTCCCTAAGTTTTCAAGAGTTTGCGGAGGATCCGTGAGACGTCTATGAGTAATTATAAATTGCTCTCTTGGCGCAAGGCAAAGCATAGCGTCTTCGATCCAGTTATGCCGACTTTGTTCCGCATGTTCTTTAAAACTGGTTTCTTCAGGATTTAAACGTGTGTCTAAAATTAGATCTTGCCAATTATTATCTGCATATTCACTGACGGGATTGCTTAACGAAAGATCATGGCTTGCTAATCTTGCCTCCATATTCTCTACCTCGTGAATGCTTATATCAAGATGCTGCGCGATCATTTCCTGATCTTCGGGTGACATTGTTTCTGTTGTAATAGAGAGAAGCTTGCTGCGTAATCGATTAAGATTAAAAAACAAATTTTTCTGAACTGTCGTAGAGCCTGTTCTGACAATAGACCAATTTCTAAGAACAAAATCTTGGATATGAGCGCGAATCCACCATTTGGCATATGTTGAGAAACGCACACCTCTTTCTGGGTCAAATCGGTTAGCAGCGTGCAAAAGGCCAAGATTGCCCTCTTGTATCAAATCAGAAAGAGAAAGGCCGTAACCCTTATATTTTATGGCTAAGCTAATCACAAGGCGTGTGTAGGATCCAATAAGTTCATGAAGAGCTTTCTCGTCTTTATTCTCCCGCCAAGCTTTTGCTAGATCTAACTCAACATCCCTTTCCAAAATCGGTCTTTTCATAGCTTCCCTGACAAATGCTAAATCAGCTTGATGAGAAAGTGAGTTGAGATAATCCATTTAGCCCTCCATTTATTAGTAATCTTATAGGATCAGTATAAGAGAGCTTAAATTAAGATTTTGTTAACAATATCCGTCATTTATCTAATATTTGATTAGAGTTTTTTCCTTTTATCTCTTGGTTTTATTCAGTTCTTTGAGAAATATCTGTTTTTATCGAGGTGCGGGGAGTGAACTGTATCTAACCTCTAAGATAGCATCATCATCATCGCCAATCCCGTTAGAGGAGTGGAGATCAGCATATTTTCTGGATTACCACGATCAAAAAATTTAGCTGAAAGTATTAAAAAATAAAAACTTGAATTTTATAAACTCCGCATTATGTATACACTATAGCTGACTTAAAAGGATAATTTGAAATGAAGGCGAATCAGTTTGTAGAAAAAATGATCTGCATCGGATATGCATTTATATTTTTTACCACACATACTTCTTATGCTATGGATCCTGAATTAGAGGTAGAATCAGACCAATCTATTTGCTCACAAAATGTTGCGTTTACTACAATCGAGAAAGCCCAACTTCGGTATAATATCCAAAGATGGACAGGACAGCTTAAAAAGCCTACTCAAAATGTTTTTTTGGCTGTTGAACGCAACTTATATAAAGCAACACCGGATCATACATTAGCTCTTTGTGGTCAACTTTTATTTGATGAATTAGAAAGCAGAGACACCAAAAATATCAATAGTGAGAGATTCCAAGCTGGAAGTTCTCCTCTGATTTATAATGTTTATTATCCAAGCGGCCGTAAACACTATAGTTTGGATCTAGTATATAGTTCTAATAGTGAAGAAATCGGTGTATATAATGTCAGCTGTTTTTATGATGCATTAAATGAAATGGGCCATCCAAAAATACAACATATGTCTGGTTTTCATTTTATAAACAAACCCCAATAAACAATTGCAATATAATTGTCGTAAATGAAATTGTAAGGCTCTCTTCTCACAACACATCCTTCAAACTCTGCTGTGCACTGCCGCGTTTAAGGGGTTTTTGTTGATTGGGGGCAGGGGACCAGCCCGTCATATAAATAAGATCAAAGGTTACCTGAATGCCGCCATCTGGATGCGGAAATTGCTTTTGATATGAATTTTCGACATTCTTTAAAAATCCTTTTGTCAGGGAAGGGTTGCTCCTATCCATCAACACGTTTGTATTGCCCGTAATTTTGAGGTCCTGCAGCAATTTCGATACAGAAGCATACCTAACGATAATACGATCCATATCACTTACAGGCAGGGCAAAACCAGCATGCCCCAAAAGGTATCCGGCATCCTTGGTTGAAATCATCGGCATAAAGCGATTACTAATGCCTTTATAACGCTCAATCTCCACTTGCCCAAATACTGACCTTAGCTCGTAAAGGCTATCACCGCCTGCAAATACAGCCATAAACAGGCCGTCAGGGCGCAAAGCTTTAAGCGCTTGCGTTAACACCCCAGGTATATCATTTATCGTACTTAAGCCCAAGAAACTCAGGATAAGATCAAAACTATTTGGAGGGCATGTAAAAAATTCCTCGTCAGAAATTATGCAATTAAAAGATTTGGCTAAAATGCCGCCATCGTTTCCGAATTGAAGGCAGGTATCAAAGTTTCGCTTAAAGGCATTCAATCGATCCATTAAGCGTCCCGAAACCTCTTGGCACAAAAAAGAAAACGCCTCAGAACCGATATCCAATTTCTGGCGGCGTTTCTTTAAAAGGTTGCGATTAAAAAGGACTGGGGTTTGCATCCATTAAGCTGTCGTTTCTATTGATAAAAGGCTTTTGCGCTTTCGAGCAGATAGATAGGTATAAAACACGGGAATCACAAACAATGTAAAGATCGTTCCAATGCTCATGCCGCCAACGATAACCCAACCTAATTGACGGCGACTTTCTGAACCTGCTCCAGTCGAAAAAGCAAGAGGCAAGGCACCTAAAACCATAGCAAACGTTGTCATCAAAATAGGTCGCAGGCGAAGTTTTGAAGCCTCAATAATCGATGCAAATATCTCTTTTCCATCACCGCGCAGCTTGTTGGAAAAGTCGACCATTAAGATACCATGCTTGGTAATCAAGCCAATCAAGGTAATCAAACCAATGTTTGAATAAAGGTTAAGGCTTCCGCCATCAATAACGCCTAAGGTTAAAACAGCGCCGGCTAATGATAAAGGAACGCTGAGCAAAATAATAAATGGATCACGCCAGCTTTCAAACTGCGCTGCCATAACCAAATAAATAAAGCAGATCGCAAGACCAAAAATAAGAAGCATGGTTTTGTTTTCTGACAAATATCGCTTTGTGTCACCAATATAATCCAAACGAGCATCCGATGGGATTGCGTCCACAGCAATTTCAGCAACTTTATTAATCGCCTCGCCAAGGCTAAATCCTGGTTTTAAGAAAGCATTCATGGTCACAGCGCGCATACGGTTGTGGTGGTGAACCTCAACAGGGCCGGCACGAGAATGGACTTTAACCAATTCTGAAAGCGGCACCAATGTTCCATCCTTGTCGCCTGCTTTTACAAACAGATTTGTAATGTCATCTGGGGAACGGCGAGCGCTGTTTTCAACCTCAACCTTCACATCGTACAACTTATTTTCTTTTTTAAACGAGTTTGCTCTGCGTCCTCTAATCAAGGCGTCAATCGTTTCAGCAATCGTTGCCGGCTCGATATTCAGCGATGAAACTTTGTCACGAATAATCGTAACTGTAAAATCTTCAGTATCTCCGTGAATTTCCGAAGTAACACCTAAAATCATGCCTGATGCATACAGGTTCGCGGTTAGGTTCTGCGTAATATCTTTAAGTTCTCGGTAGGTTTTATTTCCACGAACCACAAACTGAACTGCTCTGTTATCATCACCGCTAATACCTGTTGAACCGCTGCTCACCTTAGCTTCTACACCGGTAATTTCTTCTGCTTTTTTGCGAATATCATTAGAAATTTCTTCGGTTGAACGCTTGCGATCATTTTTAAGCTGAAGGGACACATCAAAGGTTGGATTAATAATCTGAGTCACACGGCGATCAATTTCTGGAATGGACCCAAGGATATTATCAATCATTTCAACATACCGCTCGGTATAATCGAGCGTTGCTGTTTGTGGAGATTGACCTTCGATTGTAATCGTGCCCTGATCTTCGCGAGGCGTAAATTCAGATGGTAAATTTCGATACGTTATATAACCAATCACAGAAAATCCAATCGCAATGCCAACGACATGAAGGCGATAATTTAAAATCTGACGTAGCTTTTGCTCATATTTCTCTTCAGTTTTATCAAGCCATGCGCCTGTTGAAAAATTTTTGATAAGTTTTGAAGCGATAATGAACCCTCCAAGCCCAGCTTTCAAAACAAACACCTTAAATGTTTGCCCATTTTCTTTAAGGGTTTCTAGCTTTGACTGGTACTTTTCTATTAAGCCCAGAGCTTTGGTTTCAAGCTTACTTGGTTTGTCGTCATCTTCTTTATGAGAATGATTAAGCACAAGCAAACGCGCACACATCATAGGAGAAAGCGTCAAGGCCGCAAATCCAGACACAATAACGGCGCCTGCAAGGGTGATTGAAAATTCAGTTAAAAGTTTTCCTGTCATTCCTTGAGCTAACGAGACAGGCGTATAAACGGCTGCTAAGGTCAAAGTCATCGCAATAACCGCAAAGCTAATTTCTCTAACACCTTTAATTGATGCCTCTAGCGCAGATAAACCTTCTTCCATATACCTATATATATTTTCCAAAATAACAATCGCATCATCGACGACAAGGCCGATCGCAAGAACCATAGCCATTAAAGTGAACATGTTGATGCTGAAATTTAAAAGGTACATGATGAACAAAGCACCGATTAAGGACACAGGAATTGTTACTAAAGGAATTAACGACGCCCTTGCTGAACGAAGGAATAAAAAGACCACCAAAATAACAAGTGTTGTTGCTTCAAGAATGGTTTTATAAACCTCGACAATCGAACGTTCAATAAAGATCGTTTTGTCACTTCCGATATGCATCATAATTTCAGAAGGAAGGTGTTTTTGGATTTTTTCCATCTCTTCTTTAACGTTTCTAGCAACCTCTACGGGGTTAGCCGTTGACTGCTTGATAACGCCAATACTAATACCTTGCTTTCCATTGTATCGGGTTCGTGTTTTCTTATCATTTGATGTGATTTCAGCACGTCCAATATCTCTTAAACGTACAAGGTGCTTATTTTTTGTTGCGACAACAAGATTTTCAAATTCCTCTGGCTTTTCCAAGTTGGCAACAGTTGTAACCAAATATTCACGATTCTGGCTGATAAGTTTACCAGCTGGTTTTTCTATGCTTTGGCGCTTGATCGCTGTAATAACTTCGGAAACCGTGATCCCATAAGCTGCAAGACGAATAGGGTTTAGGTATAAATTCATTTCATATTGCCCAGCACCCAATACATCCACACGGGCAACGCCGGCAACGGATTCTAAATCTTTTTCAATTTCGCGCTGCGCAAAGTCGTGTAACTCGCTAGGAGAGATAGTTTCACTGGTTAAAGCAATCGTTATAATGGGACGTTCTTCCGCGCGGGATTTAACCAAAACAGGCTCTGTTGCTTCTTCTGGGATTTTATTCTTTGATTTAGCTAAACGGTCACGAATGTCGTTGGTTGCGTTATCAACGCCGCGTTCTGGGCGGAACTCAATTGTAACTTTGCTTTCTTCTGTGCTGCTGATTGAAGTAATGTTTTCAATACCTTCAATACCGGATACCGCATCTTCAATGACTCTGGTTACCTGAGCTTCAACGATCTCAGGGCCTGCTCCAGGGATACTTGTTTCAATAGTAATATATGGGCGTTCAATTTTTGGATATTGCTGCAACGGCAAGCGATAAGCGCCCACAACCCCAACCAAAATCAGGATGAAAGTCATCACCCAAGCAAAAACAGGACGTTGTATACAGACTTCAGATAGTTTCATAAGATAACAACTCGCCCCTAACCTTGATGTACTGGTTTTGTATCAGCAGGAGCAAGAGGTTTATCCTCTGGCTTCTCAGGTTGCTGAGGTTTATGGTCTTCTGGTTTCAAAGGTGCTGCAACGGGTTGCTCCTTTTTGGGCTCTTCAACGGGAGGAGACACTACTTTAGCAGCCTCTGGCTTAACATCTTGAGCTTTGACGGGCGCTGCTTCAGAAGCTACCTTTTTATCCTTATCTTCTTCTTTTTTTGGCGCGTCTTTTGCTTTTTCATCCCCAACGGGTTTTTCTTCTGCATTGGCTTCTGGCATGTTTGTTATTTTTACCTTCACACCATCGCCTAATTTCAATTGTCCAGCCGTAACAATGATCTGGCCTGTTCTTATTCCGGCAATAATTTCAATTTTTCCATTTTCACGACTGCCGGTTAAGACGCGGTTACGACGCGCTTTTCCTTTTTCAACAATCCAGACAAATTCAATTTCGCCTTCTCTGTCTACGGCAGCTTCATCCACCAGAATCGTCTCCCCTTGTTCACCAATAATCAGGCTAACGTTGGTGAAAAGCCCTGGTCTTAACAGTCCATTTTCATTTGGAATCGAGGCTTTTAAAGCAATACTATGGCTTTCAGCTTCAACTTGAGCATCCACAGCTTCGACAGCACCGTGAAAGACTTGGTCTTTAAAGGCATCAATACGCACCTCTACGGACTGGCCTACGCCAATATCATGAACATGTTTTTCCGGAACTTTAAACTCTACTTTAATCGGCGTACTATCAACGATCGTTACCAAATCTTGGGCAGCTTGAACATAGGCGCCCACACTAACGTCAATAAGACCAATGGTCCCTGAAAAAGGAGCGTGAATAATTGTTTTATCTAATTTTGCTCTCGCAGCATCTTGCCTTCCTTCGGCCATAGCTAATTCAGCTTTGGCTTTATCAAAGTCTTTAGTACTACCAATTTTTTGATCAAAAAGCTTTGAAGATCTTTCAAAGTCGGCTTTGCGCAACATAACCTCAGCTTCAGCTTGTTTAAGTTCAGCCTGAGCATCAGCGTCTTCAAATTTAATGATAGGATCGCCCTCTTTAACTGTGGTTCCTTCAGTGAAAGACAATTCCTTTATGCGCCCATTCATTTCTGCACGCAGTGTAACCGACGCATTCGCTCGCATTTTACCAACAGTTGCGATGCGTTTTGTCATAACACCCATTTCGACAGTTGCAGCTTCGATCGTCGCCACTCTGCCCTGCTTATGGGGGCTTTTTTCTTCATCGGATTCCAGAACATAAGTGCAAACTGAACGAACAACAGGCTTTAATGCTTTTAAAGCTAACCACATGGCAAGAAGACCAGCGACAACTCCTAATATAATCATTAACCCTATATTACGATTTTCTTTAAAATAATTTTTTAAGAACATAACACCACGTTTAAAAACACGAATCTTCAACACTTTAATATCATATTTTATCTTTGGAAGTATTAATTTTCTTCTAATATTTTGGGAAAATATCTGAATTTTTGAGATATTTTTTAT
>JAIEPD010000016.1 GCA_019749935.1 Alphaproteobacteria bacterium
GCTCCAAACTTCAAGAGTTCCTGAAACAACACCGATGTAGGTTGCTGCTTGTTCCCTCATTAATAGTTCAGGGTATTTAGAGGGACTAAAGTTGATTGTATTTGCTGACATGTTGTAAATCCTTTTACGGCTTGGTTAAACATGTCACAACTGTTAAGGATTTTTTTGGAAAGAAAACACCTATATTGGATCTGTTGCAAACCGTGTCTTAAGCTACAAAAATAAGATAAAAGCACCGTTATTTATTTGGAGAACCTAGTAACTGGGCTTTAAAGAAGGTGTTTTTTAACAAATCAGAGAAAAAAAGCTATTTTCGACACAATTATCCTGCAGTAACCTCAAGATTGTGAGGAGAGAGAATAGATAATCTTTTCAAATTAAAGCAAATGGCTTGCATAAAGACAGCAAACTGATTCTTAGCAATTCTTCTATAACGAATCTTTTTAGGATCTTGAGAAAACACCCGTTCATAAGGCGCTCTGAGTTTAGAATACTAAAATCAAAATAAAAATCAAAGCTAAATTGGGTTTAAAGCGTTTTCATTAACGGGACACTCATGGGGCAATTGAAGGTAAAAAATGTCAAAAAAACAGAACAATCTACAACAATCAAAATGTCTAAAAATGGCTATTTAATTATGTTTATTGATTAAGATTTGTTCTGAGTTTTTTATTTAAACCGTCTTGAAAACCGGCGAGGGTGCAAGCTCTCCGTGAGTTCGAATCCCACCCCATCCGCCATCTCTTTACCCAATTTACAATAGCTCCGCTCACTTAACTCCCTATTAATTTTTCCCTTGTAAAATCGTTGAAACGGAACAAATTAATTTCGCGCTTTAATGAATCTTTTAAAAATTATTTTCATATTTGTAACTCTTGTGGGTCATTCACATTCTTCTAGCTGGGATCGTGCACACAGCAATCTTATCACAATGAGCTCTCATGATTGTATGTTAGATGAACTTGCAAAAATGGAGGGCAATGTATTAACAAAAGACCGTCGCACTGAAATATTAAGAAGATTTTTTTCTGGGTTTGGAACTAAAACTGGAAGCAAAATAGCTGTAGATCTAACGACAAAGGATTTTTTAGACTTCTCACATTTTGTCAATAAATGGCAAAGCTCTGCTAGTTCAGGGCATGACGTTGATATGGGAGAGATTTTAGATTCCGCAATTATTCCCATGCCTTCTACTTACAAACATAATTCAAGAGATCGCAGATGGACAGCTGGATGGCTTTTTGACACGATAGAGGTTGTCCGTCAACAGAGCTACACCAAACTACTTTTTGAATCCCCATACGATGATATCAACAACAATGATTTGGTAAAGGTTCGTGAATTATCTGGAACATTTTGGAGATGGGATGGAAATCCAAGGAATATAGGGACTGCTACAGAATTGTTTTCGGGAATGATTCAGCCTTCTCAAAAAATTACAGGAGATCCACACGATTCAAATGCCACGGTCAGAATTATTAGTAGCTTTAGCGGCATTTGGAATGAAGACTTTGACCAAATATATTTCCTACCTAAAGGTGAAGCCCCAACAGTCAGTAATTTTTTCAAAGTCATGAGTGTGAAAGTAGGTAACGGTCACTTTTTAACTCCAACTGAAGTTAATGCTTTATCTGAAAAATGGAATAATAATGAATGGGGAGAACTTTTTAATGAAGACGATTTCGCTATTATAGAAGTTCGTAACTTAGCGGCAGATGGAACCAATACATTAAGAAAGTTTTTGAGTGACAATAATCTTTTAAACGGTAATCAAGTTATTACCTTGCAAGGTGATTTTGATAATAATTTTATACCCAATCGCCTATTTGCCTTTGGAAAACCAACTTCCAATTTAAAAATGGATTCATTTGATGAAAATGGTTTTTGTCTAGTATCAGATACGGGCGATGAAAAAACTGTTGAAAAGTTGGGAGATCGTCTTGAAGAAACGAATACACCCATACATTTAGTAGAGCCTTTAAGAAAATTAAAAGATTCGTCCAAAGTTTACGATCACACGGTCCAAACAAATCCCGTGGCCCCTAAGAGCGTGCCTTTAAAAGAAAGTGTTCAAGTTGTGCCAATACCATTCACTACTGGTATGAATGGTGCTCCCATTCTCATGTGCAAAACAAGCAAAAGCGCACCATTTCAGATTAAATGTAGGCTTTTGGGTGTTGTTCATGGAAGTGGTTTAATCCAAGATGCGCCTGATAAGGTGTCTTATAAAGGATTAATTTCTATATCTCCGTATCTTTCAAAACCATTTTTCTCTGATAGCTGGAATGATGTCAGAGATAATCTTATTCAAATGAGTTGGGAACCGCATTGGGCAGATGCTATAGAATTAATGGAGACACCACCAGGAAGCTCGCATGAATTAACGACAGCTCAACGAACAAAAGTGTTAGAGCGCTTTGTAAGGGGCCGAGGGAAAACACAGGGGTTAAGTTTGGTTGATGATCTTGCTCAGGCAAATTTAGATGTAGGCGTTCAAATTGGAGCAGATCTAAATGTAATGAAATTTTTAGACACCTTTATTTATCCACGCGTTAACGTAAGAAAAACTTTAGAATTTGGTGTTTCAAAAATCGCTTATAGAGATCGTAGATTAGCTGGAGGAACCATCTTTTCAACAATGGATATTGCCCGTCAACAACTTTTTACATATCCACTTTTTAACGTGTCTAAAGACAATCCAAATAGAAATGATTTAATAACAATTCAAAAATTATCTGGCACTTTTTGGAATTGGGATGGGGATATGGATAATTTAATAAGAATAACAGAGCAGTTCTCTGGGATGATTCAAACCGATCAAGCAATACAAGGAACCACAACAGTAAATATCTTAAGCTGCGTTCATGGGGTTGAAGGAGAAGAACTCAAAGATATCTATTTTTTACCTAAAGGAAAAAGTCCTGAGCTTGGGAATTTATTTCAAGTGAAAAGTTTTCAAATTGGCAGTGATAAACAACCACATCTAAGAAATACAACTGGGGTTGATTCATCAAAAAATGACTATGCCATTATCCAAGTTAGCAACACATCCGTCGAAGGCGGTAATACCCTAAGTGGTTTTTTGCATAAGGAAGGATTGCTAAGAGGTAATAAAGTAGTGTCTCTTCAAGGTGACGTAGGGAGTGATTTTGAGCCTGACCGTGTTTTTGCTTTTGGAAAACCAGGTTCTAAATTCTTGAAGGACGCCTCATTAGATGCAAATGGCTTTTGCCTTGTTGTTGATTCTTTCGAAGGAAATTTAGCTGAAACTATAGAAAGCACAAGGCATCCCTCAACTTTTATAGCTAATCCTCTGCGAAAATTAAATAACAGAAGTGAAATGTATCAAATAGCCCCGGAGCCTACAACAACCCCTGTTACTTTAAGAACTCAAGCTCTAGAAACAAATGAATATCCATTGCCTCTATACAATTCACCTGGAATGAGCGGAGGTCCTGTTCTTGCCTGTAAAATTGATGATACCTCAAGGGCTCCCCAGATTAAATGCACACATTTTGGCGTTGTTCAAGGCTTTAGCTTAACTCAAGAGGCTAGCGGTAGAATATTTTACAGAGGCCTAATTGCAGTCCCAAACCCTGATCATGGAAAACCTTAAAAAAGTTATGGAGGTTTAGAAAATGAAAAAATACATATTACTTTCTTTTGTTCTGTTAATAGCTGCCATTTGTTCAAACCCAACGTGCCATGCTTCAGATACTCAAGAATCTAAAAAAACTTCACATAAATTTAATGCTGAACAGATTATACAAGAAATCCAAGCGTCTGAAGAAGATACTTATTCAGCACCTGGTATTTTTATAATGGACTCTTTGGGTAAAGAATTAAAGCATAAAAATGAAAAAATAATCACAAAATTCAAAGAAAAAATTGAGGCTGTAAACAGTGCTTTTAAAGAATCAGACGAATGGGAATTTGCGTATTTTCCCGAGGAAGATAAAGTTAATGCTTCTTTAGCAAAAGGAAAGTAAAGTCACTTAGTTTCGATATATTTCTCATGGTAGAAATTTAATTTATAAAGCTTAAATATTGCTATTGTAATTTTGATAAATGGTCATTACATATCTCTTAGAAGTAATTGAACTCTAAATGGAGATGTTGATGATGATACTAAAAGCAGCTTTATTTTCTCTATTATTGATTAATCTATGTCAAGCTGGAGATGATGGGTTCAATGAAGCAAAAAGAACTGAGGGACATCAGATACCAGTGAAGAAAGCAGATATAGCCTCACAGATTGTTGAAGAGCTTCAAGCAGTAAAACCTGAAGATAGATCTCCTTTTCAATTGCTTTCTTTAAATGAATCATACAGCAGAGCTGATTGGCCTGGTTTTTGTATAATGGGTTCTTTAAGAGAAGCAATTCAAGCTGGTCTTCCTGAAGTGATTTCCGCCTTTAAAGATAAGGTGAATCAAGTAAGAAGTCATAAAAAATTTGATGAATATGAAAACTGGACTTTTGATTATTTAAATGGAATTGTTTCTGCCATTTTATCAGGCGGCGTATAATTTATGGATCCTTCGGCATAACCGAAGGAAAACCATATTTCTTAATCGTGCAAAAAAGTATTTAATTTTTCGCTCCAAATTCGCATTGGCTCATCGTTTTGCCAATTGTGCATCTGGCCAGAATACTGTTTTTTACGCTGTATAAAGATAACACCCAAAGCTCTTTATGCCTTTCTAGCATCCCATATCCAAATTGATTAACAGTCATTCCTTTTTCAATGATTTGTGAATGAATGATTGCATTATTTAAAACAGGAGGAGAAGCAACCTTTTCCAAGAGTACTCCTCCATTCCCCATTATAAATTGGTCAGGTAACTGACGTGATTTAAGATACTGAAATGTATGGACGTGCCCAGATATAGTAAGTCTCAACTTTGAGTAAATTTCTTTAAAGACTTTTAAAAGGTAACCTGAGTCCGACAAAATAGACTCATTATTGTTATTCTTATGTTTTAGAGTGACAACTCCAACTAGCGGTCTATGCGTCAATAACCAAACATTTCTATCGCCTTTGGAAAAATCAAGTTTTCTTAATTTGGATCGGTAACTTTCTACATTGGGTACAAAATCTGTGTGAGCTGCCGACGAATCATGAACCAGCAAAGATACACCTTCTATGCTGTCTACCCAAAAAGGCTCCTCCTCTTGCGTAAAGGTAGTGGGATATGGGTATGCAGAAACTAGTCTCATCCATCCTTCTGGGACCTTTAAGAACTCTATATTACCTTTTAAAAACAGCCAAGGTGCCTGCTTCAAAAGCTTATCTGCTGGATCAAAAAACTCAATTTTCCACTGTTCCCATCTATCAGGATTAGCAGTTGTTGAAGTGTAACGGGAATCCTTTTGATAGATATAATCTCCTAAATGAATTACCAAATCAGGATTATGGTTCGATATGTTTTCAACAATCTGCGGAAATGGCCACTGCTTAGGATCATTTATATTTTGAGAATCCCTACAACCTGTATCCCCAATAATCGCTATTTTATTAATTGGCTTAGAAGAATGTGAGAAAGTTTGATTTAAAACAGAAATCTTTGAATATGTTTTGGGCAGCGTTTTTTTGCATACTAAAATAGGATAATTACCATGATCGCTGGTAACCCTACTTTCCATAAGGAAAGCCTGGCCATCGATATTAATCATCGGGCATGTATCTTGACGCGTTATAATCCTAGCTTCATTTTCGCCATCATGATTGATTTGTACCCACATTTTTTCGTCATTGATTGACGTACAACAGGAGAGCAAAAACCCAATAAATAAAAAACCATATTTTTTAAGACAAAACATCACAAAGAACAAAACATAAAAAAATATTGTTGCACTCTAGCATTATAGAAGAGCCCTTTACAATGGCCAACTTTTCGTAATTTTCACAAGATGATTATTAACTTTATCGAAATATAGGCACATAGCCATAATGCCTTTTAGAAAAATAAATATTAATTTATTTTAAATTTCCGTGAAAACTTAACTAAATATAAATTGCTTTTTTTTAATATAGAAGCAGAAGGCTGCTTTAACGCAAACCTAATTTATAAAGTTGTTTTGATAAATTTATTATATGAAATTATTATTTTTAATTTTTGCAGCATATTTAAGCTTTTCAAATTGTCAAGCAAGCACTCCGTCTATAACGTACCAATCACAGTTTGGTAGTTCAGGCCCAGGAAGTGGGCAATTTAATCTTCCCTCCGGAATCGCTTTTAACTTGCCTAATATACTTTATGTAACTGACGGAGCGAATAATCGTGTTCAGCTCTTTGATACTTCTGGAAATTATCAATCTCAATTTGGAATCGCAGGAGCAGGACCCGGCGGCATGGACAATCCCAACTCTATTGCTATAGACTCAGATTCGAAAACATATATTGCTGATTTAGGAAATGTACGTGTTGATGTTTTCAATACCAATCAAACCTATAGAACAACAATTGGTGCTGGTGGTTCTTTTATCGCTCCCTTAGGAATAGCGTTAGATTCAGTTAACAATATCTACGTTGCAGACGCCGGCCTTTCTCAAATTCAGGTCTTTAATAACCTAGGTGTTTTTCAATCAAGCATTGGCAGTCCAGGCAGTGGCGATGGGCAGCTTTCAAGTCCACGTGGTCTTGCCATAAATAACGCATCAAATCTTATCTATGTTGTTGATGCACGCAATAGTCGCATCCAAATTTTTGATACCTCTGGAAATTATCAATCTCAATTTGGAACGGCTGGAGCCGGAGATGGTCAACTTAGTAACCCCGCAGCAATTGCTCTTGATTCCTCATCAAACATTTATGTAGTTGACTCAGGTAACAACCGTATTCAAGTTTTTGATAATTCGGGAGGATACTTATGTCAATTTGGAACCTTTGGGAATGGTAACGGAGAGTTTACCAATCCTCTTGGAATCGCTTTAGATTCTTCAGGAAAAATTTATGTTATTGACTCTGCTAATAATCGCGTACAAATCCTAAAAATAAGCTGGCCCATCAATACCTCTGTTAGCACAACGTCCACAACTACAGTTTTGCAACAACAAGTCACTCAGAGTGTAATCTCTTCTACAGGACTTCCTGCAGCACAAGCGGCATCCCTTGCCACAGCTTTATTTGATGGCGGAGCAAGATCAGCCATATTAAGTAACCTCAGCTCTTCTCAAACTGCTAGTATAGCGACATCTGCTGCCCAAGTTCTTAAGTCAGGATCTGACGCAACGTCAAGCTCAGGGGGAACGCATCAAATAGCTTCTGCTGCCGTTGATACAAACTCAAGTTCACAAGATTCTTCTTCTCAAAATTTCAGCGCCTTTCAAGACCTTTCAAGTTCTCACGTTCAGCAATTTAGGAATATCAGCAATCAGCTTCCTTTTTTGAAATTTCAATCTATACATTCACTTGTTAAGCCCATAACCCCTTTTTCGTTTAACAACATCTCGCCCCTTGTTGCAACGCCCTTTGAAAACAAGACAGCAAACCTAGAACCTATCTTTCTTCCTAAAGGAAATAGCCATGTCTGGGTTCAGCCTTTTGGAGGCACTCAACGGCTTGATTCTTATAATTCAGTTACGGGCGTAACATCTAAAAATGCAGGTACTGTTGTAGGTGCTGGTTATAATATAACCCCGGAACTTACTCTTGGCGTTCTTGTGGGGGGTACTTCAAGTTCATATACATCAGATCAAAATCAAGGAAACGGAAGCACAGCAAATTATTACGGAGGTTTGTATGGAGGATACGCCAAACCAGAAGGACTTAATATCAAAGGGTCCGTCGTTTTTGGCCAAGATCGTTACACTTCTCAACGTAATTTAACAGCTCTATCTTTATCAGCAAAAAATACCCACAGAGGCTGGAATGCTTCAGGCAATACTGAAATAGGTTATCAATTTCGCTATAAGAAAAACTCACTCACTCCGTTTGTTGGAGTTGGTTTAAGCAGAACTTACCAAAATAGTTATCAAGAAACGAATGCCTATCCTTTTAACTTAAATATTCCGCCTTCTACCAACAAAACGCTTTCAACAGAAATAGGTGTTAAATTTCAAACCGTAACAGCCATTGACGATATCTTAATAAAACCTTTAATGAGTCTTTCTGTTCAAAAACAGCAACCCCTACAAAGACAAGGAGATGCAACGCTTAGCTTTGCTGATTCAGCCAGTACATTTACAGCCCCTGCATCAAATGAAATAAAGACTTATCTAGCCTCAACTATTGGTTTTGCTGCTGCGTTTTCACAAAAAATCACTCTTTCTTGCCTTGTGACTGGGAAGCTCCGCCGCCACGAACGAGCCGTAGAGGCCGTTAGCAAAATTACATACGCTTTTTAATGTAAAGTTTTCAAGTATTTTAACTAAATATAAATTGCTTTTGTCGATAATAAAATATGAATATCTTTATTATTTTACAATTCAAATAAAACAGTTTTTTAATATACATGAAATTACTATTTTTAATTTTTTCTATCTGTTTTAGTCTATCCAAGTGTATAGCAAGCTCTCCTGTTGTCACTTATCAGTCTCAATTTGGCAGTAGTGGAAATGGACAATTTAATTCTCCCAGTGGGATAGCGTTGGATTTTTCAAGAAACATCTATATGGAATGTTTCGGGACGCAGCGAAGTTGGTTATAAATTCCGCTCTGGCACAAATACTGTCACGCCGTTTGTTGCAGTGGGTCTTAGCAAAAGTCGTCAAAAAATGGTTATCAAGAAACCAATGCATATCCCTTTAATTTGAATGTACCATCTTCTACCAATAAAACTCTATCAACGGAAATAGGTATCAAATTTCATAAAACAATGGTTATCAATGATACGCTGCTAAAGCCTTTAATCGGTTTTTCGATTATTCGAGAACAACCTTTAGAAAAACAAGGCAATTCTGTTCTTAGTTTTGCTGATTCATCAAACACCTTTGCAATACCCGCATTAAATGAAATAAAAACTTACGCAGCAGCAACTATAGGGATTGCTGCATCACTATCAGACAAAATCACCATTTCTTCGCTTGTCACCGGCAAAATAAAACAACACGAACGCGCCGCCGAAGCTGTGATAAAAGTTACTTATGCATTTTAATCGTATACAATTATTTTTTTAGAGGCTCATCGATTGAAAAGATTGCCAATTTTGTCTATATAAGTTACATAATAGAATCTGTTAATTTTTATGGTTTTATAAGAGAAAGGCTTTTCAACAGTGGTTAAGTTAGAATGGGGAACCAAGCGGACGTGTCAAAGTTGCGCTTCACGTTTTTACGATTTACATCGTTCACCTATTATTTGTCCTAAATGCGGAAGCCCTTTTGAAATACAAACCCAGACAAAAGCTCGTCGTGGACGTGCTGCTGCTGAGGCTTCCAAAACAACAAGTGTCAATCTCGATGAAGTCATGCTCGTCGAAGACATTGAGCTCGGTGAAGATCTAGATACTGCTATTGAAGATGATGCAGAATTAATAGAAGACACAGACGATCTAGGAGAAGACCTAGACGACATCCCTGATGTTTTAGGTGATGAAGAAGTCGAAGGATGATGAAGAGATAAAAAAAGATAAAAGTCAGCTTCCCTATTAATACGAAAAGCCCTTTCATGGGGCTTTTTTAGTTTTGCCTAAATATTAAATCATTGAATTTATAACAATTTTTCATTTTCATTTTTTATTAGAAAAAATATATCGTCCTTAAAAAAAAATTATGGAAAATAAAATGAACATTAACATTGCTATTTTTGCTTTAGGTTTTTTGTTTTTCTTTCAAACTTTTTTGGTAGCCATGGAAGAGGAAAGAATGGAACGTCAAGGAACATCTTTAATTGCAAAAACCACCGATCCCTTAGGAAGACCCGCCAATGCGTTTATCAGTGAAGAAATGTTTAATCAATTAAACAGGCCTTTTGCAGAAATTGATTTATTACAACCACCGCCTCTCACTTCCAATGAATCTGATTTCACAAATTTTTTGCGAGCAGTAGAGGCAGAAGAAAATGGAGGATTAAAAAAAATTTTCTCTATCAGAGAAAAAGAAGCGGTTATTATGGAGGGTCAATTAGAAGATGATTTTCTTTTCTCTTATTTCGTAACGGGAGGAATCCATAATTGTGTAGCTATCGCTTTATACGGTTGTAACCCAGAAACAGGCACTTTTTTTACTGGCTTAGCGCATGTCCGAAGAAAAAATAAACCTTCAGTAATCAAACCTCTTCTCGATAAACTTTCAGCATACCCTAACCAACGAATAACGCTACATTCTGGATACAAAAGCGAGACCCTATTGAACATATTTCAATATATTTTCAGTAGAGGAGGCCTGGCGGTAACTTCAGTTTATGTTAATAGTGCCTATCATGCTGTACAAAATGACCAAGTTTCTATTACGTATCATCCCCAATATTTTGGAAAAACAAGCACTAGCGAAATCCCGGACAATACATCCTATTTTTCGTTATTTCCACCTGTCCATGGCCAAAACCAACGAGCCTCTAATGTTATTATAGAGGTAAAAACAGGAAGGCTAGTTGAAATCCCAGCAGCCTATCACCACAATCTTCTTTTAAATCAGGGAAAAAATTTTGTAAGTCTCACCAACCAATTAAGAATACCTGGCTTGCAAACGGAAAAAGACTTTGAAATTTATAAACCCTTAAGAAATTTAGATAATTTCAATCTTGCAGAATCAAGCTCTGCCGCTACTTCTAAAAAACCATCTAAAGGAAATAAGAAAAAATAACTTATATCCCTATTCTCTTAGATAGAGGAGAGCAAATCCTTTTTTCCTTGTATTTTTGCTCATTCTACCCCATATAGAATGCTGGACCATACAACCAGAATGACTCTCTCAATTATGAGCAAAGCGAATCTTATCGGCCTTAGCAGAAATGAGCTTTTAAAGCATTTCGAAGAACTTGATATCCCCAAGTTCCGTGTGCAACAGGTATGGAATTGGCTTTATTATCATGGAGCGCGCGACTTTGAAAGGATGGCAAATCTTTCCCTAGCTTTGCGTCAGCAATTAAGTGACAAATTTGTAATTGAACGACCCAAAGTCGCTGATGCACAAATTTCAACAGATGGCACCCAAAAATGGCTACTGCGTTTTTTTGATGGCCAAGAAGCAGAAACCGTTCACATTCCTGAATCTGATCGTGGCACTTTGTGCGTATCATCCCAAGTAGGGTGTACTTTAACTTGTAAATTTTGTCATACAGGAACACAAACTCTGGTTCGCAATCTAACGGCGGCTGAGATTGTTGGTCAGTTAATGGTTGCGCGCGATGTTTTTGGTGAGTGGCCAACCCCGACCGAAAAACGTCATGTATCAAATATCGTGATGATGGGTATGGGCGAGCCGCTTTATAATTACGAAAATGTAAAGACAGCACTAAAAATCCTGATGGATCAAGATGGCATCTTGTTATCACGTAAGCGCATCACCCTTTCCACATCTGGAGTTGTTCCATTTATTAAACAATGTGGGCAAGAACTTGGGGTCAATTTAGCCATATCGCTTCACGCGGTGCGCAATGATTTACGCAATGTACTTGTGCCTTTGAACAAAAAATACCCCATCGAAGAACTTTTAAATGTATGCCGTCAATATCCTGAGATTAGCAATACGCACCGCATTACCTTTGAATATGTCATGCTAAAGGATGTGAATGATAGCGCTGCTGATGCTAAAGAATTAGTACGTTTGATCAAAGGAATCCCTGCCAAGATTAATTTAATTCCTTTTAATCCATGGCCCGGCTCATCCTTTGAATGCTCAACGCCGAAACAAATAGCCACTTTTGCTGATATTGTTTACAAAGCAGGGTATATGTCCCCTGTAAGAACCCCGCGCGGACAAGATATTTTAGCGGCTTGTGGACAATTAAAATCAGAAAGCCAGAGAGAAAGGAAGAGTAAGTTAAGCTCCCCTTCTCTTCCCAGTTCTTGCCAAGTTTAGAATAATTTTTGGCCGTTCGGAACTTTTGGATCTACAGTCAACAGACAGACTGCATCCTTAGTATCTGCAAAACCAACCAGTAAAAATTCAGACATAAATCCTGCAATGTTGCGTGTGCCTAAATTCACACAACCAACAACTTGTCTTCCAATAAGGGTTTCTGGGGTATAATGTATAGTAACCTGTGCTGAGGTTTGTTTGATTCCAATATCAGCGCCAAAATCAACCCAAACTTTATAAGCAGGTTTCTTTGTTTTTGGAAAAGGCTCTGCTTTTACAACAGTACCGGAACGAAGATTTACTTTTTCAAAATCTTTATATGCAATAATAGACATTCATAATCTCCATGAAAATTAAAAACAAATATAAAATAATAAGAGGGAAAGCGTTACCGGCCCGGTCGCTTATAAAGAAAACATGGAGTTGATGATAGAATGTTTAATGTCATAACACTGCTAATTTAAGCACTTATTAAAAAAATACAACCCCCTATTTAATAAGAAGCTATAAAAAAACGATGCCGCCTGAGCCGTTAGATTTCGATCCTCTCGTGGCCAAATGACCAAGTGGGCACCATATGCAAAAGCCACGGCTTTAGCAGTGATAGCTCCCGAGAGTAAAAAGTGGGCCAAGGGATTCTAATCCTTAACGCACTCTGCAGCATCTATTCTTGTATATCATGGAATCTATTAAAAAACGATTACCTTAATAAAATTTTGTCAGTTTGGTTAAAATTAATAACTCTTTAACTCCTCTCTAGCAAACTAACCTCATGAAGAATATAGCCATAAGCTTGATTGAAAAGACAAACTAAGAGTACTATATCAAAAGTAACCTAAATGATGAAAATCCAGTATGACGCAATCTATTAAAAATGATCAGAATACATCGGTTGCTACGCTAACATATGCAGGTAAAACCATTGAATTGCCTGTTTTACCTGGATCAGAAGGCCCCAGTGTTTTAGATATAACGCAAGTCTATAACGAACTTGGTATTTTCACATATGATCCAGGCTTCACATCAACCGCCAGCTGTGCTTCGAGTATTACTTTTATCGATGGAGATGAAGGTCGCCTTTTGTATAGAGGGTATCCCATTCAAGATCTTGCCGAAGGCTGTGATTTTCTAGAGGTCGCCTATCTTCTTTTGTATGGTGAATTGCCAAGCACCCAGGAAAAAGAAGCATTTGTTACATCAATCACTAAGCATACTCTTGTACACGAACAGATTAGTTCTTTTTATCGTGGTTTTAGAAGAGATGCTCATCCCATGGCAATTATGGTTGGTGTGGTTGGCGCCCTTTCTGCCTTTTATCATGACAGTTTAGATATTCATGACGAAGAACAAAGGAAAATTGCATCTATCAGGCTTATTGCTAAAACGCCGACTCTTGCAGCCATGGCGTATAAATATTCCATGGGGCAGCCGTTTATGTATCCCAAGAATAACTTAAGCTATTCAGCAAATATCTTAAGAATGATGTTTGCTGTGCCTTGTGAAGAGTATGTGCAAAACCCTGTTTTTGTCAAAGCGATGGATAAGATTTTAATTCTGCATGCTGATCATGAGCAAAACGCGTCAACTTCAACAGTCCGTCTTGCAGGATCCAGTGGAGCCAATCCATTTGCCTGCATTGCTTCAGGGATTGCTGCTTTATGGGGCCCTGCTCATGGCGGTGCTAATGAAGCCGTTTTAAATATGCTTTATCAAATTGGTGATGTCAGCCGAATTCCTGAGTTCGTTAAACGAGCCAAAGATAAAAACGATCCTTTCCGTTTAATGGGATTCGGTCATCGCGTTTATAAAAACTATGACCCACGCGCAAAAGTCATGCGCGAGACATGTCATGAAGTTTTAAAAGAATTAGGAAATAAAGAAGATCCTCTTTTAAAACTTGCAATTGAACTTGAACGTATTGCCCTTCAAGACGAATATTTTATTACAAAGAAACTGTACCCTAATGTGGATTTCTACTCAGGCATTATCTTTAGAGCTATGGGGATACCAACATCTATGTTTACAGTTTTGTTTGCGCTTGCTAGAACAGTTGGGTGGGTTGCGCAATGGCATGAAATGATTGCTGACCCTACTCAAAAAATTGGCAGACCTCGTCAACTTTATAACGGTAAAAAGGAGCGTACATTTGTCCCACTCAAAGAAAGAGAAAACGGAAATAGTTGAAATGAGCTACCAGTCTTACACAGCAAATCAAGTTATAAACCGAGCTGCAAATGACAATGCTTTTCCCAAAAAAAGCCTTGGGATAAAGTTATTCAAAATTAGTTTATTGGTTGCTCCTCTGGTTGCGTGGGTTTTGTGGGCTCTTCGGTAACAATGGCAACAGATATCATTACTCCTTTCTACCTTGGCAAAGCCCAAGTCAGGGGGAAACTTGTACGCCTTGGTGATCAACTTGATCATATTTTAAAAAGTCATTCCTATCCGCCAATTGTAAATCAGTATTTGTCTGAATTAATTGCTATTGGCATTGCGCTTTCCATTAACACAAAGAATGACGGCCTTTTCACCCTTCAGATCAGTAATGGAAAAATCCTTAGAATGATGGTTGTGGATATTACAAGCGAAGGCGAAATAAGAGGATGCGCAAAGTGGGATCATGAAGCACTTGAGAAACTGTTAATTGAGACAAATAATTCACCGAGCCTTACTCAGCTTTTTGAAAATGGCTTTTTAGTTTTTACAGCTGACCTTGCTTCGCAAACCGAAAGATATCAGGCTGTTGTCAAATTATCAGGGTCAACTCTGTCTGACTGCATGCATCACTTTTTCCGTCAGTCAGATCAACTGGCAACGGGTTTAGTGGTTGCAACAAAATCAAACCCTTCTATGGAAGGCTATTCGGCTGCGGCTTTAATTTTACAAAAACTTCCCTCTTCTTCTGAACAAACAGAAATAGAAGATGAGCAAGATGATGATGACTGGATTACAGACCTTAGTTTGCTTGGCACAGTTACCAAAAAAGAACTGCTTGATCCAAATCTATCTGCCAATACTCTCCTATACAGGCTTTTTCATGAACGACAAGTTCATATTTTACCTGCCAAAGATATCGTGGCGAAATGCTATTGTTCCCGCCCCAGAATTGAACAAATTTTGATGAACTTTACTGAGGCAGATATAAAAAACATGATCCTAGATAATCAAATCAGCGTAACTTGTGAATTTTGTAACGAGACGTATCTTTTTGATGATTTACAGATCAGTGAGATTCTTGCCGATAAAAAATTGTAAAATCTATCCAGTGATGACGCGGCTTGGAAAAACAGTCAGTATTTGTTAATATTAACTGATATAGAGATCATCTCTTAACTTTAATTTCGTGTTTCCATGACGGCAGCTTTATCACATAAGAATCCTGAATTTATCATCTCGTTGTTGATTATTTCCAATATTCTAGGCAGCATGTCGATGGATATTCACCTGCCCCTTGCCCCCACCATTATGGTTGATTTGGATACAACCAAATTCATGGTGCAATTAATGTTCATCATCAGCACTGTTTTAACCACAACAGCCCCTTTATTCTGGGGACCATTGTCGGATTGCTACGGCAGACGCCGGCTTTTCCTGCCGGCTTGTTATTTTATGGTTATTGGTCAGTTTGGATGTGCTGTTTCTCCAACCATTGAATGGCTACTATTTATGAGGGTTGTTCAATATTTGGGAGTCGGCGCCATTTTGACTGTTGCTATGGCAGTCATTTGCGACCTTTATCAAGGAACTGCGCGCGCTAAAAAATTAGCCCTTTTAGAAATGAGTATGCCTTTTGCTCTGGCCGTAGCCCCAATTATTGGCGCTTATGTCGCTGATTATCTAAGCTGGCGTTATAATTTTCTATTCCTAGGCATTTTGCAAACCTTTCTTTTAGGGATTTTACTAAAGTGCATGCCAGAAACCCTTCAAACACCAAAAACTTTTGAATGGAGGCAGTCTTATCAGGCCCTATCTTCGATTTTAACGAATCGTTTATTTATGCAATATGTCCTGTTGTTTGCCATGGTCAATGCGTCCTATATGGTTTTTATCACCCACGCTTCTTTTATTTTCATTAACGGGTTTAACTTTAGCACAACTCTTTTCTCGCTAAACCAAGGCTTACTCGTTTTTGTCTATTTTTTGGGCCTTGTTTTTTATAGATGGTTTGTAAAGTATGTCAATGTTCCAAGTATTCTTAACACAAGCATGCTGATCTATGTGGTGTATGGAGTTTTGGTCTGCGCTGTGCTAGCAGGTCTTTTACCCTTTAATCCCGTTAGTATTATTGGCACAATGTTGATTAGTTGCCTTGTTTCAGGCCCAATTATCACCAGTTGCAATAGCCTGGCGCTTGCATCCTGTCATGATTATTTGGGCACCAGCTCAGCCACCATCGAATTTACAATCGGCAGCGTTGCCGGTGTTTTCATGTTCTTATCAAGTTATTTCTTTAACGACAGCATTGTGCCAGTCTACACCGTAATTGCCACCACTGTCCTTTTGTCCATCGGCATTTGGTTTAACCTGACCGAGACCTCTTCGATGAAAGAAGAGCAGAAGGTTTAGGGATTTTTCGATTATTTACGTTTACTTTGTTAAGGTACTTATTTTATATTTGGCACATATTTAATTAATTTGTTCTAAAATTATTTATGTCCCAAGAAAATAAGAAAAAAATCGTTGCTTTTGATACAGGTTTCCTCAGCAATGCTATTAAAGGAAAGATTGATATTGACGCAGAATTCCCAACAGATACTTGTTCAAGAACTATTCAGGACACGGTCATTGATGAACTGTTTTTTAATAAAGAGCCCACAGACGGTTGGTATGAAGCAGATAGAAAAAACTGGTTAAATTTTTATCAAAAGCATGATTTTTGGACGATGGAATCTCAGCATATTATTCTTTTGAAAGAATATTTGTATGGTCATGTTTTGTTAGAAAGATGCGATCTTTTTGAAGAGCAAATAAAATTATATTTTGAAGACATACATCCAGAACAAAAAGCAAGAGAACACCAGCATTTAATTCTCAGGAAAAAAAACCAAGAAGCAAAAAAAGAAACCTTTAAGAAATGCTTTTCTTCTTCAAATGATAGAACATTTTCAATCTCCCGATTTGACAAGGAATTGTTCAGATTCATTAAAGAAAACGAAAAATTTGAAACTCCTATAATTGATGAATATCTTAGCCAATTAATCAAGAGAGATCCTCTTCAAATAATAATACGAGGCAATAATCTTTCTTTAAAAATTACGCGAGCAAATAAGATTTCTTTTAAATATTTTAAGACTTTCAGCGACTTAAAAAATGAATATCCTACCCTATATAACATTCGTCTTTATGATTTTTTTATAGACTCCTCTAAAAAGCTTACAGGCACTCCAGGAAAAGACTCTTTTCATATCAGTTTAAATGGAGTAAAGAATTCTATTGAAATTACAGAAAATCTCTTACCGGATTTTAAAATATCTTTACCAGCCTTACATTACGTTGATGCATTTGTCACAGGTGACAAAGGACAAGCACAACTCATCAAAGGCCTTTTTCCTGACTATTGGGACAAAAAAGATATAAGATTCTATAAAACAGTCAAAGAAAACGGAGTAGACGTATACAAAGATTGCTCTCATGAAATATAGGTTGTTCTCTTAGCAGTTTCCTTTTGGCTTGTGTTATAAAACGTTATTTATCGTCATCACGAGGCGCCACAAGGCGCCGTGGTGATCCAGAGGTTGTTTTGAAGAAAAGACTGTTTTTTCTGGATGGCCACGCAACTTCGTTGCTCGCCATGACGCACTTCGTCACCCTAAATCCCAGCCCGATCCTTAAACCTTTCCCAAGGTCTTACACCAATAAAATAACCACATATAACATAAACAGTTATGCCAAGGAAAACATAGCCTAATGTCATTACAATTTCGCCCCAAAGTGAAGTGGAATGATCAGAGAAAATGGCTTGTAGATAAATCAACACACCAGCCATCGCGGCTGATAACGCAATGATCTTAAAAGTCATTAATAACAGCTGCCTTGAAAAAGTAAAAAGCCCATCCTTTTTCAGCAATATTCCCAAAATCACAACGTTAATCCATGCGGCAAGGGATGTTGCCAGTGCCATGCCAACATGAAAAAACCATTTCATAAAAATCAAATTCATTATGAAATTGCTGATAACGCAAATAATGGCAACCTTGACGGGTGTGGTTGTGTTTTCACGTGCGAAATAGGTTGTTGAAAAAACTTTACCTGCTACATAAGCTGGCAGACCAAGCGCAAAGGCCGCCAATGCTGGCGCCGTCGCTGATACATCCTTTAAGGTAAAATGACCATGCCCAAAGATTAATTTAATCAACGGGTATGATAAAACAACGAGCCCTACTGCCGCAGGTATCGTTAACTGCATCGCAATCTCAAGTGCTGTGGCTTGCGTTGCAAGAGCTTTTTCAACTTCCCCCTTTCTCCAAAAACGCGATAAAGGCGGCAATAACGCTGTTCCAATTGCAACGCCAAAGATCGATAAAGGTAATTGATTCAAGCGATCGGCATAATATAAATAGGAAAGCGATCCAGCTGGTAAAAGAGATGCTAAAATCATATCGACCAAAAGGTTGATTTGCATAACCCCTGCCCCTATTGTTCCTGGAACCATTAACTTCAAAACTTTTTTAACGTCCTCTGTTAGAACGGGTAATTTCAATCTTAAAGGGGCTTTGGCACGCGTGCAAACCCAATAAAGCCATAACAATTGAATCACACCAGCTATAAAGACAGACGCTGATAAGGCAAAACCTGGTTCCATATGAAGGTCTGGGAAGACAAGCAAGGCCCCTATCATCATGACATTTAAAAGGATAGGGGCAGCGGCCGCTGCTGCAAAACGGTCAATTGAATTTAAAACCCCTGCCAGTAAAGCTGACAGCGAGATAAACATGATATAGGGAAAAGTGATACGGGTGAATTCCACAGCTAATGTCAAACGCTCAGGAGTTGTGATAAATCCAGGCGCCAAGAAGGGCATCAGATCAGTTGCAAAAATTTCAACTAAGATCACAAACACAAGCAAAAACCATGCCATGGCCGAGAAAACTTGTTCTGCTAAGATCTTGGCTGGCTCAAAGCCCTTGTCAGCTAAACGTCCGGCAAACTGCGGGACAAAGGCTGCGTTAAACGCCCCTTCGGCAAAAAATCGACGAAAGAAATTTGGAAATTTAAACGCAACAACAAAAGCATCAGCGACCAGGCTAGCGCCCAGAACGTGGGACATTAAAATTTCACGAATAAGACCTGTAATACGGCTGATGGCTGTATAACCACCTATTGTTGTCACTGCACGTAAAAGCTGCATTCACCCTGCTTTGATCAAAGTAAACAATAGTTCACTTTAGAGGGTTTTGAGAAAAGGTGATAGATTTTTTTGAAGAGCATCAGATGAAAAGCATGCGCAACCATAAAAAATTTGAATTTCAATCAAAGCTTTCGCCATCCCGTTTGCCTTAACCATTTTTCAAATTCTTGATCGCGTATCTCCTCGTCTTCTACAAATCCACTTTCATCTGTATAGCTCTCCATTTCCTGCCATCTTTGACTTAAAGAATCCATGCCAATTTGAGCACGATATTCATCAGCCTTTTCAGCATCTTCAAGACCTTTTAAATGCCATCCATTCTTACTAACCCTAGTTCGGGATTAGAAAGTTAAATTTTATTTTAGGTTTATGAGATTTAAAGGAATAAGCGATAAGAGTTG
>JAIEPD010000028.1 GCA_019749935.1 Alphaproteobacteria bacterium
TCCAAAAAGCTTAAAATCTATAAATACATAAGACAATTTTTTCGCATGTTCATCAGGTTTTGTCAATCAATTAATAGTTTTGATTGCAATAAATTTATGAGGTTTGAGTATCTCAACTTTCTTTTTTCATTATTGTGTAATATTCTGTGCGACAGATAAAATTTGAATAAACAGATAAATTATGAAGAAAAAATTACCTCAGCTCTATTTAATATTTGGTTTTTTGATGCATTTAACTCAAGTGCTAGCTATGGAAGAAACAGACATATCAGTTGTTGTTGGATGTGATGGATCACCTGGCCAACTTCAGCGTTATTTTCAAGAAATAATGGGCAATGGGAATTGTACGATCCATGATCATATGTTGCATGTGGATCTTCGCCCAACGGGAACGGCTAAATGTGCCTGTGAAAAATATCAACTAGCTGATGCAAAATCCTGGAATCCAGGAGGTGTTGTCCTTCAAGATGTCTATATGGAATTGTTTCCAAGTAGAGGTGTTAGAAATGAAGCAGATTTAAGAAGATGGGTTTATCAAAATGACCCGCGGGAATTTGAGAGAGATTTTGAAGAGGTTCAAGAAAAACTACCTGCTGAATATGCAATCTTGAAGCAAATTCTTGGCTCTCAAGCTCCATCTTTAAAGGAAATGATTGAAACTGCAAAGAAAGAAATGCTTCAACCCCCTGAAACTGATCGAACACTAATGCCTGATACAGTCAAGAATCTCGTAAGATATATGAAAGAGGGGGCAACGTTAGCTATAGAGCATATTCCCTATGTTGATATTCGTCCTTTATCAGTTTCTCAATTAATGGCTATGCAGTTTGCTGAGCGAAACCCTTTCCATCTATATGTTTCTCCACTTTTTATGGATTTATTACAAGTGTGTTTAGCAGGAGATGAAATCAGTAAAGAAGCTGTATGGATTGGCGTGCGAGAAAGATTACAACAACAAGGAATAGTTGAGACTCAAATTGCAGATCTTCTTGCAGAGGCAAATGCAAATGAGACTCTTTGTAGAAGAGCAATTCTGAATATTCAGGCTTTATTACCTGAGGAGCCGTTTATGGAAATATTACAAGCAGAGTTGTTTGCGTTGTCAGAAGGTTTTCCTAACCAAAAAGGTCCTTTTGTTAGTTCATTAAGTTCTGTTATTGCAGTTGAGCTTTACATGCTTCAGAACCAAGAGGCGCCTGCATTAGGAATTCAAAAATTCTTAAAAGATAATGGGTTCCGGGATGTACGTATGGAACGTGTTGCTGAAAATCCATATAACCAGCGCAAAAATTCCTGGATGATTTTCGCGAAAAAGAATGGTTAGGTTGTATTTGTTACTAAGTTCGATGTCGTTATCGCGAGCCCTTATAAGGACGTGGCGATCCAGTAAATACATGGATCGCCACGTCACATTTGTTCCTCGCAATGACGCTAAAGCGTAGTCGTTTTACAACATCAGATATAACCGTCTTAAAACCCAAACCCACCCAAAAGGCCGTCTATAGCATCACTTCCTTTGCTACCCCCACTTGAGACCCCGTCACCCAATACACCTTTAAGAAGGTTTCGGGTAGCATCGCCGGCAGCATCTTTGGCTTTTTCTTTAGCTTGGCTTTTAATCTTATCTTTTGCTTGTTGTACCTTGCTTTTCTTGGCGTCGGCTTCTTGCTTAGCCTTTTCTTCTTTCTCTTTTTTCTCAGCTTCTTCCTGTTTATGCCGTTTTTCGGCTTCTATTTCTTTTTTCTTATTCTCAGCTTCGTCTAGCAAGCGTTGTTTTTCTCGCTCTTCTTGATCAATCCAAAGAGGAACAACGTTTCCTGCTTCAATTTTTGTTATTTCATCCCATTGGTTTTGCATGGTAGTTAAATCATCTTCCATTGCGGTTTTGAAGCGCATTTGAAAATCAGGTGACATGAATTCAATAATTTTATTTAAAACAACAGGTACAGGTGATTGCTCTCTGGCTTTTCTATCTAAAGTCAAAAGAAAGCTTTCGATATAACTTCTTAAAGCCATGGTTTGTGGAAGTCTACTCTTAAACTCATTTAATACTCTTTTGCAGTCGTTTAATGTACTGGCTCGATCTCTTCCCATTCCGATAGCTTGGGTTAATCTTTGAATTAAAAGGATCTTTAGGTGGTCCGAATTAATTATAATTTTATCAAGTTTTCTTTTGTCAAACCTGGACAATTCATCAAGTCTGTCTTCAATGCGGAGTCCTTTTCTAAATTCCGCTTGTGCCTCAGAGGATAAGCTTTGAAAAACTGCAATTTGAGCTAAAAAGAAGGTGTCTCTTTTTGCCTGAAAGAGGCTTGTTTTCAAGTCATTGAGCGTTCTTATCAATTCATCCTTATGTGAGCTTGTAGAGATTATTTCAGAAATTTCATCCGTTGGATCCAATGATTTTTCAACACTTATATCTGATGATCGATGACGTCTTGTTATTGCTATAAGATCATCAATCCAGTTTGTAAAATTATCCATACCCCTATCAAAATCTGAAGGGGTAACTCTTTTTGCAACTTCACCTATTACAATGCTAAGAATTTGATCTTTTTCTTCTACAGAACTTTTCCGAGCTGCTGGCAGACTATGGCCCATTGTTCCATGAACAGGGTTTTTTGGTGCGGGGGCAACTGCTACGCTGCTATAGGCTGGAATAATCTGACAAGAAAAAAGAATTGTAAACAGAAAACCAATTAAATAACGAAGTGAATGCATTGTAAAACTCAATTATTAAGCAAAATCTTTTAATTAATTATAAAAGTCTAATCGTTAAGACTTGGTTAAAGAGTGAAAAGATTGCTATAAAGGATTAACTGTTTTTTTTAAAAGTATGTCCATGAGCTCTTCTCTTATAACAACGAATCTTACTCAATTGCCTGTTGAAACTGGGAAAGGGGGCTTTCCTGCGGAATCTTTGACTTATAATTTAGAGGCTGAGCAGGCATTATTAGGTGCCCTTCTTTTAAATAACCCTGGCCTGGAGCATGTCAGCGATTATTTAAGGCCTGAGCATTTTGCTGATCAAATTCATGGACGTATTTATGATGCCATTCAACGGTTGGTTGACAGGGGGCAAATTGCGGATCCAATCACCCTTAGAGATTTTTTTGATAAAGATAAAACCCTTGAGCCTTTAGGTGGCGCGCATTATTTAGTGGATCTTGCTAACTCAGTTGTGTCGATTGTTAGCACAGCTGATTATGGCCGTCTCATTCATGATCTTTTTCTAAGGCGTCAATTGATTCAAATTGGTCATGAAATGGTTGTTGAGTCCCGCGAATTTGATATCGAAGTGCCAGCAGTTCAGCACATTGAAAATGCTGAAAAAAAATTATATGACCTTGCAACAAAAGGGCAATTTA
This sequence comes from Alphaproteobacteria bacterium, assembly GCA_019749935.1. Taxonomy (GTDB): domain Bacteria; phylum Pseudomonadota; class Alphaproteobacteria; order Paracaedibacterales; family CAIULA01; genus CAIULA01. The sequence continues at coordinate 3,369 of JAIEPD010000028.1, forward strand.
ATAATAACACTCTCCCTTTTAATGCAGCCCTAACCCAAGCAATTCAAACAGCAGAGGTTGCCTTTAAGCGTGATAGTCATGTTGTTGGTGTGACAACAGGATTTGTTGATATGGATAAATGGCTTGGTGGCCTTCATCCATCAGATTTATTGATTTTAGCGGGACGTCCTTCGATGGGTAAAACGGCCCTTGCCACTAATATTGCCTTTAATGCTGCTCTTTATCACGCGGAACGATCACAAGATGGCGCGAACGTTGCTTTCTTTTCGCTTGAAATGTCATCAGAGCAATTAGCAACGCGTATTTTATCTAGTGAATCAAAAATTTCATCGGATAAAATTAGACGCGGCGAAATTAGAGCTGATGATTTTCCAACCTTTGTTGAGGTTAGTAGGCGCATCGGAAATATCGGTTTATATATTGACGATACGCCAGCCCTTACCGTCACTAGCCTTCGTAATCGCGCTAGACGCTTAAAACGTCAGCATAATATTGGTTTAATTGTAATTGATTATTTACAGCTTTTAGAAGCAGGTGGCAGCAAGCGCGGCGGAGATAATCGTGTTCAAGAAATTTCTGAGATTACTCGTGCCTTAAAAGGATTGGCAAAGGAACTCAATGTGCCTGTTTTGGCGTTATCTCAGTTATCGCGTGCGGTTGAGCAGCGTGATGATAAACGTCCGCAGTTATCAGACCTTAGAGAATCAGGATCTATCGAGCAAGACGCAGACGTTGTAATGTTTGTTTTTCGTGAAGAATATTACGAAGCGCGCCGTGAGCCCCCTGAGGGGACGGAAAAACACGTTGAATGGCAACGCCGAATGGAATCTATTTACAACCAGGCGGAAGTCATTATCGCTAAACAGCGTCATGGCCCAGTCGGCACGCTCAAATTATTCTTTGATGGTAAATTAACGCGTTTTGGCAACTTAACAGATGGGGATAGGGTGCCTGATAGGTATTAAAAATGATCCCTATCTTGACTTTTTCCTTTTTTCACCTAAGTATTAGTATGTAAATAACTTTTTTCCTAAAGACATTAGAGAAGTTTATGATAGAAGCAACCCGCTAACGACAATGTTCCCCAATCCTTTGGGGATATTGTCGTGTCACATAAAAGATGTCCGCGACACTCATTGGCTAAAAGCCAAGGGATCGTATTTTTATCCTTTATGCCCCAAGTGTTTCAAAAAGCCGGGCAGGCGTTTGAGGATCGAGGAGCGGAGTGTATATGAAATACATGAGCACCGAAGTTCCGAAAAACAACGAACCCGGAATTTGAAACAGGAAGGGTCATAGTAAAGGTTGTTTTAAAATGTCTAATAATAATTTATTGATTAATCTTGTTATCATGATGTGTGTTATCACCATTATGGGTAGTGATTTATTTGCGCCAAGTTTGCCGCAAATAGGTCAATATTATGCTTTGGAAGAAAGCGTTGTTCAGCTTTTGATTAGTGTTAACTTGTTTGGGGTTGGAATTTCCTCTCTTTTATATGGTTCTTTGTCTGACAATTATGGACGAAGAAGCGTTATCCTGGGTGGAATGGCTTTGTTTTGTATTGGCAGCATTGCTTGTCTTATTATTCCAAATTTTACAAGTTTTGTGATTGCTCGTTTTATTCAAGGGTGCGGGGAAGGTGTTGCAGTTTCAGTAGGGTTAGCAGCTATTTATGATCGCATTAAAGGAAGCGACTATGCCAAAGTTGTTTCAAAATTGTGCATGATTATCTCGCTTGCGCCAGGTATTGCGCCAATTGCTGGCGGCTATATCGCAACTTATTCTACATGGTATGTTGCTTTGTGCATCATTGCTATGAGTGCGTTTATTATAAACGTGATTTTGTGGAAAAAACTTCCTGAGACACTTTTAGATCCTCATCATCATTCTGTTCCAAAATATTTCAAAGAATTTTGGAGAACGACACTGATATTGATGAAAAATCCGATTTTTATGTCCTGCGCACTCGTTCAAGGATTAACCATAGGCGTTATATGGGCTGAACTTGCAAATATGCCGTTTATTTTTATTCAAAGTATGGGATTGCCTACGGAGTTTTATGGCTATTTTATGGCTATGGGGGTTGGGGCTTATATTATTGGATCAAAAATTAATCAGCATCATGTTGGAAAGATTGAATGTTTGAATCTGTTGATATTTGGGGTAAGTCTCAAATTATTCTCAGGGCTGCTTTTAATTGCTGGATCATATTATCTAACATTAACGCCATGGTTTGTTTTCTTGCTGTCCTTTCCAGGATCGATGGGAATTGGATTTATTTTAGGCAATGCAATGGCATGCGCTATGGAAAGTGTGAAAGGGAAAAATACTGGGAATATGACCTCTTTTATAGGGGGAACTGAAATGCTGGTAGGCAGTATAAGTGTTACGATTGTTGGGTTTTTCTATGATGGGACAATGATACCTATTGGGGGAATTGTTTCACTTTTTATGCTTTTCAATCTGGGAATGCTTTTTTGTAATAAGGCCAAAATTACCTCCGTAAATTTAACACTAGAGAGTACAGCTTCTTCTGCTTGATTTCCTATCTCGCCTCATGTTCCAATAAGAGAGTCGCTAATTTATTGGAGTTATCATGAGGCCTAGAGTAGCCGTTATTTTTGTTGGAAATGGTTGGGGAGCTCCTGATATGCGTGCAGCAAATGGCGCAAAGAAAGCCGCTAAGGTTTTACCAGAGCTCCTCAGCCAAGAAAATCCAGATATCTTTTATATGGATTTTCATAAAACCGATTCTTTGAGAGTTGATACAAGAATTCCTAAAGATGCCCTTTCATCTCATTTTTCGCAAGTTACTCAAGTTTCAGAAAGTCTAAGCGCATTGATTATGGACCTTATCCAAAAAGAATTATTTCCTATTGTGATAGGAGGCGATCATTCCATTGCTATTGGAACGTGGAGTGGTGTTCGTTTAGCTGAGCCAGAGCGTGATTTTGGACTGTTGTGGTTTGATGCGCATATGGATGCTCATACTCCTATGACAAGTGAATCTCAGTCGCCACATGGTATGCCATTAGCTACATTAATGGGCAAAGGTTTTGCGGATTGGGTCAATTTAGGGCAAATTACCCCAAAGCTTTATCCTGAAAATCTAGCATTGCTTGGGATTCGAAGCTACGAAAAGGGCGAGGCTCATTTTCTAAAAGAAAACCAAGTGAAGGTTTTTTTCCAAAAGGATATTGAGAAAATTGGGCTGGATACGGCTTATCAGGCTGCCTATAAGCATGTGACGAAATCAACGCCCTATTTTGGGGTTAGTATTGATGTTGATGCCTTTGATCCATCAATTGCTCCTGGTACGGGAACTGTTGAGGAAAACGGTTTGATGGATAAGGATTTATTGCCTTTACTAACTGGGCTGAGATCAAATCCAAATTGCCTCGCTTTTGAGATAGCCGAATTTAATCCAGACAAAGACCAGGATAATAAAACGCTCAATTTAATTATTAGTTTGATCAATGAGGTTCTAAAAGAGGTATGAAAAACGAAGCTGCTTATATAGCCCAAGAAAACAAATGGTGTGCACAGAATTATCATCCTTTGCCTGTGGTTTTAAGCAAAGGTGAAGGGGCTTGGCTTTGGGACATTAAGGGCAATAAGTATTTGGATATGATGTCTGCTTATTCAGCTGTGAGTCATGGCCATTGTCATCCTCGTATCTTAAAGGCATTAATACAACAAGCAGGCCAATTAACCATGTGTTCGCGCGCTTATTACAATGACAAACTTGGGGAATTTTTAGAGGTTCTTTGCGCCTTTGTTGATATGGAAATGGCTCTTCCGATGAATTCAGGTGTAGAAGCTGTTGAGACCGCTTTGAAAGCTGCTAGGCGGTGGGGATACAAACATAAAAAAATCCCAGACAATCAAGCTGAAATTATTGTTATGCGCGGTAATTTTCATGGGCGTACCCTGGGCGTTGTTAGTTTTTCGACCGAAGAAGACTATCGATCTGGCTTTGGCCCATTTTTACCAGGATTTAAGGTTGTGCCATTTGGAGATGCAAAAGCTTTAGCAGGTGCAATGACACCCAATACTTGTGCTGTTTTAACCGAGCCTATTCAAGGTGAGGCTGGGATCTATATTCCGCCTCCTGGATGGCTAAAAGAAATTGAAGGGATTTGTAAATCCAATAACGTATTACTTCTTTTGGATGAGATTCAATCAGGGTTAGGGCGCACAGGTAAAATTTTAGCATGCGATCATGAGAATGTGAAGCCAGATGCAGTTATTTTGGGTAAAGCCTTGGGGGGAGGGTATTTACCGATTTCAGCTGTGGTTGGCAGCAAAGAGCTTTTATCTGTGTTTGATTATGGCAGTCATGGATCAACTTTTGGTGGAAACCCTTTGGCAGCTGTTGTGGGTCTGGAAGCGATAAAGATTTTGCAAGAAGAAAGCTTGATTGAACGCAGTGCGGACCTTGGTGATTATTTTCTAAAAGCCTTAAAGCAAATCAAAAACCCGTTTGTAAAAGAGGTGCGCGGCCGTGGGCTTTGGATTGGCGTCGATATTGACCCTAACTTAAAATCTGCAAGAGTTCTGTGTGAAGAATTGATGAAAAAAGGAATTCTTTCTAAAGAAACGCATGAAACAGTGATTCGATTTGCGCCGCCTTTGGTTATTTCCAAAAATGCTCTCGATTGGGCTATTGACCGGATTGGAGAGGTTTTTGGGTAAGATAGTTTAGGCTGTCATATTTAAAATGATTGGATCAATCCAATTTATTTTTTTATCACTTATTGACATTTTAAAAATAAAACCTATATTAACATACAGAATAGGAAGTGCTATTCATAAACGTTTATTTTTGATGAAGGGTTTGACAGGTTTTTTAAGTGGGGAAAAACCTGGACGGGAGAGATTTTCCATTTTGCCATTATCGGTGAGAGGGCATTCCCCCCGCCCTTTTCGGTGGGCGAGAAAATTGGGTGGGGATTAGGCATTAAAATTAAATTTAATAAAATTTTATTTATATTCCTGCTTATATAATGCCAAATTTAAAATTATAGCAGAATCAATATAAAACGAGCACAAGGCGCCCAGAGGACCTGGCAGCGCAGATTTCCGTAGGGCAACGCTGTAATACTCTCCAAGTACTTGAAAATATCTATTACAACAGAGCTCCGCTTCTCGTAATGAAAAATACGTAATCATTTTATATAGGTTCTGATATGTCCCAAGATTTTCAAGGCACAAGGCTAGGAAAATTCTTATCTCTATACGGAGCTAAAAAAGTTTTATGACAGAGTTTAATATTACTGAACCTTGGTTCAAAAGTTGGTTTGGATGAAAATTGAATTGGCTTTTTAATTTTTGAGAATATTACAAAGGATTTTCACCGATTAGCAAACAGACAAATTTCTGCTTTTAAATGATCGATTCCGGTTTTTGAATTTGAACTGGTTAAAATAACATGGGGATGAGCGGCAGGATGCTTTTGTAAGGTTTCTAATGTTTCTCCATGCACCTTGGTTGCTGCTGTTGGTTTGATTTTATCTGCTTTAGTTAAAACAACTTGATAGGACATAGCCGCTTCATCAAGCATTTTCATCATCTCTAAGTCATTTTCTTTTAAACCATGACGACTGTCTATCAAAAGGAAAACGCGATGAAGGGTGGGTCGACCTTTTAAGTACTGTTTGATTAGCTTTTGCCAACGAGCAACCAAAGTTTTTGGGGCTTCTGCGTATCCATAACCTGGCATATCTACTAATATCAATCGCTCATCAAGAGAAAAAAAATTCAACTGTTGAGTGCGACCTGGAGTATTTGATGTGCGGGCTAATGTCAAACGACCTGTCAGACTATTAATCAAGCTTGATTTTCCAACATTTGAACGTCCAGCAAAAGCAACTTCTGGCAAGAAAAACTCTGGCAAGTCTTCAAGCTTTTCAACGCCTCTTAAAAACCTACACTCTTGCGTAAAGAGCCACTGCCCCCAATCCCAAAGCTCATTTAAATGCTCAAGACTCTCTCTCATCTCTTTTTGGCTTTAGTTGAAATGGGTACATTCTCTGCTCGTTTTGTTATTAGCATTTGTTGTGCAATCGAGAGAATGTTGCTCCAAGCCCAATAAATAACAAGACCAGCTGGAAAGGATGCAAACAAATAGGTGAACATCAATGGCATGATTAACATAATTTTTGCTTGGGTTGCATCAACGGGTTGAGGATTCAAACGTTGTTGAAGAATCATTGTGGCTCCCATCAAAAGGGGCAAGGCACCAATGATTAAGAATGAAGGTGCATCCCACGGCAAAAGCCCAAACAAGTTAAAGAAACTGGTTGGATCTGGCGCCGAAAGATCATGAATCCAGCCAAAGAAGGGGGCATGTCGCATTTCAATTGTGACAAAAAACACTTTGTATAAGCAGAAAAATATAGGGGCCTGAATTAACATAGGCAAACACCCAGACATTGGGTTAATTTTTTCTCGCTTATAAAGATCCATTAACTCTTGGTTCATGCGCATTTTATCATTCGCATATTTTTGTTTAATTTTTTCCATTTGCGGCTGCATGATTTTCATGCGCGCCATAGAGTTAAAGGATTTATTCGCTAATGGATAAAATAAAATCTTAACCAAAACGGTTAATACTAAAATTGCAACACCCAAATTCCCTAAAAGCTGATGCAGAAATTCTAAGACATAAAATAAAGGTTTAGTTACAAAGTAAAACCAACCAAAATCAACGGCTAAATCAAAACGTTTGAATCCTTGTTTTTCCTCATAATTGTCAAGCAGCCTTAGAACTTTTGCACCGGAAAAGAGATGTTGTTTGTAATCAAGTGAAGATCCTGGTTTTAAAACATGTTCCCCATTATTGATTTCAGCGCGGTATATTTCAGCATCGGTTCCGCTAAAGCGCGTTTGAACAGATAGACCTTGATCTGGAACCAGTGCTACAAGCCAATATTTATCGGTAAAGCCAACCCAGCCACCTTTTGAGGTTTGAATGACTTCTTTTTCCTTGATTAGCTTCGAGTAATCAAACTCCTTAAGGCGTTCTTCCACCACGCCAATGGCACCTTCATGTAGGATATAATATCCGCTCGTTTGAGGAGTTCCAATTCTTGTAATCCTGCCGTAGGGTTGTAACTTAATTTCTTCATGACTGTTGTTCACAACTTTGTCGCTTACGGTAAAGAGGTAATTTTCATCAACTGAAAAAGTTCGCTCAAAACGAAGACCAGCACCGTTGTCAAAGATTAAAGTTACTGGGTGTTCTGAAGTCAATGTCGTTACTGTAGGATTTGAGCCCTGTTTGATTTTCCAGACTGTATTTACATCGGGCAGTTTACCTTGACCTTGCCATCCAAAATCGGCAAAATAGGCTCCTTTTGTATTTTGTGGACTCAGCAGCATAATCTCAGAACTTTTTGGATCCGTTGTTTCATGATATTCAGCCAACGTAATATCATCGAGTCTGGCTCCTTTTAAATTGATAGAGCCGTGCAATTTAGGGGTTTGGATGATAATCCTTGACTCTGAAGAAAGTGCTTCAGAACGTTCAACGATTTTAGAAGGCTCGATGGAAGTTTTATCAAGGGTAGCAACAGCGTTTTGCGGATGTGTCTTTGCAATTTCAGAATTGTGGATTGCTTCAGCATATTTGGGTTTTTCATAAAAGAAATTAAAACCAATTAAAATAGCAAGTGATAAACCAATAGCTACGACCAGATTCCGTTGCTCAGACATAAAAGATAACCTTAATTAATTAGAAGAGTTCAAAGTGGGATGGGAGGGGGAGGGTTTATTTGCAGGTTTTGGCATAGGAACTGGATCATATCCCCAGCTTGAGCCAATTTGCTGTGCGATCTTTTCATAAGGGTGACAGCGGGCTAATCGCTTTAATGTTAGCCATAAACCTTTTGCGAGCCCATGAAATTCAATAGAAGTAATAGCATACCTAGAACAAGTCGGCTCAAACCTACATCTAGGGGACAAAAAAGGCGATATAATCCAACGATAAAAATGTATTAAAGCAATCACGAGTCGCGCCATACATCTCTCCTTAACATGTTGTAACCTTATCCTTGTTTGTAGTCACTTGCCTTAAACAGCGTTCTACACTGAATTCTAAATCGGCTGAAAGCTTGGAAAAATCAGCATTTACTGTAGATGTAAGGGCTATAAAGACAAAATCAATATTTCCATCAAAAAAAATCGGAATTTTAGCTTTTAAATTTTTATCTACCCAAGCTTTTAAGCGACGTTTCGCGCGATTTCTATAAACCGCATTTCCAACGCGTTTGCTTGCAGTAAAGCCTGCTCTAATTTCTACTGGCTGATCTGCGTTCCTCTTTAAATAACAACATTGAACGATAACAGTTTGAGTTTTTGTAACAGTTCTTGCTTCTGCAACCCGCAAATAATCTGTTCTCTTTTTTAGACGGGTCAGAGGCATGAATTAAAAACTTTATGCAGACAGTCTTTTACGTCCTTTTGCACGACGAGCCACAATAACACGACGTCCGCCTACAGTTGCCATGCGCGCACGAAAACCATGACGACGTTTTCTAACGATTTTGCTAGGTTGATACGTTCTTTTCACTTCATGTACCCTTAAATTTGCTTGATATATATTTTACGAATTCTATTTTAAAAATTTTATAACACATAACCGAGTCGCAGGGAATAAAAAACTGTAGATTGAAAATTGATATCCGTGCTAAGGGTTTAGAGTTCACTACTTATAGGACGATATAGCAAAAGGTTTTATCCGTTGTTATCCAATCATAAACTTTGGCTTGTTGATGCATTTACAAACATTTCTTTCCAAGGAAATCCAGCGGGAGTTTGTCTTGTGGATGAGTTTCCTGATACCGAAGCAATGCAACAAATGGCCGCAGAATTAAATTGGTCTGAAACGACTTTTGTTAGGCAAAAATCAGACCATCATTTTCATATTCGTTGGTTTTCCCCACGTGATGAAGCGCCTCTTTGTGGACATGCAACGCTCGCAGCTGCTCATATCTTATGGGAACAGCAAAAGACAACATGTGATTTAATCACTTTTGAATCTTTAGGCGGGCCTTTAACCGCTCAAAAAGAGGGTAAATGGATTACTTTAAACTTTCCTGCGCGAGAGGTTGTTCCCTGTCCGATGCCAGAGTTTTTAAGTGATGCATTAGGGGATGTTGTCATAGAATCCGTTTATAAAGATGATGTTCTTTATCTGGTCGTTCTAAGTGATATTGAAAGCGTTACGAATTTAGAACCCAATTTGTCACTTATTGAAAAGATACCGTGCCGCGCAGTGATTGTTACAACTTTAGGGCAGGAGCCTTATGATTTTGTCTCTCGTTATTTTGCGCCAAGTGTTGGTATTCCAGAAGATCCTGTTTGCGGTTCTGCTCATTGCAGACTTGCTCCCTTTTGGTCTAAAGTTCTTGAGAAAAATGAATTCCTTGCGTATCAAGCTTCAAAACGAGGTGGTGTTTTAAAAGTTGGTCTTCAGGGAGAGCGCGTGACTCTGTCTGGGCAAGCCGTTACGGTGTGTGAAGGAATATTCTTAAAATCTTTTGAGGGAATGCGTGGATGATTTTAATTAGATCTGTTGTGTTTGATTTTGTTTTTTATGTATGGACGTTTTTCTATTTTGTAATTCTTTTTCCCATAATGCTTTTATTTCCAAGATCATGGACCATGTGGATGTATCGATTTTGGACAAAGATGAATCTTTTAGGGTTAAAGTTTATCGTTGGTCTGGATTACAAAATTGAAGGCCTTGAAAATCTAGAAGAAGCAACAAAAAAGGGCCCTTACATTCTTGCGTGTAAACATCAATCAGCGTGGGAGACAATAATTTTTTCGACTTTGATTGATGAATTTCAAATTGTTTTAAAACGTCAATTGATTTACATCCCGGTTTTCGGTCAATACTTAAAAAAATTAAATTCAATTGTTATTGATAGAGATGCCGGTAGCAAAGCGATTAAAGTGCTTGTCCATCAAGGTCGAGATGCAGTCAGAAATGGTCGTTCTATTCTTATTTTTCCAGAAGGAACGCGCGGAAAGGCTGGAGAGCCAGGCGTTTACCAACCTGGTATTGCGGCCCTTTATCGTGATTTGAACGTATCCGTTTTGCCGGTCGCCCTTAATTCGGGCGTTTTTTGGGGACGCCGTAGTCCTATTAAAAGGCCGGGTGTGATTATCTTAAGATTTCTAAAGCCGATTCCAAGTGGTTTGTCCAGGGCAGAATTCACTGCTCAACTTGAAGAAAGTATAGAGACGGCCTGTAAAAGCTTGCCTCTTAATTGATAGAAGGTTAGCAGCTTTTGTAAAGCAACTAAGAGTTTATCATCCCGGAACCTAGTCGAACTGCGGCTTGTCGCATAGTTAGACTTGGTGTCCGGGATCTTATGCCGCCTGTTAGCAAATGTCCTGAGATTCTGGATAAGTGGTTTGTAACCTAAGAAAGCTTGGACTCACCTACTTTTCGGAATGACAAGAGGTACCATTAAGGTTTTCAAATACTATTATATTTGCTACCATTAATTAAAATTTTATTAAAATGTAATGTTGATGGTGGGTTTTGATCTAGCCCTTTTTATCTTTGTTTGCTGTACCATTCTTGGTGCTTTTATATATTTATATCAACGGAACAGAAATCTATATATCAAATCCCAGGTCCTCATCGTAGAGAACCATGCTCAAAACATCCTTTTAAATAATTTAGCAAATGCTTGGTGTTATTGGTATGAAGGCGATAGTTTTTTAACGTGCTCAACATCCCTTCGTGAAATATTGCATTTTGATCTCGATCAACCTTTGCAAACATCTGATCTTTATAAAATCCTAGGAGAATCTAGCTTCAGCCCTTTTCAAAGGGCGTTAACACATCTTAGTGATTTTGGAGGCGACTTTATCCTTCAACTCCCTATATTTGAGGCGACACAGTTTTTAGAGGTGAAAGGACGCTCTGTTACTTGTGATTCTTTGCCTTTGCGTTATAGCCAATCGATTTCTACCTCTAGACAGATGGTTATTTTGTGTTTTGCAGATGCCACAGAAACGATTCATGAGAAAGGCTTGCATCAAGCGTATCAAAAAGAAAAAAATGATGAAATTGAAATGCTTCGCACATTGGTGGATATTGCTCCACTTGCTTTGTGGCATAGGGATGAAAATGGTCGCATCCAATACTGTAACTTGGCTTATGCAGGAGCTCTTGAGACCAGTGCACACAGAGTTATTGCAGAAAATAGAGAATTAATTGATTCTCGTTATCAAGCCAGCACTTATGATCTCTCAAGAAAAGCTCTTGAATCCAAAAGAAAACAGGTGATTCGAACGCATCTTGTCGTATCTGGTCAACGTCGTTTTATGGAAATTGCAGAAATACCGATTCCTGATACTCGAATAACTGTTGGATATGCAATTGATATAACCGAGATTGAAGAGGCTGAATTAGAATTATCCAGCCACATAAATGCCCATCAAGAGGTCTTGGATCAAATTTCTGCTCCTATTGCGATTTATGGACCTGATACGCGGATCAAATTTTTCAATCATGCTTATCGTAAAACTTTTGAATTAGATGAAGCGTGGCTTTATAGCAGGCCAACGTTAGGTGAGGTATTAGAGAACTTAAGAGAGAGACGTTTCCTGCCAGAATATCCTAATTTCTTGAACCATAAACGGGCGAGAATGGAGTTGTTTAAAAACCTTTTGTATCCAATTCACGAAGTTTTAAACCAACCCAGTGGGCAAACTTTGCGCCTTGTTATTTCTCCTCATCCTTTAGGGGGCCTTTTGTATTTATTTGATGACATTACAGATAAATTAATGCTTGAGAGAGGATATAACACGCTTGTTGCAGTTCAAAAGGAAACACTTGATCACCTTTATGAGGGCATTGTTGTGTTTGGCAGTGATAATCGTGTCCGTCTCTCAAACCCGGCTATGGGCAGAATTTGGCATTTGTCAGATGAAGAAAGAGCGGCTGAACTTCATATTAATGAGCTTTTAAAAAGTGTTGCTCCTCTTTTCAGTGACCCTAATGAAAGCAAGCTATGGCGTAAACGAATGATGGATATTGTAAGCCTTCGTCAAAGCAGTCATGGGCAATTTAGATTAGATCATGATCGTATGATTGAATATTCTTACATTCCTTTGCCAGATGGTTCGCATTTGATGAGCTTTGTTGACGTATCGGATCGTTGGAGATTTGAGCAAGCTTTGCAAGAACGCACCCAAACTCTAGAAAGAGCCGACCGATTAAAATCAGACTTTATATCCCTTGTTTCGTACGAATTAAAGTCACCCCTTAATACGATTGTCGGGTTCATTGAGATTCTGATTAATCAGTATTTTGGTCAGATGAATGAGCGCCAGCTTGATTATTGTCAGGGGATTTCGGATGCTTCGGATCGGTTGATGAACTTAATTAATGATATGTTAGATTTGGCGAATATAGAAGCAGGTAAGCTTAGTCTTGATTTTCAAGAGATTCAGCTTGATAAATTCCTAAATAGCCTCGTGGACCTTGTCTACAATCGTGCTCATGATCAGGGGCTTGAGCTGATCATCGAAAACACGAGCAATGTTAAGGTAATTCAAGGAGATACGCGTAGATTAAAGCATGCGCTCTTTAACCTTTTAACCAATGCTATTAAATTTACCCCCACAGGTGGCAAGATAATTTTAACTGTCACAGATGACACAGAAAAACCAGGTCATATTGTTATTGCCGTCAAAGATACAGGCGTTGGCATTAGCCCAAATGATCAAGAAAAGATTTTTGATCTGTTTCAGCATGGCACGATGACCCAAAGCAATCAAATGGGGGCTGGGCTTGGCTTATCTTTGGTTAGAAGTCTGGTTGAGCTGCATGGCGGATTTGTATCTCTTGCTTCTCAGGAAAATGAAGGGACAATTATTGCCTGTCATTTGCCAACTCATAATGATTCTTTATGACCCAATAACTAAACCTAAAAACAGAAAAAAAAGATAGAAAATAGAATAGCTAAAAAGGCTTAAAGGGCTTTTGTTAAAATAACAAACGGCTATCGCCAAGCCGATAAATCCTATCCCAAGGATTGATGCTACTACCAAGTAAAGGTCCTGCGCAATGTCAAGATAACAGGGCAAGTAAGAAGATATCACGGTTAAAAGTGTATAAATAAAGATTTGTCTCTTGGTGGCATCAACTCCCTTTACGCAAGGAAGCATCGGAATGCCAGCCTTTTTATAATCCTCACTACAGTGTAGGGACAAAGCCCAAAAATGGGCAGGCGTCCAAAGAAAGATAATCAAAAATAACGACCATGCTTCTATGGGGGCTGTTCCTGTAACCGAAGCCCAGCCAATAACAGGTGGCAGGGCTCCTGCAGCGCCGCCAATGACAATATTCTGCGGGGTTCTGGGTTTTAAAAGATTAGTGTAAATGATGATATAATAAAAGATAGTAAAGGCTAACAGACTTGCTGCCACTAAATTAACGGCAACCATCATGGTCAGAACCGAGCCACAGGCCATAATAATTCCAAAGGCAAGGGCGGTATCTGGATCAACGCGTCCCGCTGGGAGGGGGCGATCTGCAGTGCGTTTCATCAGGGCATCACTGTCTTTTTCCCACCACATGTTCAAACAACCTGCGGCACCAGCACCGATGGCAAGGCTTAAAATTGCTGTAAAACCAAGGATGGGATGAATCTGCCCCGGCGCTGCTAGCATTCCACAAAGGCCCGTAAAGATGACAAGCGACATAACCCTTGGTTTTAACAGCTGCCAATAGTCAAAGACGTCGGAATTGTACAAATGCGTCGTTTGTATCATTGATTTGGAACTGGTGGTTGTTCATCAAAGGTATGAAACGCAGGCGGAGAGGGGATTGTCCATTCTAAGGTTGTTGCACCTTCGCCCCATGGGTTGGCGGGACAAGGAACTTTGTTTTTGAAAATTCGGTAGACAATATACAAGAAAAACAAGGTTGCAAAGCCAGAGCCAAATCCACCAAGGGATGCCACATAATTCCAGCCCGAATAGGCATCAGGGTAATCAGGAATGCGTCTTGGCATGCCTGCTAAACCTAAGAAATGCATAGGAAAAAACAAAACGTTCACACTAACAAACGTAAGCCAGAAATGAATTTTTCCAAGGCGTTCGTTATATTGATAACCAGACATCTTCCCAATCCAATAATAGAATCCAGCAAACAAACCAAACACAGCGCCCATGGATAAAACATAATGAAAATGGGCGACAACATAATAGGTATCATGAAGGACAACGTCCACTTCTCCATTAGCCAAGACCACACCTGTTAAGCCGCCGATTGTGAACAATAAAACAAAGCCGGTGGCAAACAACATCGGTGTTTTAAAGGTGATCGATCCACCCCACATGGTGGCAATCCAGCTAAAAACTTTAATGCCGGTTGGAACAGCAATTACTAAGGTTGCGATTGTAAAGTAAGCCCTAACGGACGCATCAAGGCCAACGGTGAACATGTGATGGGCCCAAACCACAAACCCAAGGACGCCAATTGAAACCATGGCATAAGCCATACCAAGGTAGCCAAAAACAGGCTTTTTGGAAAATGTTGAAATGATATGACTGACAATTCCAAAGGCGGGCAGGATCATAATATAAACTTCTGGATGGCCAAAAAACCAAAACAAATGCTGAAACAAAACAGGATCCCCGCCGCCAGCAGGTTCAAAAAATGTAGTGCTGAAATTTCTGTCAGTGAGCAGCATGGTAATGCCGCCAGCCAAGACTGGAACCGCTAAAAGAAGTAAGAAAGATGTGATCAACATTCCCCAAACAAACAATGGCATTTTGTGAAAGGTCATCCCAGGGGTGCGCATGTTGAAAATAGTTGTGATAAAATTAATGGCCCCTAAAATTGAAGAAGCCCCTGCCACGTGCAAGCTTAAAAGCATAAAATCAACCGACGGTCCAGGGTGGCCAATCATGGCGCTTAAGGGGGGATAAAACGTCCAACCCGTTCCAGCGCCCGTACTGGTAAAGGCTGCTAGTAACAATAAAATAAGGGAAGGGATTAAAAGCCAAAAACTAACATTGTTCAGCCGTGGAAACGCCATATCAGGGGCGCCAATCATAATCGGCACAAACCAATTCCCAAAGCCGCCAATAAGAGCTGGCATTACCATAAAGAAGATCATCAACAAGCCATGAGCCGTTATAATGATGTTATAAAGTTGATGATCGCCATTTAAAAAAGTACCGCCTGGATGCATTAATTGGGCGCGAATAAGCATTGATAAAAAACCACCAAGAAGGCCTGCGGCGATTGCAAAGATAATATAAAGCGTTCCGATATCTTTATGATTGGTGGATAAAATCCATCGTCGCCAACCAGTTGGATGAGATGCATGAGAAGAGTCTATCATATGCGTATCTTAAGCCCCTTTACTTTTCAACCACTCATCATACTGCGCTTTTGTCACAACGTGAATAGCAATTGGCATAAATCCGTGGCGCACACCACATAATTCAGAGCATTGTCCATAATAAACTCCCTCTTTAGCAATGCGGAACCAGGTTTCATTAATGCGACCAGGAACAGCATCTTTTTTGATGCCAAGGGCGGGCACGGCAAAACTATGCAGCACATCTGTTGATGTTACAAGCACGCGAACCGTTGTATCAACGGGAACAATGACGCGATTATCAACTTCTAGCAAACGATGCATGCCTGGTTTTAAATCTTTATCTTCGATCATATAACTGTCAAAGGCAATTGGTTTGCTTGGGTCGTTTGTTGGGTATTCATAACTCCAGTACCATTGGCGGCCTATGACCTTAATCGTCATTTGCGCATCTTGTGGTTTATCCAGTTTGAACAAAAGCTTTAAAGAAGGGGCGCCAATCACTGTCAAAATTATGACGGGAACTAATGTCCAGATAATCTCTAAAACGACATGGTGGGATGTTTTGCTGGCGATTGGGTTTTTCTTTGCCCTGAATTTGTAAATGACATATCCCATAAGAGCGATAACAAAAAGCGCGATGCAGGTGATGATAATCAGCAAAAGGCTATGCATTTCTTCAATCCCCTCCATCATAGGGGATGCTGCCTTTTGAAAAGTCATCTGCCAAGGCTCAGGATAGCCTGCCATCAAAGGGGAGGTAAACCCCCCTAAAAAAAGAAATAAGAAAAACAGATACATAGATTTCCTTTAAATGGATTACCTTCAGTGTAATCAAAAAAGAGAATTACAACAATAGGCTGGATGATTTATTATAAGAGTCAAAAATAAACTTTCTTGTAGCGTAAATGTTTAATAATCATTATATTTGCAATGTAAAATAATAATCTATATTTAATTAGGAGAAATTATGAAATTATTAGGGATACTTTCATTTATAATGTTCTTCTCATTGTTAAGTAATCATGGGTATTGCATGGAGGGTGAAGATACTTTGACAGAAGGATCAAATCAAATGGCTATGCAATATTTAGAAATGCATGGTGTGGAAAATCCAGAGGAGGCTTCAAGACCAGAGAGAATTAATGGAAAAATAATAAGTTATGAGGGAGAGAAGATAGGTTTATTATAGCATGCTTATAAGCTGATTTTTCTTGCGTCTGAAAAACACCTGAATGAAGCTTATACGAATTTTGGTTATGCATTACATATACCAGGTATTGATGTTGATCGCTTTAGTGTCAGCATAGATAAGCAAGGAAAGGTGATAAAAGGAAATACCCTATTAATGGATTTATGTCGTGAAGTTTCAACAGAACGAAATCTCAGAGTAATTGATATGTTGCTTAAAAAGCGTGCGAATTGTGAAGTTCGAGATGCTGCCCTGAATACTCCATTTATATAGCGCATAAAACCACGGGGCTAGCCCCGTGGATGTAGCGCCCCCCGCATTTTCTTGCTACATTAAAAT
>JAIEPD010000095.1 GCA_019749935.1 Alphaproteobacteria bacterium
GGAAAGTCACCTACCTCTGTATCTGTCAAACTCCTGGAGTCACTCCGGCTTAGACCGAGGTTTACCTTTATGAATTAAATCTTCAAGAAACCGTTGATTTTTTTGGTGGGCGCCAGAGGATTCGAACCTCTGACCCGCTGATTAAGAGTCAGCTGCTCTACCAACTGAGCTAGGCGCCCTTGCTTAGTTTCTTTTTTAACGCATTCTTTTTAAGATGTCGATACCTTAATCCTGCTTTTTAAAAACTTTTCTTCCCTCAGGGAAGCTTTAGGGCTATTTTAAACGATATTGTTTTAAAAATTTCTGATCACTGAAAATAATGGATTATAAAAATACTGTTTTTCTGCCTAAAACTGACTTTTCTATGAAGGCAGGTCTTTCAAAAATGGAACCTGAATTTCTAAAGTACTGGCAAGACATTAAGCTTTATGACAAGCTTCGCTCTAAATCAAAAGGAAGAGAAAAATTTGTTCTGCACTTTGGCCCGCCTTATGCCAATGGTCATATTCATATAGGTCATGCTTTGTCAGAGGTTTTAAAAGATATTGTTAACAAAACACATCAAATGATGGGCTATGATGCACCAATGGTTCCAGGTTGGGACAGTCATGGTTTGCCAATTGAGTGGAAAATCGAAGAAGCCTACCGCGCTAAGAACATCCAAAAAGATGATGTTCCTCCTTTAGAGTTTATTGCTGAGTGTCGTACTTTTGCAGCGAAATGGATGGAAGTTCAAAAAGAGGAATTCCAAAGGCTTGGTATTATTGCTGATTGGAAAAATCCTTACAATACAATGGATCACCAAAGCGAATCCCATATCGCTAGCCAGCTTTTAGCTTTTTTGGAAAATGGACTTTTGTACAGAGGTTTAAAGCCTGTGATGTGGTCTGTTGTTGAAAAAACAGCCTTAGCTGAAGCTGAAGTTGAATACAAAGAACACACCAGTGAATCTATTTATGTAAAGTTTGACGTGATAAAGTCATCTGTTGCAGCGCTTAAAGATGCAGCGATGGTTATTTGGACAACAACGCCCTGGACGCTTCCTGGTAACAGAGCCATTGCCTATGGCCCTGAATTTGAATATGTCGTCCTTGAAGTGAAAGAGGAAACGGACCTAATAGCTAAAGGCCAAAAATTAATCCTTGCTAAAGAGTTAGTGGGTGATTTTTGTACAAAGGTTGGTATAACCGCTCATAACATTATTCACACATTGTCAGGTAGCCAATTGCAAGGAATGATTTGCGCTCATCCATGGCGTGGCTTTGGTTATGATTTTGATGTACCACTCTTGCCGGGTGATCATGTAACAACGGAAAGCGGCACAGGCCTTGTTCATACAGCGCCTGGTCATGGTGTTGAAGACTTTGCTGTTGGTCAAGCGCATGGCATTGAAGTTCCCGCAACCGTTCAAGATGATGGGCTTTATTATGCTCACGTCCCTCTTTTCGCCGGCAAACATGTGTACAAAGTCGCACCGTCTGTTTTAGAGGAACTTAAAAAGGTAAATGCTCTTTTACATAGCAGCAAGTTAGTCCACAGTTATCCTCATTCATGGAGGTCAAAAGCTCCTCTTATTTTTAGAGCAACCTCACAGTGGTTTATCAATATCGATGCTTTGCGAAGCAAGGTAATGGATCAAATCGATGAAGTTGAATGGTTTCCAGCGCAAGGTAAAAATAGAATTTCCAGCATGGTTGAAAACAGACCTGACTGGTGCATATCAAGGCAGCGAACCCTTGGTGTTCCGATTACTCTCTTTGTTAATAAGAAAACCGGCGTGCCCCTTAATGACAAAGATGTTAATATCCGCATCATCAAAGCTATTGAAGAAAAAGGGATTGAGGCCTGGCATATCCATGACGCAACATACTTTTTAGGGGATCAATATAATGCCGACGACTATGAAAAAGTCATGGACGTTTTGGACGTTTGGTTTGAAAGCGGCTGTAGTCAATACTTTGTTCTCAAACAAAGACCAGAATTAAAATGGCCTGCTGATCTTTATTTTGAAGGTTCAGATCAACATCGCGGTTGGTTTCAATCCTCTTTAATTGAATCTTGCGGCACTACTGGCAGAGCTCCCTACAAACAAGTCGTGACACATGGGTTTGTTTTAGATGAAAAAGGCTACAAAATGTCAAAATCTTTGGGGAATGTTGTTTCTCCTGAAGATGTTGTGAACACCCTTGGCGCTGACATCTTAAGGCTTTGGATTGTAGGCTCTGACTACACTCAAGATTTACGCATTGGTAAAGAAATTCTTAAACATCAAGAGGACATTTACAGACGTCTTCGCAATACATTAAGGTATCTCTTGGGCGCGCTTGCTGATTATAAAGATTCAGAAGAAATCGCATATGATCAAATGCCCGCCCTTGAAAAATGGGTTCTTCATCAATTAACGATGCTTGATGATCTGCATAAAAAATGTGTAAAGGAATATGATTTCCCAACATTTTATACAGCCTTACATACATTTTGTTCTGTTGATTTATCGGCATTTTATTTCGATATCCGAAAAGATTGCCTTTATTGTGATCCTGAAAATTCAATCAAGCGCCGAGCTGCGAGAACCGTTATGAATCATGTTTTCGTATCACTTGTTCATTGGTTAGCACCTGTCCTAAGTTTCACAGCCGAAGAAGCCTGGCAAGCCTATTCATTATCCAAAAATGAAAGCATTCATGAGCAAATATTTCCCAGCTTTGCAAACGAATGGGGAAATGATGTTCTTTCAAAACAATGGGACATTATTCGTAATGTTAGGCGTGTTATGACCAATGCCTTAGAAATTGAAAGGTCCGCAAAGACAATTGGATCTAGTTTGCAAGCGCATATTGCAATCTATGTGTCCTCAGAGATTGCCTCAGTTTTACAAAATGTTGATCTTGCAGAACTGGCAATTACCTCGGCTGCAACACTTGTTATTGCCCAGCCACCTGCAAACGCAGTAACCTTAGATGATGTCAGTGATGTTGGGGTTGTCGTTAATTTGGCAGATGGCGAAAAATGCGCTCGTTGCTGGCGTGTTCTGCCTGAAGTTGCACAAACAGAAGAAGCCGCTCGCAAACATAACGGCATTTGTATACGCTGCGAAGATGCAGTTGAACAAATGACAGCTTAAAAAAGGTTAAAGAAAATTATGTCTTTACAACCAGTTCGTGGCATGCGGGATCTTTTAGGTGCAGAGTTTGATCGTCAAAAGCGTATTGTAAGAACAGCAGAAGAAATTGCATTGCTTTATAATTATGAATCGATCGAAACGCCGATTGTTGAATACACTTCCGTTTTCAAAAGGACCTTAGGGGAAACCTCAGACATTGTTGGCAAGGAGATGTATACATTTCTTGACCGAAATAATGAATCAATGACACTTCGCCCCGAAGGGACCGCTTCTGTTGTAAGGGCCATCATTAGTGAAAAACTGACGCAAACGTTGCCCCAAAAACGCATTTATTCAGGGCCTATGTTTCGTTATGAGCGCCCCCAAAAGGGTCGTTACCGCCAGTTTTATCAACTTGGCGTGGAATGTTTAGGGCAAGAATCACCTTATGCTGATGTTGAATGCATTGCGCTGGCTGATCATATTTTAAAAACCCTTGGTATAAAAGATTATAAGATTAATCTAAACACGCTTGGAGATCTAGAAAGCCGTCAACTCTATAAAGAGGCTTTGATTCAGTATTTTTCAAAATATGAAAAAGATCTTTCAGAAGATAGTCGATCCAGACTGGAGCGCAATCCTTTACGAATCTTGGATTCAAAAGATGAAAATGATCAGAAAATTAGTTCAACTGCCCCTAAATTTGAAGCTTATTTAAATGGCGAATCAAAAGCATTTTTTGAAACTGTTTTAAAGGGTTTAGACATCTTAAAAATTGAGTATGAGCTTAACCCTCATTTGGTTCGCGGCCTTGATTATTATTGCCATACGGCTTTTGAATTTAAAACGACATCTCTTGGTGCTCAAGATGCCCTTGGCGGCGGCGGACGTTATGATGGATTGATGCAGCAAATGGGCGGACCTTCTATTCCTGGTGTTGGTTGGGCAGTTGGCCTTGATCGTTTAGCCTTATTATTACCAGAATTTCAAACAAAACCAAATTTACGAATTGCCGTCATTCCTATTGGTGACGAGCTTGATCTTGAAGCTGTTCGGTTGACACAAGAACTTAGGTCAAACGGATTTACAGCAGAGGTATTTTTAAAAGGAAATCTCGGTAAACGTTTTAAACAAGCTGACAAAGCTCTTTGCAGTACTGCTGTTGTTTTCGGCAGCGATGAATTCGCCCAAAAACAAGTAAAAGTTCGAAATCTACAATCCACTGAAACCGATACAAACAAAGAAACTACGGTTGACTACAACCATCTAATTTCATACTTATCTTCTTTAATTTAATGAGTTTTAAATGTCTTTTGATCAAAAATTAAATCGCCTTATTCAACGCCATGAAGAGCTTAGCGATGCTTTGGCAACCCATACTATGGCAGATACCAATGATTTTGCTAAGCTTTCAAAGGAATATTCTGACCTCACAGATATAGTTGCCGCCATTAGAGAATTACATAAATGTAAAGCCGATCTAAAGGAAGCTGAATCTCTTATGTCTGATAGTAGTATGGATTCAGAAATGAAAGCTCTTGCTGAAAGTGAATGGCTTGATCTAAAAAATAAACTTCCTGAGATGGAGCAGAATCTTCGCATCCTTTTGCTGCCTAAAGATGCAGATGATGAAAGAAGCGCTATTTTAGAAGTAAGGGCCGGCACAGGCGGCGAAGAGGCTGGTTTATTTGCGGCAAACCTTCTGAGGATGTATCAACGCTACGCAGCGATTCAAGGTTGGAAATTTGAGCTTTTAAGCAGTGCAGATTCAGGTCTTGGCGCTATTCGTGAAGCCAGTGCTTCCATCACGGGCAAAGGTGTTTTTGCAAGATTGAAATTTGAATCTGGCGTACACCGAGTCCAGCGTGTTCCTGAAACAGAGGCAAGCGGACGTATTCACACCTCTGCTGCAACCGTTGCTGTTTTACCTGAGGTTGAAGATGTTGATATTCACATCGATGAAAAAGATTTACAGATTGATGTCTATAGGGCCTCTGGAGCTGGTGGTCAGCACGTTAACACAACAGACAGCGCTGTTCGCATCACCCACATTCCGACAGGTGTTGTCGTTACACAGCAAGATGAACGCTCTCAGCATAAAAACAGAGCCAAAGCAATGAAAATTCTCCGTGCTCGCCTTTACGAGGCAGAACGTATGCGCAAAGACGCTGAACGGGCAGCATCTCGTAAAAACCAAGTCGGCTCCGGGGATAGATCTGAGAGAATTCGTACCTATAATTTCCCTCAAGGGCGCGTTAGCGATCATCGCATTAACCTAACCCTTTACAAGATCGAACAGATCATGGAAGGGCAAGCTTTAGATGAACTCCTTGATGCATTGATTGCAGAAGATCAAGCGGCGAAATTATCAGAGGAAGTTGATTAAAAATAAATATCTTCCCAGGAAAATACTAGGCTAAAGCCCAGTATTTTAAAAATGAGCCATTAAAAGTTCATGATTTAAGGGAAATTGACCGTCAATAAATTCTCCCTTGAAATACCATAAAACAGAGAGAAAAACAAAAACAGTAAGAACAAAAACAAACCAAAGATTTCTTATAATTTTGTCTTCTTTTGTTTGACACTGAAGGAACGTTGCTGATCGCGCACGTTTATTAGCAACATTTTTATTAAAACGAGTTGTGGATTCCATTGGTTCATTGTATTTGTATTGTGTATTAAAGTTGCTCATAACTCCACCCTCCATAAAAAATCAAAAAAATTAATAAGAGATAAAAACTCCCATGTTATGTTAATAAAATGCTGAAAAACTCGCTTTATGATTTATGTTACAATAATCATATCAGCTTCTTTTTTTATGTCAATCCGTCTTTCTAATTTTTTATAAGAAAGAATCGAATTCATTCAACCGTGGAATCAATGACCAAGATAAAGTCTTAATCATTGATTATTTCTATGGCAATTAGCTTACTCCATGTGATGTCAAAAAGGCTCGCCATCCACCAACTGCTCCGTTAATATGATGAGCATCAGTTGCTGCAATTACGGCAGGCTTTTTTGCAATGTCTTTAATTGGTGGAATTCCAATTTTAGTTCGCATAATTTCAAAGGCTTTTCCATTACCAGTCAATGCATACTTTTCTAAAAGCGCAAGAGCTTGGCCTTGATTTTCTGGAGTTCTTAGCCCATATTTTGTCTCAAAGATTCCTTCTAAAACGATGGTTCTTGCTCTATCAGAGGTTTCTGCCCAACGTAAAGCGACATCTTTTATTTGAGGCAATGCATTTTTTTGCACTAAAATATTAATGACTCTATTTTTAACAGCCTCATCACCACTTTCTCCCTCCAAAACCAGTTCCGCAGGAGTTTTATCTGAATCTGCCCTTGGCATAAAAGCCATGATGTGTTCGCGATCTGCAGGAGTTATTTCAGAATCTTGAAACCCTAGGTATTTTTTCTGTACTGCTTCAATTGCATACGATTTAGCAATTTCATTACCTGTTGAGGCCAAGACTAAGAGAGTCTCCCTAAACTCTCTTCTTCTCTCCCTTACTGCTGTATCAAATTCTGTGTGCCCTACTTTAAAACCAAACAATCTTTGGTAGCAAAGTTCTGATCTCGCAGGAGTTGATCCTTTTCCTTCAAAAGTAAAAATTAACCTTAAATTTTCAACATTTCGACCCAAGAACGCCCTATATACTCTCCAACAATCTAAATCATCAGCTGTATTGCTTAACTTCATATCTGCCGGCAATTCCCCTGCATTACAAACTGGATGTACCAGTAGCATAGGAATGATAAAGACAATCCCAATTAAAAAATTACGCACATTTTTAGTCAACATTGATAAAGCCTTTTCCTTTTGAACATGTTACATATGAATTTAGAGGTAAAATCTTAATAAATCGTTAACATGACGCTTGCTCTTATTGCAGGTAGCGGTGATCTCCCTCTCCAGATCATCAAAAGCTGCCAAAAACAAAACACCTATTTGATTGTTATTGGGTTTGAATCGCAGATCCATCTTAATGAAATGAATGTCCCCTATGCTCAGTTTTCTCTTGGCTCAATTGGGAAAATTCTTGCCCATTTAAAAAAGCATAATATTAAACAAATCGTTTTTGCAGGCAATATCAAGCGCCCAAGTTTAAAGGAACTTCAGGTTGATTGGGTTGGCGCAAAATGGCTCCAAAAACTTAGCCTAAAGGCCATGAAAGGCGATGATGCTTTGTTATCAGGAATCTTGAAACTTTTGGAAAACGAAGGTTTTGAAATCCTAAAACCGAGCGACTTTTTAGATAATCTTATGTTGCCTACTGGAACTCTAACAAAAGCCTCCCCTACCCCTGATGATTGTCTTGATATTGATCGTGGCGTTCAAATATTAAAGACTTTATCAGCTTTGGATGTTGGACAATCAATTATCGTTCAACAAGGCCTCGTTCTTGGAATTGAAGCCATAGAAGGAACCAAAGCTTTGATTGAACGCAGTGCCTTATTAAAACGCCCAGGATCAGGTGGCGTTTTAATTAAAATGTCCAAAACAGGCCAAAATAAAAAGATTGATCTTCCAACAATTGGCCCTAAAACAATTCAAGATGTAAAAAAGGCTGGCCTTGTTGGTATTGCAGCAGAAGCAAATGTTACTCAAGTTATTGATTATGAACAAACTATAAAACTAGCCGATGAAATGGGATTGTTTATTGTTGAAATTAAAAATGGCTAAAACAATTTATCTGATTGCAGGCGAAGCCTCGGGCGATTTTTTAGGAGCTGGATTAATAAAAGCTTTAAAAAAACTTTCTCCTGACGTAAAGATTGCCGGTATTGGAGGACCCTTGATGGAAGCAGAAGGTT
Organism: Alphaproteobacteria bacterium; assembly: GCA_019749935.1. Classification (GTDB taxonomy): domain Bacteria; phylum Pseudomonadota; class Alphaproteobacteria; order Paracaedibacterales; family CAIULA01; genus CAIULA01. The sequence goes on from JAIEPD010000095.1 coordinate 7,922, forward strand.
TAAATAGCCTGTTTCCTATGCAAGAGTTATCCCTTATGGGATTAACTGAAATCTTACCGCATGCATTTCACATATTAAAGCGCATCCGTGAGACTGTTGACGACATTGTTCAAAAACAGCCTGATGTTATTGTAACAATTGATTCACCTGGTTTTTGTCTAAGAGTTGCCAAGAAGATAATAAAACTAACAAAAATCCCCATTATCCATTATGTAGCACCATCTGTCTGGGCATGGAGAGAAGGAAGAGCAAAAAAACTAGCCGAAAAAATTGATCATTTATTGACGCTTTTTCCTTTTGAGCCCCCTTATTTTGAAAAATATGATCTTCCAACGACTTTTGTTGGGCACCCCTTAACAGAACAAACTTTTAAGGCAGATCCAAACTTTAGAGGTCAGCATAAAATTCCTAAAGATGCGACTGTCTTAAGTATTTTGCCAGGCAGCAGAATGGGTGAAATCAATAAACTCCTTCCTGTTTTTTTAGAAACAATAAAGAAACTTTCTAAAAGGGTAAATAATCTTCACCTTGTGTTTCCAACCCTTCCTCACTTAGTTCCCGTTTTATCTGAATTTTTAAAAACGATAACCGTACCTTATGCTCTTGTAACCTCTACATCAGATAAATACGCGGCTTTCTTTGCATCAAATGCAGCATTAGCCGCAAGCGGGACGGTTGCTTTAGAATTGGGCTTCGCCAATTTACCAATGGTCATTGCATATAAAGTCTCTCCTCTCACATATTTTATTGTTAAGCACTTGGTAAAAATAAAAAATGCATGTCTTATCAACATATTACTTGAGAAAACTGTTGTTGAAGAAAAATTGCAAAACGACTGCACCCCAGAACAATTATCAGTGGCATTAGAAAAAATCTTAAAGTCCAATGGAAGTGAGATGAAATCACATCTTTTAGAGGCAATCAAAAAACTTTACCCCCCCTCATCAGATCACCCCAGCACTCTTGCTGCAGAGGTTGTTCTTGGATACTGCTCTTAAAAGAGCTGTTAATCTATATAATTTTCTATCATTCTTGTTCTTTTCTTATTATCATATAAAAATGTATGTGCTCAAAGATTGACAATACGTTTATAAACCGGCAAGTTAATTAAGAATAAACTTGAAACAAGAGTCTTGAGATAATTTTATTCTTGTTTTTATTCATAAATAATTGCATGCAAAATGAGGAGGATATAGGATTGAAGAGGCACTCTCACATTATCAGTGTGGGTTTAATGATTTTGGCCTGTTTGATTGCTGCGCGTGAGTACTATATAGGGTATCAACTCCAAAATAGTCTTGAGCGTGAAGTTGAGAACATGTCCTTGGTTGAGAATACTCAATCAGCTGGCGTTAATAAAACATCCGCCTTTGCAATCACGCCTTCATCTTCCTCAATCACGACAGCAAACTCTTTGTTTGCCAATGCTCAACTGAGTGCTGAAAAGCAACAAATGCTTCAAGTTGGCAAAGGTGATACAATTAGTTCTCTTTTAGCAAATATTGGGATTTCCGCAAAAGAAATCGAACATGCGACGAAAGCCTTGCATAAAACTTATGATGTAAGGGATTTGAAAATTGGTCAGTCAATCCTTGTAAAATATCATCAGAATGAAGAACAAAATAACATCAGCCTTTTAGAATTAGAATTTAAGCCTAACCTTGAATACCAGATCATTTTAAATAAAAATGAAAATGGTGGTTTTAAGGTTATCAAACATACAGCACATCTTAAAAAAGTCATTCGAAAGATAGAAGGGCATATAAAATCTAGTTTTTATAATGCACTTTTAAAACAAAAAGTCCCCCCAAAGATTGTTCATGCAGCCATAAAAGCGCTTAGCTATACGATGAACTTTCAGCATGATATCAAAAGAGGCGACCCTTATGAGTTGATATATGAAGAGCATCACGATCATGAAGGAGATGTTGTTAAAACTGGCCACTTAGAGTACATCGCTATATCTGCGCATGGACATCCCCATAAATTATATAGATTTTGCCCTCATAATTCCCATCCAGGGTATTATACGCCCAAAGGTGAAAGCGTTGTAAGGGCTCTTTTGCATACACCGCTTGACCCAAAAAAGATGCATATAACTTCTAAGTTTGGTAAACGAAAGCACCCTATTTTAGGATTTACACGCGCTCATAAAGGAGTTGACTTTGGATCACCGTGTGGAACGGTCGTAATGGCAGCTGGTGCGGGTGTCGTTGAAAAAGCAGGGTATAATGGTGATTTTGGAAAATACGTAAAGATAAGACACACTGGTGGTTATGAAACAGAGTATGCACACCTCAGTAAAATTTCCCCTGGAATTAAAGCAGGTGCATCCGTATCACAAGGACATGTTATAGGACATGTTGGTGCTACAGGCCTTGCGAGAGGCTGCCACCTTCATTACGGCGTTCTTTTGCATAAAGTCCATATTAATCCCTTAACAATCAAGCAGATGCCAACTGTACAATTAACTGGAAAAGATCTTGAAAAATTCCATAAGCTTAAACACGAAGTTGACACGCAGCTTGCTGGTTTAAAAGTGAACAAGCATTTTGCAAAAAGCGAACCTTTTAAACAAACAATTATTGGGTAATATAGCCAACCTTTTAAGGTGGTCATGATAATCGTCATCATGCGCCCCCTTGGTGGTGTAGTGGTCCAATGGCTGTTTTTCCTGGACTGTTACGGAGCTAAGCGCTCCTCACAATGACGAAAAATACATAATTATCTTATGCCTGCCCAGCTATATTAAGCCTATTCAAAATACCAACTAAACTCATCAATGATCTTCTCATATACCTCTTTTTTAAAAGGTACAATGATATCAACAAGTTCCCTATAATCAATCCATTGCCATGAAGAAAATTCTGGGTAATGCGTATCAAGGTTGATATCCTTTTCGTCACCCAAAAATTTTATAAGAAACCATTTTTGTTTTTGACCTTGAAAACGCCCTCCCCAGAGTCTTTCCTTAAGATCAACAGGGAGATCATAAGAATACCACTGTTTGCTTTCTGCGATAATTTCACCCTTGCTGCATCCTATTTCTTCCTGCATCTCTCTCCATAAAGCAGCCTCTATGTTTTCTTCTGAATCAATTCCCCCTTGCGGCATTTGCCATGCCTTAGAGGTCATATTGTTTTCTTTTTCATGAGTTTGATCAATGCGACTCCCAACAAAAACTTTTTTGTCAGCATTGACAAGCATAATACCAACCCCTAACCGAAAAACACCGGAACTCAAATTTGCCATGTATAATCTTTCTTAATTACAATACGTGCAATCTTTTTACCTAAATATAAATTTACTCATGAGAAGTTTTGATCTGAAACAATGATAACCCCTTTATAAGATCAATTGCTCTTTGTAGCTGATAATCTGATTTTTCTAATATCAACGGTACTTCTATTTTTTTCATTACATCTTCTTTTTCGCCTACTGCCTCTTCAACCAAAATATCAGGTTCTATCCCTTTATTTTGAATCTCATTTCCCTTGGGGGTAAAGAATGAAGCCGTGGTCAGACGAATACCACCATGTCCAGGAATTGAAAACACAGTCTGCACGGATCCTTTTCCAAAAGAAGGAACGCCCATGATAATGGCACGCTTATGATCTTTAAGGGCTCCTGCTACAATTTCCGAAGAAGAAGCCGATCCTTTATTTATTAGAACTACCATAGGTATACCTTTTGCCAAATCACTACCTTTAGAATGAATTGTTTGATTATTACTTGAGTTTCGACTTTTGATTTCAACAATTATTCCTGAATCTAAAAATTGACTTGCAACCTCAATACCTTGCTCTAATGTTCCTCCAGGATTATTTCTTAGATCCAAAATAAGCCCCTGAATTTCCTTATGAGCACTTAATTCCTTCAGAGCATCTTTAAGCTTTGCAGAAGCGAACTCATTAAAACAGCTAATGCGAATATAGCCGACATCATCTTTTATATAAAATTTAACAGGATTGACTTTAATAACGGATCTTACAAGCTTTACTGCAAATGATTCACTGTCAGTTCTTGCTACAGTTAGTGAAATCTCGCTTCCAGGCTCTCCATGAAGTTGCTCAGCTATTTCATTAAAAGATAATTTATGGACTTCATGACCATTAATGCGAGTAATAGCATCTCCAGGTTTTAAACCTGCTTTATATGCTGGCGTATCATCAATTGAGGCAATAACTTTTATAGCACCTTTAGTTACAATGACTTGTACGCCAATGCCGGTAAATTCGCCTTTTGCAAATTCATTTAACTTTTCAAAATCTTTTTGATTTAAGTACATAGAATAAGGATCTAGGGTCCCTAGCATCCCATTTAAAGCGCCTTCTATTAATTTTTTATCGGAGACATTTGTTACATAGTCTTGCTTTATTTGATCGATAACAATAGGCAATAAAGTTTCTAAGGTTTCCTTTGCATCTTGATTGCTATCCGAATTTTCGTTGCTACAAGCGCTCAACAAAAATAGAAGGCATATTAAAAAACTAAACTTTTTTATCATTTGGAATAGACCTTAAATAGGGTTTAGAGTCGACAAATTGCGTCCCTTTGCGAAGTTGTAAGCTGACTACTTTATCTTCATTTTTAAAATTACTTTGAGGTTTATTAGTTGACCAATTTGTTGTCCAGCTTAAAGCACATCCGATTGGCTCTCCTTCAGTCACATTTTCTCCGACACGACAATTTACGGAACCTAAACCACTAAGAACGATAAAGTAACTTCTGCGCATCAGAATAACTAACTGACTCTTTTCAAGGTGAGAACCTATATAAACAACCGTTGCATCACAGGGACTTACAATTTGAGCTTCTGATCTTGTTGAGATCCTCAGTATATTATTAGGACAAGGCTCTCCTTGACACGATTGTTGAAGATCTCCCACAGCCACATGAATCAATCTCAAATCTGAATCCTTTGCATCCTCAGATTTTGAAAAAAAACTCTGAAGTTGTTTTAACACTTCTTCTAACGGGGCTGATTTAAGATCATTTACTTTTTCACGAAGCCTTTTAATCTCTGATGTGTCAAGAACTGGATGCTCTTGAAATTTACTTTCAAATAAATGAGCCTGAGTCTTAAGAGCTTCATGATAAAATGCCTTCAAATTTGCATAATCTGTACCTTGCTTTTGAATTTGAGCACGTAATTCAACAACCTTCTTAACAGCCGCTAAAATTGCCCTGTTTTGTTTTTCAAGCTTAGGTGCGCAAGACTGAAGGATCAAAAAGCTGTGAACCAAATCATCTAAAGAAACTGAAGACAAAGCAATAAGTACAGGAGAATAGTCTCTCCAATGTTTAATACTCTGCAAAGCAGAAGCCAAAATGTGTTGTTGTTTGGCAATCGATGCAAAAACTTCCTGCTCTTGTCCTTTTAGCAATCCAAGCTCTTTTTCATATTGAGAAAGGTTAACCTCATAAGCCTGCAGTTTTTGTGTAATTTCTATAAGGTTTTTCTTTACATCAATTGGGAGGTGAGCCTCTCCAGCAGCTTCTCCATGACTTGTCAAAAAACAAATTATTGCAATAAAAATAACAGTGAAATTCTTCATAAAGGCTCCGATAAAGAATGACCCGTCATTTCAATGGGTTGTTTATAGCTTAAAAACTCTAAGACTGTTGGTGCTACATCACACAACGCCCCTTCTTGTTTTAATTTTTGAACCGCACCATTTATAACCATAAAGGGGACAGGGTTACATGTATGAGCTGTATGCGGTATGCCATCTGAATCAATCATCAATTCTGCATTTCCATGGTCTGCTGTAATTACAAGAATCCATCCGGTCTCTAAAGATGCCTTTTCCAAACGATCAACACAACTGTCAACAAAGCTGACCGCTTCTTCAATTGCGCCTTTGATTCCTGTATGACCCACCATGTCGGTGTTTGCATAATTTACAACGATTAATTGGGATTCTTTTTTTCGCATTTCATTAACGACATGATCGGTAACTTCTTTAGCCGACATCTTAGGTTCAAGATCGTATGTTGCAACCTTCGGAGAAGGCACTAAAATTCTTGATTCTCCGTCAAAAGGCTCCTCCCTACCTCCGTTAAAGAAGAAGGTGACATGGGCGTATTTTTCTGTTTCTGCGATACGAACTTGTTTTTGCCCTGCATTTGAAATAATTTCACCAAGGCCATTATTTAAAGGGATTTTCTCAAAAAGCGCCGGAATAAGCGGCAGCAAAGCATCTGAATATTCTGCCATTCCAAGCACACTAGAGAAATTTACTATTTTCTCGCGAGGAAACTCGGTGAAATCTTTTTCTAAGAGAGCGCTTAAGATTTGGCGAACTCTATCAGCCCTGAAATTTATCATCCAAAGCCCATCCCCATCCTTCATCCCTGAATAATTTGCAATGGCAACGGGAGGGATAAACTCATCCGTAATATTATTTTTGTAAAAGTATTCAATGGCTTCATTGGCATTATCAAAAACCATTTCTGATTTCCCCATGACCATTGTTTCATAGGCACGTGCTACCCTATCCCACCGTTTGTCACGATCCATGACAAAGTAGCGCCCGCCTAAACTTACAATTTGCGCACCTTTTTTTAATTTTGACTGAAAGTCACTGACATACTTCAAAGCGCTTTGCGGAGGCGTGTCGCGGCCATCTAGGAAGGCGTGAATATTAACAGCAATCCCTGCCTCAGTCAAAAGATTAGCCGCAGCTACGATATGATCTTGGTGAGAGTGCACTCCTCCAGGGGACAAAAGACCCAATAAATTACAAGCTGAGTTGTTTTGTTTAAGGGCTTGAATAAAGGATACAATTTTTGGATTGTTTTTTAAGGAATCATCAGCAATCGCTTGATCGATACGCGGCAGATCTTGAATCACAACACGTCCAAGGCCAATGGACATGTGCCCAACTTCTGAATTGCCCATTTGCCCTTTTGGAAGCCCAACATAGGTTTCAGAAGCCTGAATGCGCGTCCAGGGGTAGGTTTTAAGCATGCGATTCCATGATTTGGCATTAACCAAGCCGTTATCTTCTGGATTTTCTCTAACTCCCCAGCCATCAAGGATACACAAAACGAGACGTTTCACAAACAGACCCAAAAATTTAATAAAATTTATGATTACTTAACAGTAGCAAATTTTCTAATGATTTTACAGGGATGTAAATAAATTTTAGGAAACTAAGTTTCTTCAGTTAATGAATGGCATATTCTTTTATATTAGTTGACTGTTTAAGCTAAATTTCTTAACTCATATATTAGTTGAACAATCTGCATGTAATTGAAGGAGGGAAACATGTCTTTAGGCAATATTGTTAATGAGGAAACTTCTCCCGTAACTCCAGAAACTATTTTACCAGATGGTATCGACAAGTCCATTATAATAAATCCTTACACAAATCAAAAAATAGAAGGAAGAAAAGGATCTGTAGCCGCTGCTATCCATAATATTACGCTTCTTAATAAATTATTGAACTTTGAAGAATTAACTTCAAAACAACTCAATGAATTAGCCCACATTGAAACAGCCATGAAAGAAGTGATTCCAGTATTAGCTGGTGTTGGAATTTTTGACCTATTTACAATAAATGAATGGCTTAACAGCAATGATCAACCAGGGAGAGTTTTTGTAGGTTTGTTGTATTTAGAGCAAAATCTATCAAAAATAAATGAACCAACAAAGGGAGAGTTAAAAAAAATTAAACAAATCACAAAAGTTAGCGTTATCGCTGAGAAAATTGGAATATTACTGTCTGAATAAAACAGGAAATCATAATGATCACTGGATTAAACCATATAACGCTTGCGGTAAACGACCTTGAAGCATCGTTTCAATTTTATAAAGAAGTTTTGGGTTTCAAACCTTTATGCAAATGGCCTGAAGGCGTATATTTTTTAGTAGGTGATTTATGGTTTTGTTTAGCAAAAGACGCTAATCGTTCTCTCTCCCCATCTTCATGCTACACACATTATGCTTTCTCAGTGGATCAAGAAGCTTTTAATGATCTCTCCAATCGGCTTAAAGAAGCCAATGTTCTTACCTGGAAAGATAATAAGTCAGAGGGTGATTCATTGTATTTTTTAGACCCAAATGGTCATAAACTTGAAATTCATCTAGGAACTTGGCAGACACGGCTAGACGACAAAAAAAGAAACCCTTGGCCAAATACTACATTTTATGTTTAAACGCCCTCAAAAAGTGTGAGGAGGCAAAAGGCTCCTTTTCATTTTATTGCTTATGTTTTGACAAATAAGTTGACTCCGATTTTGCCTGACCACCTTTCTGACCCAATTTAACATAACCTTCATGCCCAAGCTGCTCTGCTCTTGCTTGGCCGCCTTTGCGACCCATTGCAACGTAGCCATCATGCCCAAGCTGCCCTGAGCGAGCTTCTCCACCTTTATGACCAAGTTTAACATAACCTTCACGTCCAAGCTGCTCTGCCCTTGCTTGGCCGCCCTTTTTTGCGATCTCAACCACTCTATCGTGAGACATAGAGGCAAATCCTCTACCAGAGATTTTGTCACTCTTCTTTAAATAACTTTTATCTTTTTGTGATATCTGATTTTTTTCTTGTGTATTTCGTTTTTTTTGTGCTGTAGCCATGATTGACCTCCAAAAAAAACACGCTTAATTTTATTCTAAGCTTTAAGTGTAATTTTATCACGGATGCATGAACAACATTGGATGCGCATCTTTTGGATGATTCCGTGGAACTGAATGAAATCCTGTCATTGGATGTGACTCTGAATACGGATGCATACCGTTAAGATTTGTTTTTGGATGTTCTTTCTTCATAATTCAGGTCCCCTTAAAGTTTGTAGCCACTGAGCTAGCGTATACAACGATATCTTAGCTAACCCAATTAGAATTTCAATTATATTTTCTTCTTTTTAAAAGATTAAGATCAACGCAATAAACTCTTTTATACATGAGCATCGTTCTATTTCATTACGCTATTAGGTTTAAAAAGAAATAAAACTGCTAAAATAAATTGATTTATCAGCGTTGCTCATTCTGTCCATATAATCATCATCTTCCAGTAAATCATCGTCGTCTTCATCTTCTATGGTGTTAGAAGGTGGCTTTTTGGGAGAGCTTTCCATTGGCTCATCTTCATGATCATCGACTTTATGATGGTCTTTTTGATAATCACTAATGTTGACTATTTTAGACTCCTCAAGGTGAAAAGCATCTTTAATGACGTAAGCTATAACCCTAGGAAAATCAAGAATTTTTGACATGGCAACTCTCCTTTCATAATGGAGTTATTTAGCACCATACTCAAACAGGCTGTTCTAACACTTTTGTATTACTCCTATTAAAGTCATCTGTAAATAAGAATAATTTTAGATAGGTTTGTTCTTTCTGAAAAGCTAGCGTATACTATCTCCAGTCGATTCGAAAGGATGTTAAGATCTTATGAAGCAATGGATACAATTGCCCCGTGTAGAAGGTGTTTGTTCAAGGCAAGCGCATGCTGATTTCCCAAAAAATCAAGAGGGAAAAGCCTTTTATGAAAGGGAATTAGGCAAAGAAGGTTTTTTTGGTCCCTCATCCCATATGATTCACAAACATGCACCCACCGCGTGGACAGATTGGGATGGACCTTTGAAGCCAAGGGCTTTTGATTTAACAAAACTAAAAGATGAAAGTCCTCTGCCGTTTGATACTGCCCCCTTTTTGTCTAACAATTTTACCGAAATTCGTTGGTGGAATTTAAATAAATCAATGAACAAGCTTGTGCGTAATGCAGACGGTGATCAGCTGTTGTTTATCCATGAAGGAAGCGCTGATCTCTTTTGTGATTATGGTCATCTTAAAATCACTGAAGGCGACTATATTGTGCTACCACGCGGCACAATGTGGCGCTTAGAGCCCTTAAATCCTTTAAAAATCCTAATGATTGAAGCAACAGACAGCTCGTATCAATTGCCTGAAAAAGGTATCGTTGGCCCCCACGCCATTTTTGACCCTGGTATGCTGGATGTGCCGGCCATCAATGAATGCTTTAAAACCCAGCAAAATGACAAAGACCACGAATGGCAAGTGGTTGTTAAAAGGCGAAAGGCCAGCACCATCATCACATATCCTTTTAATCCCTTAGATGCGTTAGGATGGCATGGTAATTTAATGCCCGTTCGTATCAATTGGCGTGAAATTAGACCGCTTATGAGTCATCGTTTTCATCTGCCCCCTTCTGCTCATACTACATTTGTTGCCAATCGGTTTGTGGTTTGCACTTTTTGCCCCCGGCCAATTGAAACGGATCCAGGCGCCCTTAAAGTGCCCTTTTATCATAACAATGACGACTTTGATGAATTCATTTTTTATCACCAGGGTCAATTTTTTAGCCGCGATAATATTCACCCTGGCATGACAACATTACACCCTTGTGGCTTTACACACGGCCCGCACCCAGGTGCTTTTGCCATTGGCGCTAAAGCGGAACGCCGTGAAACTGACGAAGTTGCCGTTATGGTTGATACACGTGATCCTCTTAATATTTCAGACCTTCCCGAAAATGTTGAATGGAAGGAATACCTTCACTCTTGGAAAGGAATACCAAATCCATGAAATTAGCCAGCCTTAGAAATTATAAAAAAGATGGGCTTTTGGTTGTTGTGAGTCGTGATTTAACGCGCTGTATAGAAGTACCGGAAATTCTCACATTGCAACAAGCCATTGAAACATGGAAGACTTCTGAGCCCATTTTAAAGAGCATTTATGACTCCCTTAATCAACAAAAAGATAAGGGAAAACCTTTTGATCCCTCCATCGTACACTCACCCCTACCCCGCGCGTATCAATGGCTTGATGGCAGTGCGTATGTGAATCATGTGGAATTGGTGCGAAAGGCTCGTGGTGCTGAAATGCCGGCCAGCTTTTGGACAGATCCATTGATGTATCAAGGCGGATCCGATGCTTTTATTGGTCCATGTGACCCTATTTTAGCAGCTGATGAGGGCTATGGTGTTGATTTTGAATCTGAAATTGCTGTGATAACTGATGACGTTCCTATGGGCATTAACAAAGATCAGGCAGGGATGCATATTAAACTCTTGATGCTGGTTAATGACGTTTCGCTTAGAGGATTAATCCCCTCTGAAATTGCTAAAGGCTTTGGCTTTATCCACGGGAAACCAGCCACCAGTTTTTCGCCCGTTGCTGTAACACCGGATGAATTGGAATGGAGAGACTATAAGGTTCCTCTGCCCCTTTATACTTATATAAATGGAAAGGAATTTGGCCATCCCAATGCTGGCGTTGATATGACTTTTAATTTTGCAGAGCTAATTGCCCATGCCGCTAAAACCCGCGTTCTGTCTGCGGGCACGATTGTTGGGTCAGGAACTGTATCAAATAAGGATAAAAGCGTTGGATCTTCATGCCTTGCAGAAAAACGTATGTTAGAGATTATTGAATCCGGCACAGCAACTACTCCGTTTTTAAAGTTTGAGGACCGGGTAAAAATCGAAATGCTAGATGCCCAAGGTCAGTCTATATTTGGTGCTATTGATCAGGTCGTGAAAAAATATCCATAAGAATTCCTTTTAAAAAGTGTACAAATGGCTGCTTTCTAAGCTAAGAATGATCTTTGATCAGAGTATATATACCCAAAGTGTTTCAAAAAACCGGGCAGGCGTTTGAAGATCAAGGGGCAGAATGTATAGATAATACATGAGCACCGCAGATTCCGAAAAACAACGAACCCGGAATTTGAAACAGAAAAGGTATAGTTTGGAGAGATAATGAGTTTGGTTACAAAAGCTATTACAGCTGTGTTTCTAATAGCGATACTTTCAGGGACAATTATGGCGTCAGGAGTTGTTGATTTTAACGATCCTAATTACATTGCTGATGATGCTAAGCTTGGCGTGGTACGTCCCCTTGTTAAAGCGGTTCCTACTCATTACCCTAATTACGAAATTACCCTAGATGCAAACTTAGTGGATGCATTTGAAGCCTTGGTGAATGGGGATCGTTTCAAAGGAAACGGAATCCAAGTTAAGAATCTATTGGAAGGATTAAAAGCACTTTATGCTCAACTGGCTGAGGCTGTTGGCGGTTCGGTTCATTTAAAAGAGGAACTAGATGAGCAAGAAATTCCTTTAGTTGGTTCATTTGAGCTTGATTTGACGCTGCCCCTTGCTGACTATAATAACCCTAAAAATAAAGATATTATTGCAAAGCTCAAAGAAGCACTTGGACATGATCACGAAGGGCATGACGCCAATGATTGTGATCATACTGTATTGTGTGTCCCTTGTGGAAGCACTCTTGAGCCTTCGGAACTACTTGCTTTGTTTTCACTCAGATCAGCAGCTAGTAAAAATCATAATTGAAAAGGGTAACAAACGAAGAGCATTTGAAAAAGTTCACTTCATTTTGGGTAAGTATCGGTTCAGTTTTTCATTTTCTTTCTTTCTCTCTTTTCCCTGTCTCTTTTTTTTAAATTTGGAACCCTATCGATTGTGTTTTTGTTTTCGGACTTCTTGAT
>JAIEPD010000040.1 GCA_019749935.1 Alphaproteobacteria bacterium
ATGGTTGCAAATTATAATTCATGCTTTCCTTGAAATAGCTATTTATATAGTACAGTATGGGGCCTATAAGAAACTCTAACTATGGGCCAATTTTAAAATGATTTCCAAAAAAACAAACAGACAAGATCTTCACCAAAAAAGAGTTTTCAAGGATTTGGATTTTACTCATAAGTCAATTCTACTGACGACTTTAACGATACTGGTTTTCATTTGTTTAACAAGTGATCATTCTTGGGCCCTTCAGGCTGATGATGCTATGAGAGCAACCTCAGAAGCTTTAGAGAAAACGCTGACCGGAAGTTGGCTGCGTGTGGGCTTGTTGGCGGGGATGATTGGGGGAGTTGTTATGTCTGCTGTTAAGCAAAGTCCTTTAATTTTTGCTGGAAGTATGGGAACAGGGCTAGGGGCTCTTTATTACAAGGGATGGGTCGCTGATAGTTTTACAGCCTTAATCTAAAGGAGATTTTGCTTATGGCAAACTTAGCAGATCATGCAATTTTAAATCATCTTGATAATCCCCCTCGTTTTTTGTTCTGGACGATTCAAGAAGCCTTCGTTTTGTTTATGCCTTTAATTATAGGTCTTGGCGTTGATTGCCCAAGATTGGCTATCTTGGCCAGCGCTGCTTCTTATTTTGTTCTTAAACATTATAAACGCTCTTTCGGTAAAGGGACTTTAAGGCACGTTATGTATTGGTATTTGCCTCACAACAAAAAAGGTATGCCAGTAACGCCCCCTTCCTATATTAGAGAATATTTAGGTTAAAGGAGAGTCAACCATTATGAGACTTTTACTGACTGTTGCCAGGTTACAGCGTTTAATTCATCAAAGAAACCTTTTTGTGGGGATTTCATCTGTTTTGTTGATGGCTAATCTTTTGCTAGCTTTTAAGAATTTCTTTTATAAAGAACGCGTTGTTATTGTCCCCCCTGAACTGCATCAGAGTTTTTGGGTAGAAGGCAATAGGGTATCCAATCATTATCTAGAAGAAATGGCTTTGTTTTTTGCTCATTTACTTTTAGATACTTCAGAGGCTAGTGCACCTTTTAACAGAGACGTTATTTTACGATATGCCAAACCGGATTCTTATGGACTTTTAAAAGCCCAACTTCTTGAAGAAGAGGGGAGGTATAAAAAAGAACAGCTTTCAACAAGCTTTAGGCCAAGCGTTGTAAGTGTTGATAACAAAAGGATGACCGCAGAAATCACGGGCGATCTTTTAAGTTATGTTGGCTCTAAAAAGATCTCTCAAAACCGAGAAACGTACCGATTTGATTTTCATTACGATCGGGGACGGTTACTGATTCATTCCTTCACTCTTCTTAAAACTGAGGCTAAAGACGCATGAACAAGTTTATTTATTTTTACTTGCTACAATTGATTGGATTGGGAACAAGTTTAACCCTTTATGCTGCTCAAACTCATACCCTTCATGAAGGAAAACGGATTCAAGCAACTATTTGCCCGAATGAAATGAACCGAATTTCTATTCAAGGAGATAGAATTGCTCAGGTTTTTGGTGCTGAAGGTAAATTTACCCATCAAGTTGATGAAGAAACCGGCCAATTCTTTTTAAAACCTATACCATCACAGATGGAAGGAAACTCTTATACCCCGTTTAGCCTCACTCTCATAACAGAATCTGGCTTAACGCAGGATCTGACTCTAATTCCAAAGGAAAAAACCGCGGCAACGATTGTCTTAAAACCGACTTCTATAGTTTCTAACAAAAGCACCAATACACCCTTTTTTTCTTTGACAGATTTAAACAGAGCTTTGCCACATCAAGAAGCTTTGATTCAAGGTTTAAGAGCTTTAGTGAGTGGAGATGGAAAGGGGATGCAAGACGAAGACCTTTTATCAACACCTCCTATGAGATCGAATACATCAGGCTTAACGGCTCGATTTTTATGGCAGGTAAAAGGGAGTTACTCCTTAGGCCAAGTTTTTGAAATCATCAATACCAACCTTGACTCTGAAACCGTTCAAGAAAAGCAATTCTTTCAAACAGGTGATTTAGCTTTAGCGGTTACAAAAACCACGCTTATGCCCCAGGAAAAAGCCATCCTTTATGTGATTCGAAGAGAGGGAGTATGATGTTTAAAAGATTCTCTCTTCCTTTTGAACTTCTCTTAAAGAGAAAACAGTTTGCTTTTCTGGCGACTTTGGTTGGCGGAGTTACAGTCCTTGTCGTGGGTGTTTTAATTGTTTTTCTTAAAGCAGAAACGACTCCTTTAGAAAAACAATCAGAAAAGAAGACAGAAATTACCTCAGGTTCTAAAAGAGTTAAACCACAAGAGGTTTGGGTTCAACGTTTAGAATCTCAACTCGAGGTCTCTTTAAAACGCCTTGATAATTTGGAAAAGCTGTTAGATCAACTTCTTAAAATGAATCAACCTGGATCTTTAGAAACCAAGGGAGACAGTAAGCTTGAAAACTTTTCTCAAGAAAATCCTAATCATTCTAGTCCTAATGCTGATATTAAGGGCCTTCGTCAACAATTGGCTGTTTCAGTGGGCTCTTTACAAAATAAGGAGGGAAAGGGGGGACAACTTATAACATCATCAACATCCCCCCAACATAACTCTCAAGCTCAAAACCCAATACCCTATAGTTTTCCGTTACAAGCCTCAACGAATTCTATTCACCAGTTTGATTCTGTCCAACCAGTTGTTAAACCTTTAGGGCTTCAAAAAATCAGTCTTAAATTAAACAATGCAAAATCCAACGTTATTAGAAAGACCCAAGATAACACTATACCAGCAGGTGCTTTTGCCAGAGCTGTTCTTTTAGGAGGGGTTGATGCCAGTACGAGTATTAGTGCGTCTTCTGATCCAAGACCCGTTTTGTTAAGAGTTACGGATGCCGGCACATTGCCAAGAAAATTCAAATCGGATCTTAAGGACTGTCATGTCTTAGCTTCAAGCTATGGAGATATTTCAAGTGAACGGGTTTTTATGCGCCTTGAAAAACTCACTTGTACGGAGCGTAAAACAGGAGAAATTTCAGAAACGATCGTTTCTGGATACGTTGCTGGAGAGGACGGAAGGGCAGGCGTGAGAGGCATTTTAGCCGATCGGGCAGGCGATATGATGAGGAACTCTCTTGTCGGAGGATTCTTTAGCGGTATGGCAAAGTTCTTAACTCAAACGCAAAATCCTTTAACCTTTACCCCTGTTGCTCCTTTCGGACAGGTGAACCCTTTATCTCATGAACAACTATTAAAAGCTGGGGCAGGGCAGGGGACGAGTTCTGCTCTTGAGCGATATGCTGACTTTTATATTAAACGGGCAGAACAAATGCAGCCTATTTTGCAAGTGGCAGCCGGAAGACAAGTTAACATCGTCTTTACGGAAGGAAGAGCTTTCGGAGAGACAGCTTATAAAAATGCTTATAGCAAAGTCAGAGACAAAAAACGCCAAGAGACGGTAAATGACCTTTCTCAAAGCCATGCTCCTTCTCATGAAGTCAGAAGCTCTGATATGCAAGCTTGGATTCCAAATCAACAAGACCTTAAACCCTAGAAAAAGGAATAGATTTATGCAGCAATCTCTTATCTTCTCCACTCTTTTACCCAGCACGGTGTTAGGTATTTTATCTGCCTGCCTGTTATCTGCTTGTACGAGCAATAATGAACTCTTTGATTGTCCGGCTGGTAAAGGAGCGGGATGCAAATCCATATCCGAAGTCAACCGAATGGTGGATGAAGGGCAATTTGGAGGAAATAGGGAGGATTCTGCATCTTCTCTTAAACCCTTAGCTCCGATAGCTTTGAGTTCTGAGGAAGTCTCTGCATTTTCACCTTTGTCCTCGGTTCCTATTGAACGCATTCCAGAACAAAATTTACGACTTTGGATCGCTCCTTTTCAGGATGAGGCTGGCAACCTCTATGAAGAGTCAGCGATTCATACCGTTGTTCAGCAAGGCCGCTGGAAATTTAAAAGCGAAGTCTAAACGTTTTTCCAGAAACAAGAAGGAATAAAAAGGGTCAAGAATTATGTTAGCAACCTTAGGTAAAAAAGTTTTAAATTTCTTCCAAGAACGTCAAAACTATGGGGTAAGAGCAGAAACCTCTTTCCATAGAAGTTCTATTCGGCAGTTCCTTCATTATCACCGACTAGAAGAGTTGCTGCCATATGAAAGTTATGAACCGAGCCAAGGGCTATTTTATAATCGCTCATCGCTGGGTTTTGTTTTAGAAACCCTCCCACTTGTGGGCTGTACAGAAGAGATGCAACGAGAGGTGAGTGGGCTTTTTCAGCATACCCTTCCCGAAGGCTCCAATTTGCAAGTGATGCTTTGGGCAGATCCTCATATTGGCTTAATTTTGGATCAATGGGAAACACCTCGTAGATCCCAACAAGAAACTTTGGCCTTACTAGCACAAAATAGAATCACGTTTTTAAAGGACCAAGTTTATAACAGTCAGAATTTCCCTTATACGCTTAGAAATTTTCGCTGCGTTTTAGCTTACTCACAAAAAGGCCATACCCGAAACCCTGTAGAAATTGAAAAGATTTTAAGCCTTAAAGAGCAAATTATGACGACGTTTAAGCTCTTAGGCCTTCCCATATGGGCCTGGGATGCAACTCAGCTTTTACAATTTATGGACAGCTGGATTAATTTGAAAGCAGATTCAAATCATCTTCAGCCTAGCTCTCTTCAATGGAATCCGTATGATTCTCTCTCTTTACAAATTCCAAGTTCAGAAACCGCTTATCAAATTGATGAAACAGGAATCGTTTTTAATGAAGGAGACATTATGACAAGAACCTATTCAGTCAGACGCTATCCATTTCAATGGTCTCTTCATGCTATGAATGAACTGATTGGAGATCCTTTAAGAGATGCCCTACGGTTGCCCTGTCCTTTTTTGATTCATTATGGGGTGCATGTGCCAAAACAGGAGCATTTAAAAACCAAACTTTTAAGTAAAGCGTCTTATGTGGAAAGGCAAGCCAATTCAACAATTGGTAAACACATTCCAGTTTTAGTGGCAGAAGCAGAAGAATTAGGGTTTGCCAGGATTCAACTCTCAAAGGGAGAAAGAATCGTCAGATCTAATCTTTCCATTATGCTACAAGCTCCTAAGCATTCACAAAATGCTTCTATTAATCAAGCCGAGCAGATTCTTTTAAGCTTGTTCCGCTCGAAAGAATGGGAACTGCAAGCGGATAAATATATTCAGCTTCAAGCTTTTTTAAATCATTTACCGATGAACTGGGGCGAAGGGATGGTTGAAGACTTAAACTACACTCAGCGCCTTAAAACAACTCTCTCAACAGAATCTGCGAATCTTTTGCCTATTCAAGGGGAATGGAGAGGAACCCAATCTCCTGGAATGCTTTTAACAGGGAGGCGAGGGCAGCTTTTTACCTGGTCACCTTTCGATAATGATGCAGGTAATTATAATGTGTGTGTGGTGGGGCGATCCGGTTCTGGAAAATCCGTCTTTATGCAAGAATTGATGACCTCAACTTTAGGTATGGGTGGACGGGTCTTTGTTCTTGATGTGGGCAGAAGTTTTGAAAAAACCTGCCATCTGTTAGAAGGACAGTTTATCGAATTCAAGCCTAAAACTCCTCTTTGTATTAATCCTTTTACAACGATTCCCGTTGATGATGAAGAAAGCGCCCAAGATGCATTGGCTATGTTGAAATCGGTTTTAAGCTTAATGGCAGCGCCTACTAAAGGCACGGATGATATGGAAAGCGCTCTTTTAGAGCAAGCTTTATTTGCAGTATGGCAAGAACATAAGAATCTAGCCACCATTTCAGAAATTGCAGAATGGCTCTTACGCCACTCTGAAAAAAAAGCCAATGATCTTGGCACGATGCTGTTTCCTTATACCAAGGACGGCATTTATGGACGTTTTTTTAATGGAACCTCCAATGTGAACTTTGATAACTCCTTGGTTGTCGTTGAGTTGGAAGAACTGAAAGAACGTAAAGATCTCCAATCGGTTGTTGTGCAAATGGTGATCGTTCATATTACTAATCAAATGTTTTTAGGTGACCGTAGAACCCCCTTTAATATCGTGTTTGATGAAGCCTGGGATATGCTCCGTGGAAATCAAAGCGGTGTGTTTGTTGAAACTTTAGCCAGACGCCTTCGTAAATATAATGGGTCTCTAGTGGTTGGAACACAAAGTGTGAATGACTTTTATGCTTCAACCGGTGCTTTAGCCGCTTTTGAAAATAGTGATTGGATGTGTCTTCTTTCCCAAAAAAAAGAATCTATCGAGCAGCTTAAAAAAACCAATCGAATTGCCATGAATGGTCATATGGAAACTCAATTGGCATCGGTTAAGACCAAACATGGGGAGTATGCAGAAGTGATGATCTATGGACCGCATGGTTATGCTATCTGTCGTCTACTCCTTGATCCTTTTTCTCAAATTCTCTATTCAACCCAAGCGGATGAATATTCTTTTGTGAAATCTCTTCAACAAGAAGGGGCCCAGCTTGTTGATGCGATTCAACATATTGCCAGTTTAAGAAAAGGAGGATGAAGTGAATCGTGTTCATTTTATAATCCTCTTAGGCTTAGAACTTTGTATCCTTTTGACTTATGTTATTAAGGACTCTGACAATTTTAAGGATCCTAAATTTGGTGTTGTGAGTTTAGATAAACTGGTTCGCGAAGAAGCAGAAAAGTTGGCAAAGCAAGATCTAAAGCCAGAGTCTTTAACAAAAGCCATTCACAGGATAACGACCAGACTCAATCACGACTTAAAGGACTTTGCCATTGATAAGAAAGTCGTTGTGTTTTCTGCACAGGCTCTAAAGGGGGGCGCTGAAGATTTAACGGAGGAGTTTAAGGTTTATCTTTCTCAAAAACAGAAAGGAGAGCCTTCATGAGTTCTGTTTCTCCTTTTAGAATTTTAGTAAAAAAGTGTTTTTTATATCAGGTCTGTATTTTAGGTTTGGGTCTTGTTGTTTGCTTTGAAGGTATCACGCGATTTACAAGTTTAGCTCTGAATCAATCAGATTCCTTGCCGCAAAGAGTCTTTTTAATTCTTAAAAGAAAAAAGGTTCAACGGGAAGGGTATGTGTCTTTTAAGAGTGATTGGTTTAAAGCACCTCTTATCAAACAAGTTATCGGTCTAGAAGGCGATAAAATGATTTACGATGAAGAGGGTTTTCTTTGGGTTGTTCGAAAAGTTGGAAAACCTTTATCTCAATCTATTGAGGGAAAAATTCTTCATCCCATACAACCAAAAATTATTCCTGCCAATCATGTTTTTGTTTATGCCTCTCATCCAAGGAGTTTTGATTCCAGGTATCAAGACGTCGGTCTTATTCCTGTCGATTCTATTCTTGGTCAAGCGATTCCTTTGTTTTAGGGAGGAGGTGATGATGACGTTTATTTTTCTCTTTTGTTTATTATCTTACGGGTTTATCCAAGAAGCGTTTTCTAAAACAGAACTCCAAAACGATTATGGGGCAATAGGAACAACCTTTGAGATTATTGAAGAAGATTTATTGGAAGTTATAGAAAGTAACCTTAAAAGGGTGGTGGAAAAAGGTAATCTAGAGACTCATCAAAAGCAGATATCTCAAAAGGTTGTAGCTAAGATCAAAAGACCCCAAGCCATTGAAGGTATTCACCATACAACGAAAACAAGATCTTTTACCTATGATCCAAGTGTCATTATTCCTTATGACTTAAAAGACCACAAGGGGCAAATTTTTTATGGTAAAGGCACAAAAGTAAACCCCTTGGATTATCAATCTCTAACAAAACCTCTTTTGTTTATTGATGGGGATGAGCAAGAACATAGGAATTGGGCATTGACTCAAGATTCTCAAGCACTCGTTATTCTTGTAAAAGGATCTCCCTTTGAGTTAATGGAAACATTAAACCGCTCTGTTTACTTTGACCAAAATGGGGTTTTGGTTAAAAGGCTTGGAATTGGGCAAGTTCCAGCCAGAGTGACTCAAGAAGAAAAACATCTTTTGATTGAAGAGATCAATCTTCAAAAAGAAGGGTCTTGATATGTTTAAAAAGCCCACCAGACTTTTTTTTAGAATCATGATTTTTAAAAGAATGCCTTTAAAAAAAGGGTTTTACTTAAAAAAGGATAAAGCCCATCCAAAGAGCAATAAGAGCATTAGAATAAGAGCGGTCGTTTCTGAAGCAATCATTAGAAATCTAAAAAATTCAAAAAATCGATCTTCCCGATTACCTGGCATACTTCTTGAAAACTTAGAAGAAAACCATATCCAGATCTGTGGAATGCAGACACTTAAAAGAAAGATAATAAAAGCAGCGTATATTGCAACGCATAAAAAATCAGTGAAACAAAAAATCATAAAACCCTCTTTAGGCGTTAAAGGACTATCTTTTATAAGGCTTTCTGTCTTTTATAGCATTCTCCTTTTGTTTTCTCTAGAGGGTGCCAATGCAAACTGCCAGGGGAAATTTGTCAATCCTTTAACCGATATTTGTTGGTCTTGTTTGTTTCCAATGACCATTGGTGGGGCCAATGTGAGTGGGGGAGGATTTGAAGATACACCAAATCCTTCAGGGTTTATGTGCATGTGTCCAAGGCCTCCTTTAAATCTTCCAACGCCAGGAGTTCCAATTTCTTTTTGGGAACCGGCTCGGTTAGTGGATGTGACTCGCACGCCTTATTGTTTGATTAATATGGGTGGGATTCAATTGGCAGGATCAGGAAAAATGCAAGGAAGAGGCAGTGTAACGGATAAAAACCATGCAGGGGGTCTGAAAAGAAGTTTCTATCAAGTTCATTGGTATGTTTACCCCGTTATTTATTGGCTTGAACTATTAACAGACTTTGCTTGTTTAGAAAGAGCGAGTTTTGACGTTGCTTATCTGACTGAACTCGATCCTTTATGGAACGATGAGGAAACCGGCTTTATTTTAAACCCTGAAGCTATTTTGTTTGGAAATCCGGTTGCCCAAGGAGCTTGTGCGGCTGATTGTGGGTTAGCATCCATAGGGTTTCCCAATGATGCGTTGTTTTGGTGTGGTGGATGCCAGGGGTCATTGTATCCCTTCTCCGGAACGATCTCAGCGCATGTTGGCGGGGTTCAAGCTAGTCTTTTAGCCGTTCAACGGATGATGGCAAAGTTGCACCGAGAACTTCTTTTGCATGGCTATATGGGAAAAGAAGGGCAGTGCCAAAAGTACCCCATGCCGATTATCAAAAAAACCCAATACAAAACCCAAATGGTTTATCCGATTCCATCCACTGCTCGAGGAGGTTGCCATCCGTTAGGACGCAGTGAAGCTTTATGGGCATCAGGACGGGAGTTTCCTTATCAAGGGGAAGACTTTGGCTATTTGATTTGGAGGAAACGCAGTTGTTGCCTCCTTTAATTTTTTTTCTTTTTCTTATAATGAAGATGACTTTGGGGGTGGCCCAAGACCATCAAGCTTGGGCACTGCAACACCAACAGCAAAGTCAGGAACTCATAAAAGTTTATGAAAAAGAAGCCTTAGACTTTAAAAAGAAAGCTCCTTCTTTGCTTAAAGGGAAAGGGTGTTCACCTCAAAGCAACACAAGCTGTTCAAGACAGCAAGAACCAAAGCAACCAGCTGAAACAAATCAAGCAAACTCTGATGGAATCGTTTACATCTTTGTTTCCTTTAGCATGCCTAAAGAGTCCTTAAAAACTTTAGCTGTAGAGGCTAGAAAACATAACAATGTGCTGGTGATTCGGGGACTCATAGAAAATAGTTTTTTGAAAACAGCTATGCTTTTAAAAGATCTAGGTGAAAGCGTTGTTTTAGACCCGCTTTTGTTCAGAGAGTATAACGTTGTCGTTGTACCGACTTTTATAAAAGCTGCCCAAACTGGTTATAAAAAGATAAGTGGGAATATCACTCTTGCTTATGCCCTTGAAAAATTTAAGGAGGGCACTGAATGAAAGTGTTTTCGTATTTTTTCTGGCTTTATTCCTTCTTGCTTTATCTTGTCTTGATATACTTAATAACAATGACCGCCTGTCTTGCAATGGAAAGCTCTCATTCTTATGCACAACAATTAGCCGGGTCTCTTCTAGGATCTGTGCAAGGAATTGCTAGAACACCTGATCTCTCTTCAGTTCCTGGCTATGCAACCGATCGTCCAAAAGAAAGCTCTTTCAATGTGGCAACCCTGGGGGATGCGGCGCTTGCAGAAACCCACACTTCAGAAGCTGGGCAATTCTTAAAAACGGCAACAGCGGAACGGAAAAGATTTGTTCTAGATCCAGATACGGATCCTCTGCTTAGAAATGCTGATGAAGTTCTAAAAGATCCCCATACAGTCTTAGACGTAAAACTAGAAACGGGAACAGAAGAGAAAGGAGCCGCTGTTCTTATTCTTTGTGAAGAAGCTGGAGACAGTATCGAACAAGCTTGCCATCATAGTCTGAATATAGAAATCAGCATAACACCTGGGTATATAACTGAATCATGGATTTGCGGTGGGTACGATGTTCCTTGGTATGCGGATCATGGGGGATCTGCAAACCCCTGTTATGGAAAACCCAAAAGATATATGCGACATTCTCATGGTCCAAACAATCCTGGATGCTTAAGAGGACATAGACCTTGCGCTAAGGATTATCAGCGTCAAGACCATCCTGAAATCATCACAATCACCAAAGAAGAATGGCGTGATGATTGTGCAGCACTTGAAGATCTAACTGATAAGGGCCTTTGCCAGTATGTTAATAAAGTCTGTTCTGACGGCCCTTCCACCAAAATGATTCAAGACCGTCCTATAATAAGGGACTGTTGGCAATTCAGACAAACTTACCGATGCAAAAAGTCCAATAAAAATACCTGCTCAGCTCTTCGTGCCAAAGGGTGCCTCCAAAAATCCTCAAGGTGTAAAGAGTTTACAAGTGGTGTTTGTGTGGTTTGGGAACAAACCTATGAATGTCCCTCAATGAAAAGGTCTTTAAAAAATATACGAACAGGGGTAGGTTCTCCCTTTTGTATTACAGGGAATTGTGTGGATTCAAGCTATCAAGCTAATGGGGAAATGTTAGAAGTGATGGCAAAACTTTCTGTTTTTAAAGAAATGCAAAAAGACATTCGAAGTGGCAACTTTGAAATCTTTAAAGGGCATGACAAAAGATGCAGCCGCAACTGTATTGATTTTAAAGATTGCTGTCAAAACATGAAAGGATGGGGAACATCCATGCATCTTGCTTCTTGTAGTGCTGAGGAAAAGTTACTTGCTGAACTGAAATCCAAGAATCTTTGTCATCAGGTCGGTATCTATTGTGCCAAAAAGGTTTTAGGAATCTGTGTGTCTAAAAAGACCAGTTACTGTTGTTTTGGTAATAAGCTTTTACGGCTGATTCAAGAGCAAGGAAGGGCCCAGCTGGGGATCGGTTGGGGAACGGCAGAAACACCAGTTTGTCGAGGTCTACGTCCAGAAGAACTGAGCCGAATTGATTTTAGCCGCCTTGATCTGAGTGAAGTGTTTGAAGACATTATGGCATCAATCAAAGCTCCTAATGCTGCAAGCCTTCAAACCGTTACAGCAGAGAGACTGAAAGATAACTTAAGACATATTCAAGCAGGAACTAGAAAACAACCTCTTATTACAGGAGAAGCCGGTGCTTTATAAAAGAAAGTTTTTAAGTTCTTTAGGGTTTAGCTTTATTGATCGGAAGGGGGTAAAGACTCTTTGGAAAGATTTGAGCTTATGCTTTATAAACGTCGCGTCTGTGAGCAATTTGAAGGGCCAGTATGACGAACTCCTTATCTTGAAGATTACAGATAATTCTATAGTCACCTACGCGATAAGACCAGAAAACTTTAAGTCTCCCTTTCAATTGTTTTCCGTAAATTCTAGGGTTAGGTTGTTTCTAAACGCGACTTTGGAAAAATTCGTGAATCTTCTTTTGGATAGGTTGGTCCAATTTATCGAATTTTTTTTCAGCTTCTGGTGCAAACCGAAAGTTCCACTTAATCATTGTCTAGGCCATTTTTTTTCATTACTTCTTCAAAAGAAGTACTCTTTTTTCCTGATCTTAAGTAGTCTTCATAAGCTTTTAAAGCGATCTGATATTCTTCTTCATCTTCCAAAAACTTTTCCAAAGCTTTTTTCACAAAAAAACTCTTACTTCGGTGAGTTCTATCTGAAAGGGCGCTTAGGCGGTTTTCAAGATCTTTTGATAAACGTATGGAAAGCATTGGAGAACTCCTTTCTCGCTATTTGTAATACATTGTATGACATGTGTTGCCTAATTGTCAAGATCTGGTTTTTTTGTGATTTTATGGTGCTATCAACTCAAGCCGGTTTCTTTGACCACCACGCTGAAGGCTGGCATTGGTATCACCAACCTGTCATTGAAGAAGAAAAAGAAGATAAAATGCCGCTATTACAAGCTGATTCATCTGATTCTACTTATAAGCGCAGCCTTAAGAACGATCCAAACGAATTAATGAAAGCTTACCGAAGAGAGATTGAAAGAAGGTTGAATTTGGCTTTAATTAACCCAACACCTTTTAATGTAGAACAGTACCAAGTCATTCAAAAAGATTTGATGAATCGTTCTGAAAGATTTTCTAAGGCATGGCAAAGAACACTTTTAGAAAATCCAACTTTAGATCATTCAATTGAATTCCCAACCTCACAGATTGCAAGGCATGTCTATTTAGATGAAGAAAGAAAAGAGAGGCAAGAAAGGATTAAAGCTCTTTCTCAAAGCTATGGCTTGTTTTTCTTTTATCGAGCTAATTGCCCTTACTGTCATGCTTTTGCTCCGATTGTGAAACGATTTGCAGAAACTTATGGTTGGGATGTTCTGGCAATCAGTCTTGATGGTAGTTCAATTGCTGAATTTCCGGATGCTAAGCCCGATCAAGGCCAGGCAGCAGAATTAGGAATCGAAGTTGTTCCTTCCTTATTTGCTGTTAATCCTCAAACGGGTCATATCCTTCCTATCAGCCATGGTATGACAACCCAAGATGAAATCGAAAAACACATCCTCATTTTAACGGAGGTTCCATGATATACCGTTTGCTTTTTATAATGTTTCTAATTCTTGGTACCTCAACCTCTTCTTTTGCAGGAATGGGGGAAGATTTAACAAAGTTTTTTAGCACAATGGGAAGCGCCTCTAATGTAAATCGAGGGGGTACCTATAAAGATCAAGCTGCAGGCTATTATACAGGGGGAAGCTTATTTAGCCGGAATCAAATTCGAACCATTCAACCAATGACAGTCCAAATGCCTGGTTTCAGGGCAGGTTGTGGCGGTATTGATCTTTTTACAGGCGGGTTTTCTCATATAAGGTCTGCTGAGCTGATTAGTGCTTTACGCAATATTGGTTCTTCGGTGGGATCCTACGCCTTTATGCTTGCTGTTCAAACGGTAAGCCCCCAAATCTACAACATCTTAAATGAACTCAATGCTTTGGCTACAAAAATCAATCAAACCAACATCAATTCATGCGAAGCAGCAGCAACGATGGTTGGAGGTCTTTGGCCTAAATCAGATATTGCCAGTAAGCATCTTTGTACGGCCATGGGATCAAACTTAGGGGCTTTATCGGATTGGGCCAGTGCACGGCAAAGTTGTGGTGCTGAGGGAAGACGGGAAGAACTCTTAAGGGGCAAGATGGGAGAAGAACGATACCGAAACATGTTGGTGGGTGAATTTAATCTTGCTTGGAAAGCTATTCAAAAGAATGATTTTTTGAGTGCTGATAAAGGCTTGGCTGAGCTCTTTTTAACGCTTTCCGGAACGATTATTTCTCGTAAAAATGGAGAAGACTTTGAGATTTTGACTCTTCCTTCTTTAGCCGATAGAGAGGAGTTGGTAACGGCTCTTCTCCAAGGAGGAAATGCCAAGATTTATCGTTGTGACTCCGATGCCGAAAATCGATGTTTGAACCCAAGACTGACTGAAATTACGGTTGCTGATGCGGATGCTTTGAGACAAAAAGTCAGTAAGGTCTTGGAAAGTATGGTTGACAAGATTTATGGAGATATAGCGCCAACAGAAGCTGAGAAAGCGTTTTTAAACTCTACCAGACTTCCTGTTTATAAGATTCTCAATGTCTCAACAGCTTACAGAAAAGGACAAGCGCCTTTAGATATTCATCAATATGCGGATTTAATTGCCCTTGATATCCTGTATCAATATATCGGCGAAGTTTTGGATATTGTTAGTGACGGTGTTATCCAACTTAAAGCCGTCCAAGTTGATGATTCCCATATAAAAAGATTTCAAGCAGGATTAACGTTTGCAAGAGAAAGAATAACAGAACGGCGTAACAGTGCGTTTCAACATATGGACACAATTCTAAGTTTTATTCAAAAAACGCAACTGATTGAGAGGCAAATTCATAGCATGCTTGGAACCGTGGCGAATGAAACAAATTGGATGTAATGTGTTTGTGAAGTCTAATGATAGCTTTTTAGAGTGTTGCTACAGTGTAGCTGATAATAAAATTATAAACATTTTGCCAACTGTGTCGGCAAAAAAAAGGAAAATTGAATATGACAAATATTATACCTAAGTCCGATGTTACTTCTTCTAAGCTTTTGCAGGAAATTCGTCAACTTGTTGAAAAAACGAAAACCCGTATTGCAATGTCAATTAATAGTGAAATGACTCTTCTTTACTGGCATATCGGTAGCCGAATCCAAATAGATATCTTAGAAAATAAAAGGGCAGATTATGGACAAAAGATTGTTCTCTCTTTGTCAAAAATACTGAGAAAAGAATATGGAAATGGTTTCAGTGAAAGAAACCTAGCCCGAATGATTAAATTAGCTAACTGTTTTTCTGATTTTCAGATTTTGTCGACACTGTCGACAAAATTGTCTTGGAGTCATTTTGTAGAGTTATTACCTATTAAAGATCCTGTAGCTAGAGAATTTTATGCAGAAATGTGTAGGCTGGAAGGTTGGAGCGTAAGGATTCTTCAGGAAAAGATTCACAAGATGTTTTACGAAAGAACAGCTCTTGCAAAAAAGCCAGAAGAGGTTATCCAATCAACTCTGCAGCAAATACGAGAAGAAGATAAGGTAACACCGGATGTTGTTTTAAAAGATCCCTATGTTTTAGATTTTTTGAACTTACCAAATGAACATTACGAAAATGAATTAGAAGAAGCGATCTTGAAAGAGATTGAAAAGTTTATGTTAGAGCTTGGGACAGGTTTTAGTTTTATAGCTCGTCAAAAACGTTTTACTATTGATAGTGATCATTACTACCTTGATCTTCTTTTATATAATCGCCGATTGAGGCGAATTGTGGCCTTGGAGCTCAAGAGAGGTAAATTTCAAGCAGCTTATAAAGGCCAAATGGAGCTTTACTTAAGGTGGCTGGATAAATATGAACGCCTTGAAGGAGAAGAAGCTCCTATAGGAATTATTCTTTGTACAGAAAAATCAGCGCATCAGATTGAATTATTAGACTTATCTGCAAGTGGAATTCACGTAGCAGAATATATGACAGAATTACCTCCAGCTGAAGTCTTTGAGCGAAAAATTCAAGAAATTATTCAAGTTGCAAAACATCGTCTTGCTCTTTTACACAGCAAATCAGAGGAAGAAATGAAGGAGTAAAGATGGATTATGCCATAACAACGTTCGGGGGAGGAGAAATCTTAGAAGGCTTATTTAATGCGATTGCTGTTTGCTTGAACAGTACAAACGGGACTTTATTTACGCCTTTAGTCCGGTTGGGTTTTCTTATCGGTGGATTTATGGGATTGGTCTATGCTTTTTGGGGTGATCAATTAGGGTTTGTTAAGAATTGGCTGATTCCTTTTTATCTGATTTTAAATGTTTTGTTTGTTCCGCAAACCAGTGTTTGGATACTTGATCCTGTTCATCATACCCATAATAAAATTGATCACGTACCTTGGGGGTTAGGAGCTTTTGCTGGAATAGTCAGTAACATCGGAAAAGTCCTAACCGAAAAAGTCGAGATGGTGTTTAATTTGCCGGATGATTTAAGGTATCAAAAAGCAGGGCATATGTTTGCCTCTCATTTGATTCAGCACTCAAAACTCTTTCGAATTACCAACGAAGATGCTGCTGATAATATGCGAAACTTTGTGAACCAGTGTGTGGTTTATGATGCGATGCTGGGCAGAAAATACACTATTGAAGACTTAAGGCACAGTGATGATATTTGGGGACTCGTTTCATCATCGGCTTCTCCGGTTCGTTCTTTTGTGTATAGAGAGCCTCATGAACCTGGCTCACCTCCCAATCGTGCCGAAATTATCACGTGCCGGGAGGGAGTTAGTAAATTTAACAGTTATTGGGGAAGAGAGATCCATCAAACAGCAACAGTGTTTGGCACAAAGATTTTTGGCAAGCATGCCTTTTTAAACCCGAAGGTTGAACTGTTTAAATATCTTCCTCTTTCTTATGCGTATTTAACCCAATCTGCTAAAAGTGCAGAACAAATCCTCCAACAACAAATGATGGTCCATAGTATTGTGGATGGCATTGAGCAAAAATCCATAGAATTGGGGAATGCTCCTAACTTTGCAACAAGACGGGCCTATTTGCAGCAACGAACTACGTATGAAACCTTAGGCAATTTAGCAGCGGAAAGTCTCCCTGTGATGAAGAATGTTATAGAAGCGTTAGCTTATGCAGCTTTTATTTTTATTCTTCCTTTAGCTCTTCTGCCAATGGGTTGGAAAGTAATCGGTCAGTGGGGAGGACTTATTTTGTGGATACAGCTCTGGGCTCCTCTTTATGCGGTTTTAAACTTCATGATGACAGTGAGCGTTAAAAGCAAAAGTATAGCCGCTTTAGCATTAAGTAATGAAAATGGAGTTACCATTGCCAATTCCGTTGGACTTATGAATGCCAATGCCGATATGGCTGCCATGGCCGGATATCTTGCGATGAGTATTCCTTTTATCAGTTGGGCTCTTGTAAAAGGCGGGGCAGGGGCTTTTGTGCAATTAGCAACCCATTTAGGCAGTGTCACCCAAAGCGTTGCGGGAACAACTGCTAATGAGCAATCGACAGGCAATTATAGTTTCGGCAATGTGAGTCAAGGCAATGTCCAAGCGTACAATACAAGTGCTTTGCAACATAATTTCTCTCCGTCTTATCAAGCAGGGCAATTCCGACAATTTGAGGGAAGAACAGATACGACAACAACAGCGGATGGTCAGCACATCCTCAGTGTGGCTAATTCTAACTTACCTATGTCTTTAAATCTTGCAGAAACCAAGAGTCAACAACTCTCAGAAAGAGCGAGTCAAGCCTGGACAACGTCTCAACAACAAATGCAGGCTTCCTCCTATCATCAAGCAGAAGCCTATCGAAAGGTTCTAGACTTTGCAACGCATCAAGCTCATCAAGCACAACTTGGAAAGGGATTAAGTTACGGTGAGACAGCCTCAACTCATCATCAAGCCTCTCTGTTTAAGCAACGAGCGGAACAATTTGCCAATGATAACAATATGACCGTACAAGAAGCAGCAAATTTGTTAGCAGGGGTCAGTGCCGGATTTAATATGGGCTTTGTTGGCATGAAAGGAGAGGGGTCTTTATCGTCACAGAGTTCTAAAGGAGAAGTTTTACGAAAAGCAGAAGACTTTGTAGAGCAACATCAGTTGCAAGAAACCCTTAATAAAGCTGTACAAGGAATGAAAGAAGAGCGCTTTAACACCAGTGATGAGGAAGGAAGACGACTCATGATGAGTGCTACAGCGTCTCTCGATTCTTCTAAATCTTTTAGAAGAGAAGCTCAAGCATCTTTACAAGAAGCCAAATCTTTAAGTGCACAAGCCGATTATAGCCGATCTTATGCGGCAACCATTAATCAAAATCTAAATCAAGAGTTTGTTGATTGGATGGTAAAGCAACCTTATAACGGCAAAGGTCAAATCGGCCTTGATGAAACCAGACGTCTTCTTAGTAGCACAGATTCCAAACACCATGAAATTGTCCAACACTATGCGCGAGATTTCTTGAACCAGCATACAATGAATGACTTTATGGTTTCACCCGCTAAAATGATGGGATTAGAGAGTCCTCAAAGGCATTATCAGGAATATAGCCAAATCCTTCAAGATCGATCTGAAGAGGAAGATGGCGGAGCTTTTGAGCGGGTTAAAACACGGGCAAGTGAAAGTGGGTTTTCTTTCACAAAAAAAACACCCTTTGAAACAGAGCAGGCTTTGCAAGAAGAGGCTGTCTCTAGGAAAGAAAGCATAAGCGCTCTAAATTTTGCTCCAGTTCCAGTGAATGCTGATGTTTCAAAGCATGCAGAAGAGGGAGATAGACAAGAAAAGGTAACAAGTTATTCTTTTCCTTTTGTTTTTGAAGAAGAGAGGGAGGCTATGGATAAAAGACATTTACTATCTTCAGTTTCAATCCTTCCAACCGTTGCAACTGGTGATAATTTTCCTGAACGTCGCTTTTTTCCAGAAAAGAAAGCAGAGGAAAGAAAAACAGAAATAGACCTGAACAACAACACCTTTTTAGAGATGAGCCCTTATGATTCTCAAGATGGTAACTCTTCTCGTGTTAACATTGGAGAGTGGGACCAAAAATATCCTCAAGATCATCTTTCAAGTTTTAAGGGTATGCAGATAAATACGACTAAAGCTATTGCTTCCCCTCCTATGGAATTTAAATCAGCCGGTGGCCGTTCTCTTGATCAAGAAAAACTATTGGAAGA
The DNA here is from genome assembly GCA_019749935.1 of Alphaproteobacteria bacterium. GTDB lineage: Bacteria > Pseudomonadota > Alphaproteobacteria > Paracaedibacterales > CAIULA01 > CAIULA01. The sequence goes on from JAIEPD010000040.1 coordinate 18,641, forward strand.
AGCAAAAACGCATATATCGCGAATTTCTCCTTCAAGTATGGATTCTTCTTCCACTTTTTTGAATCCAAGACCTCTTACCGAAAAAGTTGATGATTTGTTTGAGGATAATAAAAGCGCTCTATCTTCAAAACAGAAACAAATACAACAGCATGGTCAACAAATAAAAGAAGGCGTTCTAACAGGTCAAAAGAGAGGCTTAATAGAATCTGCTGCTAAAGGTCCTATCAGTCGTCTATCGGAGCTTGGCAAGGAAGTTATAGAGGATCTAAAAAAAGCAAGTGACGAGTAGGAGAAAAAATGAATTTAACAGGGCATTTTACACAAGGTGGACAGACTCAGCTTCATAAAATTAGAATGATCAAGCAAGTTATAGGAACTACGTTTCTGGTTTCCTTATTGATGGGGGTTCTTGCTTTTATTATTAAGTGTTTTTTGGGTTTTAATTCTTATTTTCTTTATATGGTTCGCTCCTTTTATTGGGCTGAGATAAAGATAACTCTCCAATTTTTACCGAGTCAAAGACCTCCTTCACAATTTTTTATGTTTCCAAACGGTCAAACGCTTGAGTTTTATTGCTATGATATTTTGAGACTCCCAGAGCTTCAAGAGGCTGTTAGATTATTTTGGGAAAAAGGAGAAGCTTATACTTTTTTTGCATTGAAGTGCGCTATAGCTAGTTTTGTGATTATTTCTTTGTTCTGGATTATAAAAGGAAGGCAAAGAAAAGTTAAAAGACTGATTCAAGGCGCTAAAGTTTTAGAAGGGCCAGAGTTTTCTGATGTTACTAAAAAGGCTTCAGGTAAAGAGGGTTTGCAAATTGATACATTTACTTTACCCAAAATGGCAGAAACCAAGCATATGATGATCTTAGGGACAACGGGTTCTGGTAAAACCAATTGTTTGCACCATCTTCTTGCACAAGTTAGAAACCGTAAACAAAAAGCAATTATTCTCGATACAACGGGAGATTTTGTTTCTCGTTACTATAATCCAGAAACTGATAGTCTTCTGAACCCTTTTGATAAAAGATCGCGTCATTGGTCTTTATGGAATGATTGTGAATTTACTTTTCACTATGATGCACTGGCTTCTGCTTTAATTCCCAATAAACTCAAAGATGACTTTTGGACGACGGCTGCTAGGACGTTGTTTTCTGTTGCTGCTCAAAAATTATCGTCACAAAAAAATCTAGAATCTCTTTTAGATATTCTTCTTAAAAAACCTCAAAAGCATTTACAATCCTTTTTTCAAGAAACTCAAGCAGCAGCCCTTGTTGATATGCGATCAGAGCAAATGGTTGGGTCTGTCAGAGCTGTTCTAAACGCAAACATTAAATCTTTGTTTCATCTTGAAAACAAGAAACCATTTTTTTCGATTCGAAAATGGTTGCAAAGTGAAGAAACCCAGGGTCAATGGCTTTTCTTAAGTTGCACACCAGAACAGCGAGAGACATTAAGGCCCTTATTATCCGCTTGGGTGAGTATAGCTTCCACAGCCTTAATGGGGTGTTCACCCAATAATGAAAGACGTCTTTGGTTTATCTTAGATGAATTAGCATCTTTAAATCAGTTAGAAAGTCTTCCAACCGCCTTAGCAGAGTTCAGAAAATATGGAGGCTGCGTGGTTGCAGGGATTCAAGATCTTCATCAGATAGAAGCTCGATATGGACGTGAAGAAGGAAAAACGATGCTGGGACTTTTTAATACCAAAATTGTTTTTAGGCTGAATGATTATGATACGGCTAAAAGAGTTTCAGACTCTTTTGGCGAACACGAAACCTCTGAGATGATTGAAGGAATTTCTTTTGGGGCACACCAAATGAGAGATGGGGTTTCTTTATCCGATCATAGAAAATACAGACCTGTTATCTCTGCAACAGATTTAATGAGTTTAGAAAACTTAGAAGCTTATATAAAAATTGCTGAGATAGGGGCTTTAGGAAAGGTAAAGTTTTCTCATGTTAAGGTCTCGAATACGGCTCTTTCTTTTTGTAATAAAGGTAAAGAAGACGAGCAAGATCAAGATTCTATAAATCAGCCTATTGCAAAGCCAAAAGTCCAACGGAAAAAGAAACCGAATTCAAAGTTTAAGCAAGAGCAAAAATTTAAAAAATCGTATAAAAAAGCTACCGTACTCCCAATGTTAGAGAATTGAGTCATTCCACGGAAAGTATATTTTATAGGCTCATAACGGTACTTTTCATAACGAAAGCAATTTATTGCTTTTTCAACTTTAGCTTAACCTCAAGAGAGCAGGAGAAATGTAAAGCGCATTTCAGCTATTCTTTATTTTTTTCTCGCTTATTAAAAACCTAAAAATGAAGAAGTTTATATTGCCTATTTCAATAAGGCCTTGCGCATTGGAACAATAGAAAAGTTGCAAGGACAGTTGAAAGAGCTTGATTTATAAGACCTAAAGGTCAAACATAATTTTCAGAAAAAATTTTTAAGGCATTAATTTGACTTCCTTTTCTTCAACTTTTTTACCCCAGGGACGAGCAGCATCAAGTCGACTTGGGTAAAGTTATTTAAGGTTTGTAAACGTTTGATCTTCTTGTCATTTGCTGAAAGATGACGGCTGGAGTTATGCTTCGATTGCTGAATCTTTTTTTTGATTGAATAAGATGACACTCCCTTTAAAGGTGGTAAAATCGCAATACAGTATTTATATAAATCGCATCATTAATAATTAAAAAATCGCGTATTATACAATAGAAAAATCGCAAGTT
>JAIEPD010000087.1 GCA_019749935.1 Alphaproteobacteria bacterium
CCGCTCTATCCAGCTGAGCTAAGGACGCAACTGCTGTAAACTTAACCTTAATCACGAATTTATTCAACCAAAATCCTTAGTTTGCAAGAATTTTCTATGGTTTCCTTTTAAGATTTATTGTAAAAATTGGATCTCTGATCATTGTTACTTTGCTTTACCTTCATTTTAAATAAAACGTTTTATGACTTTTAAAATCGACTATACCCTTATACCCAAAGTGCTTCAAAAAGCATGTGATTTATTGCATCAGGGCGAAGTGGTCGCGATGCCAACTGAAACTGTGTATGGCCTTGCTGCTGATGCAACCAATGGTGCAGCGATCACCAAAGTTTATGAACTGAAAAATAGACCCAGCTTTAATCCTTTAATTGTACATTTTCCAGATCATCAATCTGCAGAAAAATATGCCCGTTTTTCAAAAATGGCTCAGTTATTGGCAAATCATTTTTGGAACTCAGCTCATCATCGTCCGTTAACGCTGGTTTTACCGCGTTTGGAAAACACAAATTTATCACATCTTGCAACAGCAGGACTGGATACTGTTGCCGTTCGTGTTCCAAGTCATCCGATAGCATTAGAATTATTAAGGCAGTTTGGAAAACCCCTTGCCGCCCCCAGCGCGAACCCATCCAATAACATAAGCCCTACCACAGCAGAACATGTCAGATTAGGCTTTGGCGATAGAGCTCCTTTTATTTTGGATGGAGGCCCTTGTCAAGTTGGTGTTGAATCTACGATTTTAGATATGACAACAGACCAGCCCGCTCTTTTAAGACCAGGCGGTGCAACTGTTGAGGAAATAGAAGAGGTTTTAAAGATCCCTATTTTAAAGAGCACTAATCCATCTGCAATGATCAAAGCACCGGGTATGCTTAAACGCCATTATGCGCCAAGTTTACCCTTGCGCTTGAATGTAATAGAGCCCCTAGAGAATGAAGCTTTTTTAGGGTTCGGTCCCGCAGAAAATGTCACCCTTAATCTAAGCCTTAATGGCAATTTATCCGAAGCCACATCTAATTTATTTTCTATGTTGAAAGATTTGGATAATCCAAAATTTAAAGGCATTGCTGTTATGCCCATTCCATCCACAGGGTTAGGGTTGGCTATCAATGACCGTTTAAATAGAGCTGCCTCAAAAGAGTAGATTATCCAATTTCCACTACCTGGCCTTGCTTTGCGATAAAGGCTCCGTCCCATTCCTGGGTAGCTAATTTTTCGATTGTTTCCATTTTATCATCCGTATTGGATGGATCATGATGAAAAATAGCCAGCTTTTTGACATTAGCCTTTTTAGCCAGACGAATCCCCTCCTGCCACGTGGAATGCCCCCAGCCTTTATAAGTGCTGAAATTTTCATCATTGTAACTGGAATCATAAATTACCAAATCGCTGTCTTGAATTAGATCTAAGATCGCCGGATCTAGTGTACCAGGAGAATGCTCAGTATCCGTTATATAACAAACAGAATTTCCCTTATAATTCAGACGATAGCCAATCGCCCCATTGGGATGATTTAAATCACAAGTGTCAATTTTTAGCCCTTCAAAAAGATTCAAATTCTCCGCGACCTTAAAATCACGACACTGGATGTTGCCTGGGAAATCAGTAAACCGAATTGGGAAAAGTGGCGGCGTAAAAGTATTACTTAAAAACTGATGAATCCCGCCATAAGGTTCAACAGAACCTGCCAAAATATGAACTGTCATATCCTTTTTCCAAACAGGAAAGAAAAACGGCAGACCCATAATATGATCAAGATGCACATGGGAAAATAACAAATGAACTTCTTTATGCACGTTTTGAAGGGCCAAAGGGCTTGCATTATAAATGCCAGACCCTGCATCAAAAATAATCAAGCGATCATCTAGTTCTACACCAATACAGCTGGTGTGCCCACCATAACGCAGGTGATTTGAATCTGCACAAGGAGTACTACCCCGCACCCCAAAGAAAGTTACTTTGATCATGACAATTACACGTCTGTTTAAAGCTTTCTTTTATCATAGCAGCAGGCTGAGAGTAGTTGTCTACTAATTTTCCCCACAGAAGAAATATTAAACATTATATACATCCGCAAAGAATTTGTTTAATAAAGGAACAATAATTTCCTCTATACTGTGGAGGTATTTTGGAAACTTTGCCAGACGTTTTCTCTATATATGATCTTCATTGGAACTTGCTTGTCCTTTTAATCTTCACTGGAATTTGGGTGCGCATATGCAAACAAGAATTAAGCAACTGTTCGATTCAATCTTTTTTACATTTATAGCCTTAACACTTGGGGTATTTCAACTCTTTGATTTTTCATCAAACGAAAAAGATTATATAACAATTGGCATAGGAATAATCGCCTTCATTGGCATACTTCCTGCGCTTTCTATTATTGCTATTCAAAATGCCAGTGAAAAATGGTCACCAAAAATCGCTGAATTTTACAAGAATGACTCCACCCTTAAATGGACTTCACGTCTTATTGGAACTATCGGGTTAATATTCTTATCTCTAGGAATTTCTTCCAATATCGATTTTTCGAAAACTTTTCCACTACTTGGTTTATGTGGAGTAAGTCTTGATTGTCTAATGAGTTACTATCATAAAGTATGTGATCTTTTAGACCCCAGTACAGCCTGTGAAACCGTTGGTGTGAAAGCAGAAAAAATAATTAATGCCTTTCAATACAAGGCACAAGAGTATGCAAAGAAAGATATTGAGAAAGAAAAGGAGTTTTATCATGGAGATAGGTTTGAAGTTTTTGAAGAGGAGGTACGCATCTTTACGAATGAATTAAGCACAGCCGGATATAAAGCAGCCATAAATTATGAGTCCAATACTGCTGAAGCAGCCTTAAAAAATTTAGTGAAAATCGCGCAATGCTATGCAAGGAATCGAGAATATAATTTTACTCCAGAACCTTACCTTAGAAACTATGACTTGGTAGTAAATTCCATGTGCGAAGGCATCAATAATATCTTTAATGCAGCTTTGAGAAACCAAGATAAAAAAAGCATAAGCATGATTTTCAAGACCTATCAAGAGGTAATAGTCTCGTTTCTTCTGATCTCGTTTAGAGCTACTTTGGAAAAGTATGATAATAAAGATGGACTCGGTGAACAACAGAAGGAGATTTTTATTATAGGATTAGACGGACTATATAGATGTAAAGAAGCTGTTTTGGGAAAATTTGAAAGAGATATTAATGAAATCAATAGTACTTTTGTCCCACTCTTTTATCTTTCTTTTTATAAAGCTGCAGAATCTACGGCTGATATGCTTGTTAATTTAGAGAGATTTTGTTTTTATATAGCAATTATTAGAAAATTTTATAGTCATTTTTCCTTAGGAAATTTAGAGAGTGAGTTAAATTACTATTGGATGATCGCTAGTTACTTAGGATCTATTCCTTCTGTAGAAATAAATAAAGAGACAATAAGTAAATCCGATAAAAAAGCCATCTCAGTAATTTTGGATGCTGATGACTGGTTAAAACTACTAAGAGAAGCAAATAGGTTTTTCAATCGTCCTTATGGACCATCCTGTATCTATCCTATAAAAATCATTAAATAAAATTTGCACTTCAAGATTTAGAAGAAGAAAAAAAGATAGATGCAATTATTGAACAACTAGATGAAATGCTTTCAGAGAATAATTCTCTAACCACTTAGACTATTACTACCATCACCCAGCAAACTTATTTGTCCTTGGAAAACCAATCGGGGCAAGGCGGCCCGAGCCGGCCCTTCGTCCTTGCCAGGTTCTTAAATCTTTTTCATTAAAGTTTTTACCGGCCCGTATCCATGCTAATCCTTCGCTTAATGAAAAGATTGCCAGATCGCTCATTTTGCCATCGCGATATTTTTGGAGCGTCACCCCCCGGCCTTTTGTCATGGTTGGAATTTCTTGAATTGGAAACACCAGAAGCTTGCGGTTTTCACCAATAATAGCGATACTGTCTCCTGTAACAGGAATGCAAGTTTGGGCTTTTTCCCCCTCGCCTAGGACTAGCACTTGTTTACCATTTTTGGTTTGAGCCAAAGCATCCTTAGCATTCACCATAAAACCGCGGCCATCGGTTGCTGTTAAAAGGAATTGCGTTCCAGTATCTGGACTTACGACAAAAGCGCTTAAGATGTCTTCGGTATTCTCAAGATCCACCAACAGACGTAATGGCTCACCATGTCCTCGTGTTCTGGGAAGCTTATCAATACCAAGGGTGTAAAACCGGCCATTGGTCGCAAACAATAGCAGTTTATCCGTTGTTTGGGCCGTTAAAACAAACCGTTCTGTATCGCCTTCTTTATATTTCAAATCAGTCGCTTGATGACCTTTGACAGCCCTAATCCAGTTTTTAGAGGATAAAATAACGGTGACATCCTCTTTCTCAATTGCATCCATAATCGGTAAGTCAATTGCATCCGGAGCCTTTGCCAACAGTGTGCGGCGCGCGCCCAGAACGGTATCTTGTCCAAATTTTTTGCGCAGAGATTCAAGCTCTGAGCCAATCTTTTGCCACTGCAATTTAGAACTCGCCAAAAGCTTTTCTAAGGACTTTTGTTCTTTTTCTAGATCGCCGTGTTCTTTTCGAATTTCAATTTCTTGCAATTTGCGAAGTGACCTGAGGCGCATATTCAAAATGGCTTCAACTTGATTCGCTGTCAGCCCAAATTTCTCCATCATGACTACTTTGGGTTCATCTTCATCACGAATGATCCGGATGACTTCATCCAAATTAAGATAGGCGATTAAATACCCACCTAAAATTTCTAAGCGTTCTGCGATTTGCTCTAATCGATGAGTCGTCCTGCGCTGCCCAACAACCAAACGATGATCCAAAAAGGCCTGTAGTACTTCCTTTATTGACATAACTTTTGGTACGTTTTGATGGTCCAAAACATTCATGTTCAAAGGAATACGCACCTCAAGGTCTGTAGCACGGAACAAAGTTTCCATTAAAACTGCAGCTTCTACATTGCGGCTCTTGGGTTGTAAAACGAGGCGGATTTCATCGGTTGATTCATCCAACACATCATCCAACAATGGCAATTTTTTATCATTTAAAAGCGTTGCGATTTTCTCAATAAGCTTGGACTTTTCCACCTGATAAGGCACATGCGTGACAACAATTCGGTAGAGCCCACCTTTTTGCTCCTCGACCTGCCAATTTGCCCTTAGGCGAAAACTGCCTCGGCCTGTTTCATAAGATTTTAAAATGGATTCAGGATCTTCAACCAATACGCCGCCTGTTGGAAAATCCGGAGCTGGAATGAAATTCATCAATTCACGAATTGTTGCCTCTGGATGATCAATCAAATGAATCAAAGCCTGACAGATTTCATCGAGGTTATGCGGCGGGATTGATGTTGCCATACCAACCGCAATACCGGTTGCCCCATTTGCCAAAAGGTTCGGAAAGGCTGATGGAAAAACAATCGGTTCTTCCCCTTCACCGTCATAGGTCGGTCTGAAATCAACAGCGTTTTCTTCTAAACCTTCCATCAAGGAAACGGCAATATCACTCAGTCTGGCTTCGGTATACCGCATTGCGGCTGCCCCATCGCCATCGATATTGCCAAAGTTACCTTGGCCTTCGATTAAGGGATATCTTACCGAAAAATCTTGAGCAAGTCTTACCAAAGCGCCATAAATTGCCGCATCTCCGTGGGGATGGAATTTACCCATCACGTCACCAACTACGCGGGCACATTTTTTAAAACCAGAGTTGGGATTCAGCTTTAGCTGCTGCATTGCATAGATAAGGCGCCTGTGGACAGGTTTTAATCCATCCCTAACATCTGGCAATGACCGCGACATAATCGTTGATAACGCATACGCCAAATAACGTTCGCTTAACGCTTTTTCGAAATCAACATCATGGATAGAATTTGCTTGCGACATAAAAAAATTGAACACCTTAAGTAGGGCTCTAGAATACTTTAAAAAATCTTCTTTGTCATTCTTTTAGAAAAGGTGAGCATGGATTATATTTGACAATTCCATTAAAGCGAATTACAAAGCAGAAAAGATATTAAGATGAAGGGAGCTAAACCCATGAAAAACTATAAAATTGTTTTTCTTTTGCTATGTGTCTTAATTGCAAACACAAAAATATTAAATGCGGCAGAGTTCAGCGATCTAGATTATAGTTATGCCTTAAGCTCAAACGATATGGCATATAAGTATCGAACTTTCTACCGAATAACTTTAAATGAAAAGCACTCAAATCGTTCAGATGCAGCTGCACAGATAGTGAAAAATTATAGACGTGATGTAGGCCATGACCACGAAAAAGCATATATAGAAAAAGCTTGTGAGGTGCTTCGCGACACAGCAGCAAATCATCAAAATCCTTTGAGCCAATTGTTTGCAGCTACGGTATTGTATGAAATATATTACTGTAATTCAGATGCCGAACTCCAATCTCTTAATACAGGACCTATCCGCCGGATTGTAAATGATGATGATCATAAAGAGCAATGTAGAGCAGCCCTTACAATATTAGAGAAAAATAAAATCTTCCTAGGCTTAAATGGAGAAGAAGACCAAAAGTTAGCCTTAACTAACCTTATCAAAATTACACAAACAAGAGGCCGTAACAGTCAATTTAAAGCTGCTATAGGCCTCTGGGACAAATGGAATTTTGGATTAAAAGAAGAAGATAGATATCTTACCCAACATTTTATATCTGCGTTTTTTGATGTGGTGCAAACTCTAAATAATGATAATGAAAATCTGTTTGAAGCGGCCTCTAAATTACTTCAATTATACCAACATGGCGAAAATGTTAATGAAGAGCACAAAGTATCAGCTTTAGAGGCTTTACGCTATGTTGCACGTAATTCCAATGACGTTGTGAAGCAAGATAATGCCGCTATGTTTTTAGGGTGGACTCTAAAGTGTCCAGAATATAACCGTGCAGATGAGGATGAGTTGGATTTAGACGAGGATTTAAGTTTGGTTAAATTAGTTCTTTTTAAAAGTGCACGAGATGAAAAAAATCCAAATCAACTTAAAGTACTTACTTGGCTATATCATTATGGCCCCGAAGAACGTCGAGCTACTTTTTATGGAATTTTAAAAAAACTTGCTAATAAAGACACAAAAGAAATTACTGATGGGCATCTTGTTCAAAAAATTCGCAAAGCTGCGGAGTTGCTTCATGAAATAGACGCATCAAAAACTAATTAATGAGCAGGCACTTAAGGGTTTAGGATTGAGATAAGACTATTTCTAAGAAAAATGCTTTTGGATGGCCACGCCCCTTCTGAGGCTCGCCATGACAACAGATTAACTCTCTACCATCCCCTACGGCAATTTCCTTAGACAAAGCCTTTTCACACGCCTAGCATCAGCATCTAAAACTTCGAACTCGATACCCGACGGATGGGTGACAAGCTCGCCTCTTATAGGTACACGACCCGCTAAAAAGGCGACCAAACCACCAAGTGTATCTATGTCTTCTTCATCATGCTCATTTAATGGCAGTTTTTTATCAAGGGCCTCTTCTAGTTCTTCTAGGGTTGTTCTCGCGTCCGCTACAACGGCTCCATCAGTCCTAACGACAACATGGCTTGTGGGTGCCTGATCATGAGCATCTTGGATATCACCAATGATTTCTTCTATAAGACTGGCAAAGGTCACAAGACCATCCACACCGCCATATTCATCAACAACAATCGCCATTTTGCTGCCTGTTTCACGCATCTGCAACAAAAGGTCAAGGGTACGCATAGAAGGTGATATAAATAAAACTTCCCTTATTAGTGTATTGATTTTGAGTGTTTTTTTACTTTGGAGCCAACCCAGAACATCTTTGATATGAATCATGCCTACAACATGATCCAAGTTCTCACGATAAATTGGCAATCTGGTAACACCAGTTTTGACAAATTGTGCGACTAAATCTGTAGCATTAACTGTAATTGGCGCTGCAATAATGTCTGCTCTTGGGATCATAACATCATAGGCAGTTAAATCCCTTAGGTTCAGAACGTTTCCAAGCAATTGCCGTTCATCGGAGGCAATAGATGACTCTGCTTCTGTGCTTTCTTCAATAAGTTCTTCTAGAGCCTCACGTAGGTTATTATCGCCATCACTCTTTTTTAGTTTTCGCGAGAAATTCTTAAAAAATTGCCACATGCTTTGTATGGGTACTCTTTGTTGTGTAAATTTGTGATTTTTCATTATTGATAAGGATCGCTAATTCCTAAATTTTCTAAAATAGAAACCTCCAAAGCCTCCATTGCATCAGCCTCTGTGTCCTCTATATGGTCGTACCCCAGCAAATGTAAGGTACCGTGAACAATGAGGTGTGTAATGTGGTCCAAAAAGCGTTTTTTCTGCTCTTCAGCCTCTTGTAGCACAACTTCAAGCGCTAACACAATATCACCTAATATAATCGGAGGTTGTTTATAGGATACTTTTTCTAACTCTTCTCGGGTCAGTGCTGGGAAAGAAAGCACATTGGTTGGGCTATCTTTGCCGCGATAAGAATGATTGAGCTCTCTTGAATAGGCATCATCTGCTAACAGCACGCTGATTTCACTAGAATGGCGCCATTTAATTGCTTTTAATGTCCCCTCAATAATATCTTGTATACGATCTTGCCATTCATCAATCGTATACCATGCAAGCCAAGGATCATGAGAAATTTGTAAGGCAATTTCATGGTTCATGATTTAAGAAGGGTGCTTCTTTGCGTATTGATCATAGGCCTGAACAATTTTACCGACGAGTGGATGACGAACAACGTCATTTTCATCAAACATTGTAAAATGAATTTCACGAACGTTCTTTAATACAGTCACGGCTTGGTTTAAACCAGATGTAACACCCATGGGCAAATCAATTTGGGTCATGTCGCCATTAATAACCATTCGCGAATGGCTGCCTAATCGCGTTAAGAACATTTTCATCTGCATGACGGTTGTATTTTGAGCTTCGTCCAAAATAACAAATGCATTCGATAAGGTGCGTCCACGCATAAATGCCAAAGGCGCAACTTCAATCTCACCGTTACTAAGCAGTTTTAAAACCTGATCAGGGGGTAGCATATCATTCAAAGCATCATAAAGAGGCCTTAGGTAGGGATCCACCTTTTCCTTCATATCACCAGGCAAAAACCCAAGATGTTCTCCCGCCTCAACGGCAGGACGGGTTAAAATAATACGATCAATTTTCCCCGATAAAAAAAGAGATACACCTGTCGCAACAGCAAGATAAGTTTTTCCCGTACCCGCAGGGCCAATTCCAAAAACCATATCACTTGATTGCATGGCTTTGATATATTCCGCCTGTCTTGGACTGCGCGGAAAAACGATTCTTTTTTTGGTTGCAATTGATACTTCTTGTTCCGGCGAGTGAGCATCATCATTAGGGAGAGGAGATTTGGTCGTTGCCAGCATAATAGCCGTATCGACTTCTGACATTTCCACGATATGCCCTTTAGAAAGTTCATTATAAAGATGCTGTAACGCATTCTTGGCAAAGGTGACTTCAGGTTCATTGCCACTAATGGCAACTCTATTGCCGCGCAGGGCTAAAGTAACACCCAATCGTTGCTCTAGTTGCAAAAGGTAGCGATCCTGCGGCCCTACCAACTGTGATAAAAGGTGATTATCCCTAAATTCTAAAAAGTAATTCGGTTCTGATGTGGTGGTACTCAAACTGAGATTTCCCTCTCTTGTATGTTGTGCGAAGGGTTAATGCCACCAATATATTCGTCAGTTACAACAGATCCTAAAAGGCTACCTGCATAACCATCTTCGATTTTTACGTCTATAATTTTACCCAAGAGTCTTTCTGGTATCATCATAGGAACAGATTGCATATACGGCGTTTTACCCAACATTTGCCCTTCATGTTTCGCTTTTCGATCAAACAAAACGGGTTGAATTGTTCCGATCTTACTTTTATTAAACGACAATTGATGCTCACCTAGCAAGTGTTGTAATTCTTGAAGACGCATCGATTTAACTTTTTCTTCTACCTGAAGCTCCATCGCACCTGCCGGAGTTCCGGGGCGAATACTGTACTTAAAAGAATAAGCCTGCCCAAACCTTACTTTTTCAATAAGAGCAAGAGTCGCTTTATGATCTGCATCTGCTTCACCTGGAAAACCAATAATAAAATCAGAGGAAAATGCAATGTCTTCTCTTGCTTTCTTAAATTGCTCAATGATTTTTAAATAGTCACTGGCGGTGTGTTTACGGTTCATGGCTTCCAAAATACGATCACTGCCGGATTGAACAGGAAGATGGATAAAAGGCATTAATTGCGGAATATCTCTATGTGCATCAATCAGGTCTTGATCCACATCCCTAGGGTGAGATGTTGTATAACGAATGCGCTTTAGCCCATCGATATGAGAAAGCTCATGCATTAATCTTGCAAGTCCCCACTCATTTTTTCCATGCGAAGATGCATAAAGCGCTGCTCCATGATAGGCATTCACATTTTGCCCCAGCAAAGTAATTTCAATCGCACCTAAACTTACAAGGCGTTTTGCATCTTCAATAATTTCTGAGGCAGGTCTTGAAAATTCAGCACCTCTGGTATAAGGAACAACGCAAAAAGTACAGAACTTATCACAGCCCTCTTGGATTGCTAGAAATGCCGAAGCCGGTGAAGTTTCTGGAGGCGTTAAGCTATCAAATTTACTTTCTATGGGAAAATCTGTATCTACAAGGCCCTTGGGGCGTTTTTTATTATTGATATCTTTTTGACGCATAAGCTGCGTGATCATTTCTGGCAAACGATGATAAGTTTGTGGCCCAAAAACCATGCTGACATAAGGCGCTTGCTTAATAATCTCAGCGCCTTCTGCTTGACCAACACATCCGCCAACGCCAATCAACATATCATTACCGTCAAGGCGGCGCTGATCTTGTTGTTGCTTAAGACGTCCGAGATCTGAGTAAACTTTTTGTTCGGCTTTTTCTCTGATGTGACAGGTATTTAAGATAGCAATATCCGCGTCTGAAGGTTCTTCAGTAAGTTCATACCCCAAAGGTTTCAGTAAATCGATCATTCTGTCAGAATCATATACGTTCATCTGACAACCGTAGGTTTTAATATAAAGTCTTTTTGGCATTATTAGATTTGCTATTTAATAGATTTCAAAATTTATATCAAAGTAAAAGCAAAACAACTTTTTGTATATAATAAAGATGAGTTGAGATCCCACCATAAGAATTCTCGTCATGGCGAGCAACGAAGTTGCGTGGCCATCCAGAAAAAGCCTTTTTAAAAACAGCAGCTGGATCACCACGTCCCTTACGGGATTCGTGATGACGCAGACGTACAGAAGTATCGCTTTAATTAGCTACTTTAGCTCTTCTGAGCTAAAATTGCCATTTGGTTTTGGCCATCATCATTATTTTGACCAACAACAACTTTTAAGTTACGTCGACGACGGCCGTTGACTCCAAGACCAGTGTTTTTAGCAATTTGACTACGTCTTTTCGCATAGTTTGGAGAAACCACTGGATAATCAATAGGCAGGCCCCAGCGTTCCTTGTATTGATCCAAGGACATTTTGTAAACCGTGTTCAAATGACGTTTCAACATTTGAAGCTTTTTACCATCTTCAAGACAAATTATATATTCGTCAGTCACTGATTCTTCAATTGGCACTGCCGGAACTAAAGGAGTTCTACTCTTCAGACTGCTTGGGTTGCGATTTGCATCTGATAAGGTTTGATATACCCTAGCAATGACAGCCGGCATCTCTTCCAATGCAATCGAATGATTGGAGACATAAGCACCCACAATCTGACTGGTATAATTCAGTAACTCAGCATGCGTTAAAGATTCGGTCATTATCTAATCCTTTTAAAAACAATATCTTTTCATAAAGTTATAATTATTCATTAAATTTTGTTCAATCATTATTTACATTTTTTTTAAAAAAGTTCTAAAAATTTGTATAAATACGTTGATTTATTCTATTGCGCCAACTTCTAAACGAAACGCCCATTTAAGAGTCTGAGCTTTGTCTGCGCTTAAAGGAACTAAAAGCAACAAATATGACAGCCCTGTTTCAGGAGAAGTCTGACAAATAATATTCTCGCATCCACTCGCTATAAAACGCCAAATTTGCGGTAAGTGCTTAATTTTCTTTTGAAGATTTATCTCCTCTCCGGAAGGGCGAGTCCGGATCCGAATTCTTTGAGGAGCATCTGAAACAATATCAACCGTATTGGAAAAGATAAAGCGAACAGCTCCCATTGAAGATTCTGAAACCGTCAAAGTATCATGCCCTCTAAAATCTCCTTCCTCGGGAGCTAAATAAAGTTGTCGTTTATGGTGATAAACTAAACCTCTGGTCGTTTTTTCAAGTTCTGCCTCAATATAACCGTTTCCATCTTTGTTATGTCGCTTGATAACAGGCTGAGCTTCATCAATATCTTTGATTTGCAGCCAAGAATGATCCGCAAGTTGAACGACAACATCAGAGCGATTAATGATCCTTTGACGACCAGAACTCCACTCAAAATCAAGAATATTAATCCCAGGCTCTTCGCTACGCATAAAAGGAGGAAGTTCATATAAAGATGGCTTTGCATTTAAAAGAACGAGCCCTGCTTTACTTGTGCACCTTTCAATCCCAATATAAGGAGCCCTGCCAGGAGGACGGCCTCTCACATCCGCTAAAGATAAGGCCATGTCCACAGATCCAGGAGAAATATTCTCAGCACCAATTCCCATATTGTATGGATCATTATTCCCCATAAAACTAGCTAGACCGCCATCTCCATGACGAAACAGCCTTACGAGAGGAGCCATCGCATGAATGGCTTGCTGCATAAAAAGTGGATCTTCGAGTTCAGCACCCTTTAGAAGGAGGCGGATATCAATGAGATCACGAAGGAGAATGAATTGAATCAAAGGAGAGCGACTAACATGTCCTCCATCAGGTAAAAGTTGTTTTTTTGAAACGAACTCTAGATCCTTTAAAAAACCGGGAATTCTATGTTTTTGACGAGGTAAGGTACAGGCGCAAAAAATCAATCCTTTTAAAGATAAAAATGCCTCTAGCGGATCTTCTTTGATACTATAATTTCTTCTCAAATATCGATACTGACGGATTAAGCTTTTAAAAAACGCCTGACGAAAAGAATCATTCGCCGTCACCCCAAAAAAATCATACAACGCCACCCAATTTGCAAGCCGGGATCCGGTAATGCCGTTTTTCCAAGCAGGCGTCAACCAACTCTTTTTTGTAATCGAGTGATTATAATCAATCCAATGGCTCACCAATTCTCTAGCAAACTTCCGGCTGGGATTGGTGTTAATTGTCCTAAGATCTCTAAGCCATTCAAAACTGTGTAAACGGCTTAATAAAATTGGTGGGCATATTTTAGACATGGCCAAATAAGGCAAACATTCCTTTAGTGGAATTAACTGACCATCAATCGGAAAAGACCCGTCTAATAACCTTTGTGCCGTTTGAAAATGCCCAGGCCAAGGATCAGTTGGAATCGTTATAAGTTCAGAAGTTGAGCGCCCATATAAAGAAATTCCATATAAAAGATTTTTCTTAAATAGCTTATGCAAGCCTTTATAAAGGTAATTTAAAGGATTAAACATAAGCTTATTTTTTACCCAAAGATTCTAGGCGTGATCGATAAACTTGAACAGATGGAGCGCAATCTTTAGAAAAGATATAATTTCCAGCAACCAACACATCAGCGCCAGCTTTTAAAACATCAGGAGCCGTATGATCGGTGATTCCCCCGTCAACTTCTAACAAAATAGGTAGATTCTTTGTGTCAATAAGTGTGCGCAATTCTTTTAATTTTTCCAAAGGTAAAGAGATAAAATTCTGCCCTCCAAACCCTGGATTGACTGTCATGACTAAAATAAGGTCAAGCATGCCTAAAAGCGGGATCACAGCTTCGATAGGTGTTCCTGGGTTAAGAGCAAGACCGGCCTTAATGCCGTGATCTCTAATTTTCTGCAAACTTCGATGGTTATGAAATCCTGCTTCGGGATGGATCGTTAAACAATTTGCTCCTGCCATTGCAAACGCGTCAATAAAAGCATCTGTTGGCGTTATCATCAAATGTACATCGATTGGTAAAGATGAAACTGCCTTGATCTGACGAACAAAATCAGGCCCAAAGCTTAAATTAGGGACAAAATGACCATCCATGATATCAAGATGAAGCCAATCAGCACCGGCACTTGTTACCATCTCTATTTCTTTTTGAAGGTTCAAAAGATCAGCAGCTAAAAGAGAAGGGGCAATTCGGATAGGGCGGCTATGCTGAGGCATTTTTAAAACAATCGTTAATAACTTGATCTATTAAATATACCCAATTCATTTGAAGATGCCTAGGGGCTATTGACCGCCAAACTGCGTCATCCCAGAAAGTAGGCGAGTCCAAGCTTTAGCTTGGTTCACGAGCCACTTATCAGGGATCTCAGGACATCTGTTAACTAACGTTATAAGATCACGGATACCAAGTCTCACTATGCGGATAGCCGCAGTTCGACTAGGTTCCGAGATGACAATAAACTTTTATTTTCTTCATCGTGAAAATTTGGCGAGTGGCATGGATCGAAGAAATTAACTATAGATTTACTATTTTTAAGCTCGTATAGTTTTTGTACTGTTTAATCTGTAAAGATATTTTTACGTATCCCAGATGTTACTGCTTATAGCTATCGTTTTCACAATTATTTTAGCTGGAGCTGAAGTTGATATTTTTACTCCCAGTTTTCCGGAATTACAACGTCATTTTGGTCTTACTCCTTTCATGGTGCAGCTAACCTTAAGCATGAATTTTGTGGGCTATTGCACTAGTTCTCTGTATGTAGGCCCTTTGGGTGATCGTTACGGAAAACGGCCCATTATTCTTGGCAGTCTCATTATTTTCATTGCCGGCAGTATTTTGTGCTTAGCCGCTCCCACTTTTTGGGTTTTGATTCTTGGAAGGTTATTACAGGGTCTTGGAATGAGTGGCCCCGCTGTTCTGGCGTTTGTTGTCATTGCTGATGTTTATCCCCTAGAACGGCAAGCATCCTTAATGGGCACCATGAATGGACTCATTGCTTTTTCTATGGCATTAGCCCCTGTCATCGGTAGTTTTGTTAATTTGTATTATGGATGGCGAGGGAATTTCTTTATCCTTTTTGCTATCAGCATCGTCTCTTTTGGTTTATGTTATTGGACGCTTCCCTATGATAAACCTAATCCAGCTGCTAAATTATCGCTCGTTTCATACATTCCTTTAATGAAATCAAAATTACTCATGAAATATGTTTTTGCTGTTTGTTTTGCGATTTCAGGATATTGGGTCTTTATAGGAATTTCACCCATTTTATACATGGAAGATTTAGGCGTTAAATTAGAGCACTTTGGATTTTATCAAGGTGTAACGGCTGGTGCTTTTGCTATCATTAGCGCGATTAGCCCCATGTTTTTAAAACATTATGGTCCCAGAAAATGTCTAAAAGCAGGAACTATCATTACTACAGTAAGCGCCCTTTCCTTGCTTTTTGCAGGTATATTTATCCCTGATCATCCGATGATTATTACAATTCTTATGGTTGGGTACACCCTTGGCATGGTATTTCCTGTTAACATTCTCTACCCTATATCATTAAGTATTTTCCCAGAAGATAAAGGCAAAGCTGCAGCTTTAGTATCTGCAGGACGCTTAATTATTATCGCGATTGCGTTGGAATTCTTAGGATACATATATAATGGGACATTTTGTTCGCTTGGAATTTTTATTGGCCTTGTTACCCTAGCTGCCTTTGTTATTATCCGCTCTCTTCCAGCATGGAAAAAGTATGACGAGTCCCCTCAAAATTAAGATGCTACCGCTTAATACTCGAACTGCTCTCTTAATATTCTTTCTTCAAGGTTATGACCTGGGTCAAAAAGAAGATTATAGCTCAGGTTTGTGTCTTGGAAAACATCCACAATTTTAACAGACGAAACAGTCCTATCGTCAGCTGTAGCGCTAACCCCCCTAAAGTCAGCATCTAAAATTTCAAATCTAACTTTAGCTGAATTAGGAAGCAGAGCTCCGTGCCAATGACGAGGCCGAAAAGCACTAAGAGGCGTTAATGCCAAGAGTTGTGCATCAAGTGGCAAAATAGGCCCGCGTGCCGAAAGGTTATAAGCCGTACTGCCAGCAGGAGTTGCTAGAATAACCCCATCTCCAACCAAACTTTCTAACCTCACAATGTGATTAATATAAATGCGAATCTTTGCTGCTTGAGAAGTTTGACGCAATAAAGACACTTCATTAATTGCATGATGAATACTGGTTTTGCCATCACAAGCCTCAACGCTCATCTTTAACGGATGCAAAACGGTTGTTTTTGCGCTTTCCAGTCTATCTAATAATTCAGCTCTAGAACTTATATTGGCCTCATTCATTAAAAACCCGACTGTTCCGCAATTAATGCCATACACAGGCTTACCCAAAAGCTGAAATTGGTGAAGGCTGTGAAGCATAAAGCCATCTCCGCCAAACACAACGAGGACATCAGCATTATAAGGATCGTTTAAAGACAAGCCTTCACTGAGTTGTTTTGCATATCTTTCGGCCTCTACTGTAGGGGCCACTATATAAGCAAGATTTTTCTCTATCAACGTTAGGATAACCCCTTTAGTAAATCATCAGCCATTTGGTTCATAATCTCAAAATAAGCCTTTGGTCCAGAAGAAATGTCCTGCCCAAGGTAATCTAGCATATGGTACCTTAGAGAAAATTGTTCAGCTAGGTTAATACTTGCATCATTTTCAAATTGTGGTTCTGTGAAAATACAAGCAGGATAAAAGGGGGACGATTTATTCCCTAGCAAAGCTTTTAATCTCATAAAATGCTGCGCCTTTGGAGGATGTCCGGGCTCTATTGTAATTGCTCCAATAGCTTTTGTGCCAAAATGATGATCAAAATATTGCATTGCATCATGATAAAGCAAGTAGGGTTTACCTTTGATTGGCCTAAGTCGCTCTTGAAGCCTATCATCAAGATGCTTAATTTCTATAATCGTTTTCGCTGCATTGTTTTTATAATGTGCCGCATGAGACGGATCGATACGACTTAATACATTAGAAACTTCATTTACAATAATAATGGCGTTCTGGGGATCCAACCATAAATGTCCGTCTGTGCTATGAGAAGAATGAGAATGCCCATGATGGTCATGCCCTTCGTGAGCATCATCATCGCACGTACCACAACCGCAATCATGCGAATGTTCATGGGCTTCTATAAACTCACCTTCCCAAAGACTTTCTTTGCGATATGGATAAAGAATCAATCCATCCTTATCACTTAAAGTAAAGATTTTTGGAGCAGGGACTGTTTTTTCAAGAATTTGCTTCATATGAGCTTCATAAATCTCACCCACCCAAACAACAAGGTCAGCCTTACGCAACATTTGAACTTCATCAGGAGATAAAGAATGCGTGTGTGGGGAGGCATTTCTGTCCATCAGTAATTTGGGCGTTAAAACTCCCTCAGCAACCGCCGAGACTAAACTGTGGATTGGTTTAATTGTAACAACGATGGATAATGATGAATCAGTCTTTAAACTTGATTGTTTATGATACCATGCATAAATAATCCCCAAGAAAAGAAATAAAGGAATAAGAATTTTGAGAGAACGCATATTAAGGATCACTTAAGAAGAAACAACTTAACTCATTTTTAAACAACCATTTGATTAAAGACAAGGACTTAACCTTTTAATCTATTTTGTGATAGTTTTGATTGTAAATTTAATAGAAGGAAAAAATTATGACTATCCGGTCAACAGTTCTGCCAAATGGGCTTCGTATTGTTTCAGATTTTATTCCAAGCGTAGAAACTGTCTCGTTAGGTGTTTGGCTGAATGTTGGTACACGCAATGAAACAAAAGACATAAACGGCATTGCTCATATGCTTGAACATATGGCTTTTAAGGGAACCAATCGCCGCTCAGCATTGCAAATTGCCGAAGAAATTGAAGCTGTTGGCGGATACTTAAATGCCTATACTGCACGAGAAACAACTGCTTATTACGCCCGAACTTTAAAGGAAGACGCTTCTTTGGCTGTTGATATTCTCTCAGACATCCTTCAATTCTCAACATTCGATGCAACTGAATTTCAAAAAGAACAATCGGTTATCATCCAGGAAATAGGGCAATCTAATGATACCCCTGACGATGTTGTTTTTGATTATTTCCAAGAGACTTGCTTTCCAGGGCATTCTATGGGATGGCCAACTTTAGGCACCGTTGATGTCATTCAATCTCTTAAACCAGAAGTCGTTAAAGATTACATGAAGCGCCATTATGGAGCCAAGCAAATGGTATTTTCAGCTGCCGGCAACATTGATCACGATGCCTTGGTTCAAATGGTTTCAAAAGGATTTACAAATTTGAAGCCCGATTGTTCTCATGCGCCCACCCCAGCGCATTACAAAGGTGGAGACTATCGACAAAACAAAGAACTTGAACAGGTTCATGTGCTGCTTGGCTTTGAAGGTGTTCCTTATGGCCATAAAGACTATTATGCCTTATCAGTTCTTTCGACTTTATTAGGCGGCGGAATGTCATCTCGTTTGTTCCAAGAAATAAGAGAAAAGCGGGGCCTTGTTTATACCGTATATTCTTATATGTCGAGTTATAAAGATACTGGCGTTTTTGGAATCTATGCCGGCACCGGTGAAGATGAAGTTAAAGAACTTTTCCCCGTTGTATGCGAGCAACTCAAAACTTTAGGATCGACGCTTAATGAGACAGAAATCAATAAAGCGAAAGCTCAGCTAAAGGCATCTTTAATGATGGGCCTTGAAAGCACATCGAACCGATGCGAACGTCTTGCCAATCATATTTTAATTTATGGTCGCCCTCTTTCCTCAGCGGAAATCATTAAATCAATTAATGATGTCACCAAAGAAGATCTGAAAAACTTATCGGCTAGATTATTTAAATCTCCATTAACGTTAACAACACTAGGGCCCATTAAAAATGTCATCAGCTTTGATGAGGTTCAAAAACAATTCCAGTGATAAAATCTTTTTTTTGTTTGATTGCGCTTTTAATCCTTGCAGGGTGTGGCGGTGGTGGATCTGGTAATCGCACGAATGTTACGGGCGTTTGCAAATCCTGTAAGCCTTATTTTGTAAGAGGTTCATGGCATCACCCTCAAAATCATTATGAATACGATGAGGTTGGACTTGCTTCCTGGTACGGCCCAGGGTTTCATGGAAAACCAAAACCTTATGGCGAAATATTCAATCAAGACGCTATGACAGCAGCTCATAAAACACTGCCTCTTCCAACAGTTGTCAGGGTTACAGATATAAAAACTGGAAAATCAATTATCGTTCTGATTGATGATAGAGGGCCATTTGTTTATGACGGAAGAATTATTGATCTTTCGATGGGGGCAGCTAAAGCCCTTGGCACCTATCAAAAAGGTGTTGTTAAGGTCCGCGTTCAATCGCTGGTTAATGAAAGCAAAGCGCTTGCGGATTATCTAGCAAAACATGGCAATAAATCAGGCCGAGATAAAAATGGGAGAACTTGGCTAGAAGTTTATCATCAGGAAATTGAAGGGCGTTATGGACGTGACTCTTTTGAGAAAAGTTCAATCACTCCAACAGAGTCCTTAAATAATAAAACTCCAGTCCTATCACAAAAATCTAAATCAGCCTCCCCTCCTTCGATGGATGATTTTTTACAAGGGCTTGAAAAAGGGGGTCCAGGAACAACAAATGCTCCAACTGGAACAATGGCTCCTGCTGCCGCATCTCAAACTAAGCCAATTGCAGCTGCTTCCTCCTCTCTTTCTTATATTTCCGTTGGAGGTGACTTTGTGCAAAGGGCAAATGCTGAGAAATTAATGCTTCAAGTTCAAAATAGTAACCCAGCACAAATTATAGAAACAATTCACCCGGGCGGACAAAAACTTTATAGTGTCCGATTAGGCCCCTTTATGGATCAGAAAAATGCACAGAATGCTTTAAATCAACTTGCTGGAATGGGGCAAACTGATGCAATAATTGTGAAAAATTAAAATGATGAGATTTACTTTGTTAAAACAGTTTCTTTTTATTCTTCTTATTTGTTTAATGTGCTTGTCCGAGGTCGTTGCCAAGAAAAAAATAAAGAACTTACCTGTTTCTGGGTCCCAAAAATCATCCACCGCAGCCCCAGTTGCTGATACAGTGAAACCAGAGCTCCCTAACAGCACAATCCCAATGGATGTTGAGGTCTTAGCAAAACAAGCAATCTTAGTTGACTATCAAACAGGTACTGTTCTTTTACAAAAAAGAGCCGAGGAACCCATGCATCCTTCGTCTATGACGAAAATCATGACAGCCTATTTAGCTATTGAGAAAATAAAAAATAAAATCGTTTCTTTAGAAACCCCAATCACAGTCAGTCGCAATGGATGGCGCGTTGAGGGGTCGTCTATGTTTTTAAACATTAAAGATGTTGTTAAGGTCGAAGATCTTTTGAAAGGTATCATCATACAATCAGGCAATGATGCTAGCATTGTGTTAGCCGAAGGACTTTCAGGCAGCGAAGAAGCCTTTGCGGCAGAAATGACAAGATGCGCTCATGAAATGGGTGCAACAAATACCACATTTAAGAATGCAACCGGCTTACCTCATCCTCAGCATCTTACTACCGCTAAAGATTTAATAACGATGGCTGTGCATGCCTTAAAAGATCATCCAGAGTTCTATCATCTTTATGGGGAAAAGAATTTCACTTATGGCAACATCACCCAGGGGAATAGGAATCCTTTACTTTATAAAAATATAGGCTGCGATGGTATTAAAACAGGTAAAACGGAAATAGCTGGTTTTGGTATGGTTGCCTCTTGTGTACAACAAGGACAGCGTTTCATTCTGGTTATTAATGGCATGCCTTCTATGCAAGCGCGCGCAGATGAAGCAACCAAATTAATAACCTGGGCAATGCGTACTTTTGCAAATTATCATTTGTTTAAAGCAGATCAAATAATTGAGAAAATCCCTGTTTGGAATGGAAAAGAAAACTTCCTACCCGTTACCATTGAAAAGGATGCCATTATTAGTTTAGCTCGCGTTGGTCGCGCTGATATGAAGGTAAAACTACAATATAATGCTCCTGTTTTAGCGCCAATTAAAAAAGGAACCAACGTTGGAAAAATTATTGTCACATCAAGCGCATTACCAAATCCTATAGAAATTCCATTAGTTGCTGCAGAAGCTATTGAAAAGGCTGGTTTCTTTAAGTGCTTAACAGATTCAATCTCTCACCTTTTTGGTGGTTCTTGAAATAGAGTTAATCATTTTGTTTTAATTTTTTTTCCCAGGCATTAAACTGTGAGACTTCTCTGGTTCCGCTGGCTTTGCAGTGGGAGCCGGAGTTGGCTTCGGAGTCGGAGCTGGAGCGGTCACTGCAGGCTTATTCGCAACGGGAGCTGGAGTTGGCTTTGGAGCTGGCGCGGGTGCTGCCGCTGCAGGTTTATTCGCAACGGGCGCTGGAGCAGGAGCTGGAGTTGGCTTTGGAGCTGGCGCAGGTCCTGCCGCTGCAGGTTTAGCCGCAGCTGGCGGGGACGCTGCAGCTGGTTTATTCACAACTGGTACAGGGGCCGGCGCTG
>JAIEPD010000018.1 GCA_019749935.1 Alphaproteobacteria bacterium
AACTTCCACGGGAGTTACCCCACAGCGACCTCAACGCTGCGCGTCTACCAATTCCGCCACGACCGCATTCATAAGCGTCACTGTAGCAAAAGGTCTAAGAGAGATCAATGATAATAAGCAGATCTTTATGATACGAATAGTTATATATCTAAAACTTCTCCATCTTTTTGTGTCACATCGTAAATAAGAAGAAACTTAACTTTCTTGCTATTTTGGAATTATACACGCTTGTTACCTTGAGAGCAAAATGGAGATGTCTCCCCTACTTTTTCAATAATCTCATTTGCAGTGGCTTTCAAAAATCTTTGATGTTCTTCTGAAAGTTTGTGATGATACATTAAGAGAGCATCGTGGTAACGAGCTTTTAATTTTTTGGAAATTTCTGGATTATTATCCCTTTCTACCAATCTTCTTATAATTCCAGGTAACTTAATCATGCGGTCAATACCTGCTTCAGCCATGATATGCATATGCACCATCTCAAAAAATGAATCTACCATAAGACTTGGGCCAAAAGCAGTATAATGATTGTATGCAACTGCTTTCTGCCTGATAATTTCCAATACGCGCCTACTAACAACTGGATAAATAGAAGAAGGGCCACGCTGAAAAATCCACCAATTTGCAAGGTCGACTGAATCTGTGCCCAAATCACGGTCTAAAAATAAATTAATAAAACAGATTTTGTCTGGATAGGTCTCAAGCGCCCTTATTACTTGCTGCTCCCATCCTTTTTTATAAAAAAAACAATCATCAGAGCAAATCATCATTAGCTCCGATACAGGCCCCATGTTAGGCATCATTAAATGATATTTGGTATGTAAATCAAAATACCCAGCCCCTCTTTGTGTCCCAATAAGTTTAATACATAAGGTAGGGAAAGATTCTGCAATTATCTTCAATTGATCAATGTCGTCATCCATATCTACTGCGATGAGGATCTCTAAGACTTCAGGTTCAGTTATGGTGTTTTTGACAGAGTTTAGGAATATATCCAGTTTAAAATTACTATTCCCCTTTAAACGAGATCCCATAAAAATAGAAATCTTTGCGCCTGAATCGTTACCATTAGAAGATAAAAGCTCACAAGGAGATGATAACGAAAGAGCATTACATGTTTTTCTCTCTTTTATGGAGCTCTCTTCCCACCATGAGAGATGAATTCTTCTTAATGGCATTTTATATTTCAATATTTTTTTATAAACAGGAAGCTTTCTTTTTTGTTTCTTGCACCATAATTTAAAAGAATAGATCAAAGATCTATCCTTCCCAATCTTAAAGAACTTACGATTCGTCTTATAGGCTTTTGATATGATTTTTTCCAACTTATCATTCATTTTTCTTTTTAAAAAAGAATGATATTCGATCATGCTCCATAGTTTTCTATCGGCATCAGAAAGGAATGCGTTCTCTGGCAGCACGGCTTGCAAAATTGAGTCACCAAATAAATCAACTGATAAGTTTTTAGAATATGTCTGACTAAAATACGCCAAAATTGACAGATAAATACCTACATTATAATCCGCTCCAAAGTATGTAGCATTTTTTTCTATTTTTTTAAATTCACTATATACGTATTCAAGAAACTTAACATTTACAGCATATGTAAGAGGCGAAGGCTGAGTGAGAAAAATTAACCATGGCCATTCTGTGCGAGAAGTTGTAGCAAGATGACCTGAATCTTTTAAATGCGTAAGCATTACTGTAGTGCCTATCATGTACTCAAGTATTATTTTGTCCCAGCTGTCTTGCGTAAACATCATGCGATCTGTTACAGGAATTGCTATTGCAGCATGAGGACTTTTTTGTAGCATACAGTCGTGATATAAACGATGGATACTTCTTAAACCTTCATAAGAGGAGCCTTGTATAAGAGTATAAGAAAACTCTTCTCTTAGTTTTGAAAGCGCTTCTACATAATATTTCGCGTCATCTCTTTCATCAATTTTTACTACAATTTCCACTTTTTCTGGGCAAACTGATTTCTCATTTAAACTATTTATTAAATGATGGACTCTATTCCAATTATTATTAACTAAAGTTGAAGGTAACAAAATAGAAACGAGGCACTGTTGATCTGCAGCACAACGACTGGCAATAATCTTATCTTTCTTTTTTGATTCGTTTAAAGGAGCTTTAAGCTTAAAGTAATTAACTGCGAGCTCACGAGCCTTTGGAAGAGAAAATTGTAGTTCAACACATGCTGCAAAATTTAAGATCTCTGCATCACAATGATTAAGACTAAGAGCATAACCCACAAACTCTCTTGCGTCGTCAAAGAACACACGAGAAAAAGCTTCTTTTGCGATGCTGAGAAGCAAAGACGAATCGTTACATTCTTTATTCAAAAATGCCTGACGAACTGACACAATAGTGTTTTCATAGTCTGCTTGCAGCAACTCCTCGATATTCTTTACTTTATTTATGACACCCTCCCAAAGTAGAGAAAGATCTGCAAATACCAATAAATTTTAATATGATGCGCTTTATTAAGGTTTTGGTTAATGCTTTGATGCTTGGAGGAATTGGTTCCATTATACAACTAGATTTGGTTTCTCCAGAATACACTTCTTCTTTTTGTTCATTGCCTTTTATAATCTCCGCTGCATGTTTCATACTGACATTGATAAGGCTCTCTATCCCATTTTCTTGTATTTTTCTATAACGCGCTTCCAATGTTGGAATAGACGGATACTCTGTGCTTCTCCCCGCTACATAACACAAAAACTTGCTCCAGTATTCTTTATATTTAAAATTCTCAATATACCATTGATGGCCTGCGTTTGCGATTTTTTCGCGTTCCTCAGGATTTGCAATATAATAATTTATCTTTTCCCACAAATCTTCCGTTGAATCAAAATATGCAACACAGCCAGGAGGAATTAAACTTTCATATTCAAAGTTACGATCAATCAAACAAAAGCCTTTACATGAAAGAAATTCAAATATTTTCCCTTTTACTTGAATTCTTTCCGGTCTTGTTTGAGAGCAGATTAAAATTTTTGTTTGATTAATAACGTCAATGTATTGATCAAGAGACATCCAGCCATCTGTTAATCCTTTTTCATGAGAACCTATTTCACTATTAACTAAGCCACCTAATTTATAAAAATTAATATCAGTTTGATCTGCTTTTTCTTTCAAATGCCTAATAATTTCCAGCCTCTGGCCTTCTCCACTCCCTAGTAAAGCCACATCATAAATTTTCTTCAATGGTTTAAATAAAAATATCTCTGGCATTACTTGATATCCGCAACCAAATAAAACACAGCTACGGTTATCTCGAAATATATCAAAGAACAATCGATAACGAAAAAAGTTAAATACCGAATCATAAACGGCAATGTGATCTGAGTATTTAATAATATTAAGTTCAGTCAGTGCTGGATTAAGTAATGTGTCCCACATAATAGTAAAAACTGGAATATGGTCCTTTTTAATTTCTTTCCAATAAATATCTTGGATATCATACCATGAATGCGAATAAATAATTAAGTCAGGCCTAAAAAGTTTCACCTCTTTAAGAAAGCGTTGTCCTTCTTCATCAAAATCGATCTCATTTTTTGCTTTTCTATGATTTCTTACAAAATCGTATACTTCAAGCTTAATTCCACAATTGGAAACAGGGAGCCTTACATGATTAAAAAATAACTCATCTTTCCAAGGCGTATACTGTTCTGTATGAACAAACATTACACGCATAGGGTCATAAATACTCACCGCAATACCTCTTGCTGATAGCAGGAAAATCACATAACATTGCAGCAACTATATCAAGATTTTATCAAGGTGTGTTTAATAATGTTAAGAAAATTAGCAAAGAAATTTGTAAAAACGATATACTCACCTCCGCAAACTATTTCTCCTACTATTAATCCAATCAATACAGAAGATCAGAAATTTTCCCAAGAATTAATGGCCATCTTAAGCAAATATGGAATTATCTATAACGATAAAACATATAAGGAAATATTGAAAAACCTCCTTCACACACAAGACAATAAAACCCTAACTAAAGTTTTACGAGAAATTGATAACGCTGATAAATTTACAGATAATGATTTATATTGGGAATATTTCAGTGCACGTTCCTTATTATCTTATACTGCTTGGGATTTATTTTCATCTCATTGTATGGAAACTTATAATATTTCAAATCCTGAAAATGAACCTTGTGTATTGGAAAAAACAGGTTTAGTGACTGGTAAGCTATCAAGTTCTTTAACACAATCATTATTGGAGGCTTATCAAAAAGCTCCAATAATAACTTATGAAGATAGTGACTTTGCTGACAACTTTATGTTTAATCCCTGGATTTTTGGGGATTGCAAGAAAGAATTTAATCAGTTTGCCGTATATCGCACGTCGACTGATCTTCTCAAAGACTTATTACACCAGGCGATAGAAACTTTAGCGTCAGAATTTGAAGCAGCAATCGGACATTATTTTAATGTAGTGGGCATAAGAGCGTTTGAGCTTTGCCCCCTTACAACCTCAATAGGCCCCCATATTTGGCACAAAGACTCGCATCCAGCGGGCGCTAAAAAGCTTATGTTATATTTATCAAAGACAAACCAAGAGGTTGGAAGTACGGAGTATGAGACGTATCAAGGAGATATTTTTAGAGTAGAAGGAGATGGAGGAGAGTGGGTTCTATTCTCTAACAGTAGAGTAAAACATCGCGGAATCCCCCCACAATCACAAAATCGACCTATCATTGAGATTACTTTTATGCCAGCCTTAAAAACAGATATCCGTATCAATGATACTGGTCAGAATGCTATTTGCCCCTGGTTTCCTACCTCTGATGTAACAAAGGGTTATTTTAGCACAGAAAATACTATCATGCGCTGCATAAAACGTAGCTTGCAACTAGGATTAGAGAACGGTAATGTGGCAAATGCCTCTGATAACATAGATAACATGATTAAGCGCTGATATGATTTTATCTTTTTTACAAAAATTATTTAAACAAGAAAAACAGCAAAGTATATTTTTTGTTCCGAATGATAACCATAAAACCGGGTTAGTCCGTTTATTGCTTAATTCCCCTAAATTATCAAAGCAATTAATTGTAAGAACACCTATATCAAATTCAATTCTTCCTGTTTTTATTCATCCATTTTTATTAGATCCTGATTGTGAAGTACCCTTTGATGAAACAGTTATTCAGCACCATCGACAGGGGATTAATGTTCTTCTAGATTTTTCGACAGAAGCATTAGTATTTAAGCCCGATAATCATCTTTTTTCCTTAAGATTAAAAAAATTACATGAGTTCTTAAAAGAAAAAGATATTGATGCAAGCAAGGTAATATTACTTAACTCCAACACTGCAGATCCCAATCATTATGCTGACTGGTGCCGCAGAAATGAGGTCAGTCAACCTATGCAAGTTGTAGGTTATGATTTTTACATGCTTGAGTATTCTCATTCTGTTTCAAAGCATTACGATAAAAATAAATTATTTAAAGAAATTTTGCGATATTCTCAAATGAGTACATCTCATAAATATATTGCAACTTGCTTAAATTTGAAACCAAAGCCTCACCGTTATTGTGTTGCATCTATGCTGAGGCATTTATTACCTTCTGAAGATTTACTATTGTCGTTTACAGATAAAGCAGAAGGTAAGCAAAAATTAGAATGCTTAGACTTTGCAAACAAGCTTGAAAAAGCTCCTGAAGTTTTACCTGCAATAACAAAACTTGAAACTGCTATTCCTATAAAAGTTGATTACTTTCACGCTTTTGAGATACAAAAAAATGTTTATAAAATGCCTGGAGCAGAGGGCTATTGGGATTCTATCCTTCTATTTCAGAATAAGTCACGCCCTCTTCTTGACAGTATAATTGATATAGTCAATGAAACATGGTTTACTGATGATAGTTGCCGTTTTTTTTCTGAAAAAACTTTAAGGCCTTTGGTTACACTTAGACCCTTTATTATTGTTGGATCTCCTTTTAGCCTTCAAAGATTGAAAGAATTAGGATACAAAACATTCCACCCCTATATTAATGAAGAATACGATAATATTTCAGATCCTGTTATGCGTATGAATGCAATATTGACAGAATTAGATAGGCTATTTAACAAAAGCAAATCAGAGCTTGAATCCTTGTATATAACCCTCAAAGACATCCTGACACATAATTACTTCCATGCGCTTCAAGATCAAAAAATCAATCAAAACTTAATTGATAGTTTAGGTTTAAATGTACCTTTGTAAGCCCCTATCATGAGCAGTAAAAAATACTCTTCTTCAGAAATTATACGAATTAGAAAACTCTATGGGATGGGGATGATGCTCTAGAGCATAAACCTCATCCCATTTCAAAGCAGAATAACTTTGGATTAAATCTTTTGTAAAAACCCCATCCTCTAAAAGATAATCTTGGTCTTTCTCTAATGCTAACAAAGACTCCCGAAGAGATCCGCTTACCGTTGGTAGTTTTTTAGCGGTTTCTTTTTCCTCAAACAAATCTTGAACTTTTGCATCACCGGGGTGAATTTTGTTTCGAATCCCATCGAGCCCCGCCATAAGCATCGCACTAAATGCCAAATAGGAGTTTGCCGTTGGATCTGGAAAACGCACCTCAACCCGGCGAGACTTAACAGAACTTCCCAAAGGAATTCTGCAAGCCGCTGACCTGTTCTGTGATGAATACGCACAAATCACTGGCGCTTCAAATCCAGGTACCAAACGTTTATAGCTATTGGTTGTAGGATTAGTAAAGGCATTCAAACTTTTCGCATGCTTTAAAATTCCCCCTATGTAATAAAGGGCCGTATCGGATAATCCAGCGTATCCCTCCCCTGCAAAAAGCGGGTTATTTCCCTGCCAAAGGGATTGATGCACATGCATTCCTGATCCATTATCACCATAGATCGGCTTTGGCATAAAAGTCGCCGTTTTCCCATAGCTATGCGCCACATTGCGAACAACGTATTTATAAATCTGCATAGTATCGGCGCATTTTATAAGGGTATTAAAACGTATACCGATTTCATGCTGTGCCGCTGCAACTTCGTGATGATGTTTTTCAACCTCAACTCCCATCTGAACCATTGTGTTGAGCATTTCAGCTCGTATTTCCTGTAATGAATCAAGTGGAGCAACGGGAAAATAGCCACCCTTTTTTTGCGGACGATAGCCATGATTTCCTTCATTCAAAGGTTTAGAATTGCTTGAAGAGAACTCATCAGATGAAATTTCATAAAATGATTCATGTCCTCCAGTTCCAAAACGAACGGCATCAAAGATAAAAAATTCAGCCTCAGGCCCAAAAAAAGCTTTATCTGCAAATCCAGTTTTATCCAAATAGGCTTCTGCTCTTTTTCCAACGGCTCTTGGGTCTTTTGAATAGGGTTGATTTGTAATGGGATCATAGACATCACAGGTTACAATAATTGTTGTCATAGAGCTAAAAGGATCGACAACAACGTTTTTCAAATCCTCGCCAAAATCAGGAATTAATAACGTATCAGAATGATTTATTGGACACCAACCAAGAATCGAAGAACCATCAAAATAAATTCCCTCTTTTAATAGATTCTCGTCGACTGCTAAAACTGGGAATGTTATGTGGTGCCATGTGCCTTTTAAATCAGTAAATCTAAAATCGACAAACTGTGCTTCTGTTTCTTTCAAGTAACTTAAAAACGCCTTCAAAGAATTTGCAACCAATTAGTACTCCGATAAGTGAAATCTTAATTAAATTGAGATGGTAAACATCCCAAAGAAAACTGTCCATACTTAAACAGCACAAAAGGGTGGTAGCAACACGAAAGAGTTCAATTCTTCTTAGCTTTTGAATTGAGATGAGCTTTGTAATCTCTAACAAGTTTTTTCATTTCAGCTTCATCCAGCAAAAGAATACGTCTGGCTTTACGTGCTGACTCATAGTAGGGCATTTTTTCATTAAGTAGATTTTGCATTGTTTGTGCAAAATTAGGGTATACATCGTAATATTCAAAAGAAATAAACCGTGAAGGAGCATTATACTCTTGGCCGGTAAGTAGATTTCTCTCAAGTGCGAGCTTGTGTGAGTAAGAATCATGCAATTCTGACCCAATTGCTGATAAAGAGTTAAAGCAAAATAAAGCTCTAATAGTCGATTCAACCTGCAGTACCATTTCCTGCCATATTTTTACATCCTTTTGCTCACCCGAGCTTCTCAATTCCGTTATCCTTCTCCTCGCTGTTTCAATGAACTCACGCGCGCTTTCATATGCAGAAACTGCATATAAATAACCTCTTGTATCTTGTAATTCATTTTCTTGAGAACTTAATAAGGCATAGCCATCTGCAGCTACTAATCTATCATTTTCTTCACTTAATAATCGCCTTAACAGAACTTTCCCACTACTTACTGTTTGACAGTCTATTTCCTCACAAAGCAACTCTGCAAAGATTGAGAAATAAGCTCTGTTTAGCTCTTGCTTTTCTGGAGGCACATGAGGCAATTCCGATGTTACAATTACCTCATAATGTTTTGTTGTGGGAGTAGCTTTGGAGCGAGGTTTTTCAAAAAGATCTATTTGTTCTTTGCCATCCCCTAAATACCAACCTCCCACATCCATGGCTAAAATAGATTGGCTCGCAAAACATAGACCAAAAATCAAACGAAAGGCTTTTAAAAATATACGCATCAAGAGCCCTAGATATTGAATAATTTTATAGCTTCAGAATAGTCTCAAAACCATTACTAAAGCCTTAAAATTCTCATTTTTTTGTATAATTGTATGCACAAACAAATTAATTTTAAAATATTTTTATGTATTTTTTAATTAAAATGATATTTTTACTTAGTCTTGCCACACGCACCCTTTATGGTGCATTTTACCAATTAAGCAATCCAAAATAATGGCAGAGCATGAATCTTTCCGAAAAACAAACACCAATGATGAAGCAATATTGGGATGTTAAAAATAGACACCCTGATTATTTATTGTTTTATCGCATGGGTGATTTTTTCGAACTCTTTTATGAAGATGCAATTATCGCTGCCCGTGATCTTGAAATAACCTTAACCAAGCGTGGCAAACAAGAAGGGGATGATATCCCTATGTGCGGCGTACCGGCCCACTCGCACGAACTCTACCTTGCGAAACTGATTCAAAAAGGTCATAAAGTTGCCATTTGCGAACAATTAGAAAGCCCAGAGGAGGCTAAAAAACGTGGAGCCAAGGGCCCCTTACAGCGCGATGTCATTCGAATTGTGACGCCTGGAACCTTAACAGAAGATAGTCTGCTTCCAGCGAAACGTAATAACTTTTTAGTTGCTCTTTCCCCAATTCTAAAAGCTCAAATTGGGGTTGCAACAATTGATGTATCCACTGGTTTCTTTACTGTTGAGACAACATCGTTAAAAAACTTAAATGCCACCTTAAGCCGTATTGAACCCGCTGAAATTGTAATGCCCGATCCTCTTTTAGAAGATCCTGAACTTATAGAAGTTTTTAACCCATGGAAAAAACAACTAAGCCCCCTGCCCCGAGCGCGCTTTGATCTGGAAAATGGCCGTAAACGCCTTGAAACTTTATACAATGTTCAAACATTGGATGCCTTTGGGGATTTGAATGATGCTGAACTGATGGCAGCGGGCGCCCTTGTTGATTACCTTTATATAACGCAAAAACAAAGCTTACAACAGCATATCGAACGCCCCCAAGTTATAAGAGAGCAAATGCTGCTTGCAATTGACCCAGCGACACGAAGAAGCCTTGAATTAACCCAGACTCAAAAGGGCGAATTTAAAGGAAGCTTACTCGATTGTATGGATCACACAATAACGGCTTTCGGATCACGCCTTTTAGCTCAGCAATTATCAGCGCCTCTTTTAAATGTTAATCACATCAAAAAACGTCTGGATCAAGTTGAGTTTTTTGTCAATCACTCTGATCTTAGAGAAGAAGTTCGAAGCATCTTAAAACTATGCCCAGATATGGAAAGGTGTTTATCACGCCTTGGCATGGGCCGTGGAAGTCCAAGAGACCTTGGCGCCATGAAACAAGGGCTTTACCAAACGATAACCCTTTTACAGCTTTGGCAGGGCAAACCTGAAACCCCTTTTTCAAAATGGATTGATGCTTTAAAAGATCACGAAAATCTCTACGATGCCCTCAATCAAACCTTGTCAGAAGAATTACCTATTTTTACCCGCGATGGTGGCTTTATCAAAGAAGGCTACAACCAAAATCTTGATCATTACCGAAATTTACGCAATCACAGTCGTGATTTGGTAAATCAGCTACAACAATCCTATGTTCAAAAAACAGGGATTTCTAACCTTAAGATTAAACATAACTTTATCTTAGGTTATCACATTGATATAAGCCCCAGTCATGCTTCAAAAATGACGCCAGAATTTATTCACAGGCAAACACTAGCATCGAGTGTTCGTTATACAACTGTAGAACTGGCAGAACTTGAAAAATCAATCGAAGCGGCGGCACAGGAAACCCTAACGATCGAATTAGCCATTTTTGATGAGCTTTTGGAAAAGATTCGAAATCACTTTGAGCCATTATTAAAACTGTCAAAAGCATTGGCTCATTTTGATGTAGCCAGTGCGCTTTCTGAACTTGCAATTCGTCAAAATTATAATAGGCCTGAAATTGATAATAGTTTTATCTTTTCAATCAAAGGAGGCCGCCACCCCATTGTGGCGCAAGCTTTAGGGAGTGATTCGCCGTTTGTTGCAAACGATTGTCAAATGAATGATAGCCGTCGGATTCTGCTCTTAACAGGGCCAAACATGGCCGGTAAAAGTACCTATTTAAGGCAAAACGCTCTTATCACAATTATGGCGCAAATGGGATCATTTGTGCCCGCTGAAAAGGCGCATATTGGTATTGTTGATCGGGTTTTTAGTAGGGTTGGAGCCTCTGATGACTTGGCCTCAGGACGATCAACCTTTATGGTTGAGATGGTTGAAACCGCAACCATCCTTCACCAAGCGACCAAACGATCCTTTGTAATTTTAGATGAAATTGGACGCGGAACTGCAACCTATGATGGACTTGCCATCGCCTGGGCAGTCATTGAAGCCATCTATAATACCAATCAATGCCGCACAATGTTTGCAACGCATTATCATGAACTCACGAAACTTGTGGATGATTTGCCGCATATGGCATGCTTGACTATGAAAATTCAAGAATGGCAACAAAAGGTTATTTTTCTTCATCAAGTTATTCCCGGATGCGCTGATAAATCATATGGCGTTCACGTGGCGGCCCTAGCAGGCCTTCCAACTGAAGTTGTTGAGAGGGCTGATAAGTTATTATTGCATTTTGAAAAACAACAACCTTCACACAAGCGTCAATTAACGCTTCCTATGGCAGTAGCGCCTAAATCTGCTGAAACTAAGCCTTCAAAAATCGAAGGCCTTTTAAAAGCGCAAGATTTAGATCAGCTTACGCCGCGCCAGGCTTTGGATTTTTTGTATCAGATGCGAGAAGCACTTTTGCAGGAAGAGGGATCTTCCGCTTCTGTAACTGGATTAAAAGAAGCCTGTTAAACTCGTTAATAACAAATTTTTCAGGATCAGGCGTTGTTTTAACACCTGCGTGGACTTTATAACCCCATTCATTCATTGTGCTAACACCAAAAATATATAATTCGCTTTGAATAAGTGATCCTAATTTTGGATGTTTTTTAATCTCTTCATAGGCCGCTTTCAAAGCTGCATCTGTATCCTTTTGATCTGCTTCATATGAAACCATAAACTGAATATCAACAAAGCTGTAGTCTCTGGAGCAGTTAATAACATGATTGACTTCAGAAAAAGGAATCGTCTGCAATTCACCTGTTCCATACCTTAAATGAACACAACGAAGTGAAATGGACTCAACAACCCCAGAAAAGGAACCAATAATGACATAGTCCCCAACGGCCATATTGCCTTCAAACAAGGTCATGGCCCCATTAATAAGGTCTTTGACCAAAGTTTGAGACCCTAAGCTTATTGCCAATGTAATAACGCTAAAGCTGTAAATGATAGGCATGATGTTGATGCTAAATTCGCTTAAGATCAACAAAATAGTAACGGCTATTAATACCCAATGAAGAGTTGAGCGGACGATAGGGGCTATGGTATGCACAATGGCTGCCGATTGATTTTTAACCAGCCTTTCTTTAGGGATTCTTCTCACATAAAGATCAACAGTCTTGTTAAGGCCATGCCATAAAAATATGAAAATCACTAGCACCACACAAATACGTGAAAAAACGCCAATTAAAAATATTATATTTTCCTTGCTAATCAATGTATGAGCTGTAAGCACAAAATTTTTAAGAGAAGTGAGAGTGATAAGCTCATTCCCATCATCCTTTACTGTTTTTTTAAGCTCTTTAAGGAGCTCGCCTCTTTTGGCTGGATCATCCAAGATTTGCAGCATATTTTGCGCTTCAACAGCACTTAGAATTTTCGAAGACTGATCGCCATGTTTATCTTTTTCTATAGAACTAATTGCGACTGCTTGGACAACTGGGGATATTGCAGGATTTTGTTGTTTATTTGATTCCTCAGCAAAGACATGCCCTAGTACGCAAAATAAAACAAACAATATCTGAAATATCATCATGGAACCCATCCCCAAAGTTTTATTTTAATATTTTGCGCTTAAAGCCTTTACAAATCAAGCATTGCATCCCTAATTTTTTTTTGGTTTATGTAGGATTTTGAACACCACATCTTCACCCCATATAAGCGGCAAATTAAGGACCTCTTCGAACGTCTTCCAGGCAAAAGCTTGATGTTCTCGTTTCGTGATAATAACTTTTGGCTCAATTGCAAAATCATAAATGTAAGCATGAAAAACGAAATCACAATAAGGATCTTTGATGTAAAAAGTTTTGAAAAACACTAGATTTTCAGGCTTTAAAGCAATTTGAGTTTCCTCAGAAAACTCTCTAACTGCTGCCCAAAAATGGGTTTCTCCTTTTTCAACTTTCCCCCCTGGAACGCCCCAAACGTGAGGCTGACGAACGAGTTCAGATCTTTGCAGTAATAAATATTTTCCATTAAAACGGCCGTAACAAGCGGACACTTCTATGTTCGTGTTAAAGCCAAAGGGGGGAGATTCGAAGACGCCTAAGGGCCGTTTCCATTCGAGTAATGCCAAAAATAGAAGCAACCCTATCCACTGATTTGACTTAAAACATTTTAGAGAACTTACAGGCGAATTAGGATCCCATTTTTTTAAAAGGTAAAATTCATAAAATATTACACATCCAATAAGGATGAAATAATATAAAGACCACCCCTTGAAAACACCCACACCAACAAGCGCAATCATTATTGATGCTAAGCAGATATAGGGCAGATATTTAGGTGTGTCTTGGAATAAAGTTGCCGTGGATTTAACGCCAATTTTTAAATCATCTTGGATATCTTGAAAGGCATACACGGTGTCATAAAGAAGAGTCCATAAGATGCCTACACTAAAGAAAAGCCAAGGTAGAAAATCGTTGAGCGATTTACCGCCGTTCGCCCAGGCAATGAGAACGCCACTATTAAAAGCAAACCCCAGAACCAATTGCGGCCAATAGGTAATTCGTTTCATCCACGGATAAATTAATAAAAGGCAAAAAGCCACTAAAGAAACCGTTTTTGCTGGAAAGGTTAAAAATGAAAACACAAGAAGGCCAATGAGACAAAGACATAAAAAACAAAGAATAGCCTGACCTTGACTAATTTCTTTTGTAACCAACGGACGTGACCGTGTTCTTTCAACAGCCTGATCAAACTTTTGATCTGTTAGATCATTGACAACACATCCAGCTGCTCGCATGGCTGCCGCGCCAATCAGAAAAAGGATAAGGTCTGATATGTGGAAAGGAGGTGATGCTAAAGCCACCCCCCACCAACAAGGCAACATTAAAAGCCAAATACCAATCGGACGATGAAAACGACAGAGTTGGAGAAAAGGGCGAATTCGGGCTATAAACATATATCTTACGAATTGAGGATGCTTATGACACGACTTTATCTAAATAACAGCTTTCAAGCAAAACAAGAATTAGCACTTGATCTAGATCAAAGTCATTATTTAGCGAAAGTGCTGCGGTATCAAATTAACGATAAAATTAAGGTCTTTAATGAAAAGGATGGAGAATGGACAGCGTGTATTACAGAAATAACAAAAAAAGCAGTCCGTATTCAAGTTGACGAACACCTTTCAATTGCCAGCCCCTGTCCACCTTTATGGTTAGCCTTTTCCCCCTTAAAACACGAAGCGATGGGATTTTTGATTGAAAAAGCAACTGAACTTGGTGTTACTCATCTCCAGCCCCTTATCACCGACAGATGTAATAATCACCGATTAAATCTAGAACGTTTACAAAAAAATGCCATCGAAGCTGCTCAGCAATGCGAAAGACATGATATTCCGCGTGTCCTAGAGCCTGTAGTATTTGGCAAATTCCTTAGTAACCTTCCTCCTATTTCTTGGTTTGCAGCCATCGAGCGAAGTGAAAGCGAATCGATAAAACAAGCCCTTGAAAAAGCAGATTCAAAAGTGCCTTGGGGATTTATTATTGGCCCTGAAGGAGGATTTAGCGCTCATGAAGTCAAATCCATTACAAATCACGCATCAATCAAATCCATTCATTTGGGACCGCTGATTTTGCGCGCCGAGACTGCTGCATTAAGTGCGCTTGCCATCGCGCAAAGCCGTGAGTAAGGTTTGTCTTTCTACTTCACAGGTCGTCGAAAAGTGTTCCAATCTATATTTCTCTTCAACGCCTCTGTTCTTCCCTCTTCTAAAGAGGCCGCACTTTTTTGGTCTCTTTGAAACTGAGCAACCAATTGCGAAACTACTGCCCCTTTAATGATAAGACTGACTTCACGGTTGTGGTCTAAGGAAGGCGCAGATAATTGAGCTGTTCCGACAAGAGCCGACTGATCGTCAATAATAATCGCTCTTGCATGCGCATAACGATCTAAAATCAAACGAACATCGCCCCCTAGCTCTTTTAAGTGATCTTGAGCCAAAGCATTAGGGTCGGACGCATATCCTGTTGGATAAGGCATCATAAGCAATTCTACTTTAACTCCCTTTTCTTTTATAAGTTTCTCTATAATTTCTAAGATAGCTGGATCATTAAAATATTGCTGATAAAGCTTGATGTTTTTTGTTGCTGTATTTAAAAAGCTTATGATTTTTTCTCTTTGTTGGTCAGGTCCAATAATAACCCCTGAAGGAACAGCAAAAGATTGTGAGTTGTTATGAGTATCGTTTATAAACAAGCTTTGAATAGCATCAAATTCTATAGGGTGAGCATCTCTGTTAAAACACAACGCAAAATCAATGCAGTGATCAAAGGTGCACTCATCAAAATTGCCTGTTGTTAATAGAAAACGCTTTGAATCAATGATTATATAGCGCGCATGATAATGCCCTTTAGGGTACAGATCTTTCAAGTACTGAGGACGACTGTGAACAGTTATCCCTGCCTCCATCAGGCGCGGCAATATCACTTCCTGACTGTTATCTTGATTGAATGCATGTTGATAGGGATTTTCTTCTAAAATAAGCTCTACTTTTACACCTCGTTTAGCACATTTAATAAGAGCGTCAGCAACCTGTGCGTCTCTCATTTGATAGGCAGACATTTGAATGCATTCTTTTGCCTGATCAATTTCTTTGATGATAAGATCTCTTGCACTTTGCCCCTCATGCTCTGGATAAATAATGAAAGTGTCTGGTTCAATAAATGCAAAAGCCGCAGTAAGGGTATAAAAAGATAAAACGAATATCCATAAAATGAACTGGGTGGGTTTTATTTTTTTAAGCATTTTTCTTCCTCTTCAGACATGATCAAAAAATAGAAATACCATGTCCGTTTTTTTTGCGCCAATTCAAAATACAAAGAGAAAAAAGTTTCTATAGGCATATATATTTTATTATGATAGTTTTAATAAAAATATATTAAAAAGATATCTATCAGTGTGTTTTTTCAAGGGACTTATTTTCATCTTTCTCGTTTTCCTATCTGCTTGCCGGGAAATAGCCAACAGAGATCCCTTGAATCCCCTTCTTGGTGAACAAGATATGAAGACTCTAACCTCCATTCCAAATCAGTCACAATCTATAAGGCGTAAACCGAATCCTAAGATTGAAAAACTTATTCCACCCGCGTTTTTACAGCCCGTTTCAATCACTATCAGTGAAGGTCAATCTTTAAAAGCTGTATTTATTGAACTTTCCAAGCAAGCTGGTGTTGATTTGCAATTGGACCCTCATATTTCCAGTCATTTTATGTTTTCGGCAAAATCTCAGCCATTTATCAATGTCATCGAGGATATGTGTGAATTAGGGGGTTTGCGTTACAAAATTATTAACAAAGCCGTCCGCATTGAAGTTGACACCCCATATGTTGAAAATTACAATGTTCAGTTCTTAAACCTTGCCCGAAGCAGTCAAAATCGTATTTCGATTGCAACGGATGTGTTTTCCAATATGGGGTCAAATACGAATCAGAACAAAACCCCTATTGATAATGGTTCCAACAGCTCTGTCAACGTAGCAAGCACAAGTGATTTTTGGTTGGAATTGGAAAATAATTTAAAGATTATTTTAGGTCATACGAATACAACGCCGCCGGCATCGACTCCTTCTCCAGTAGCATCGTTGGCCCCTTCTCTTGGACCAACATTTTTAGCGCCCTCTCTTCTTCATACCTCTTCTCCTCCTGTAACAGTTGCCAACTATTCTCTACATAAGCAAGCCGGAATCGTTTCTGTTTTTGGAACAGCAAAGCATCATCGAGAGGTGGAAAATTACTTAAAACATTTAAGGGCAGCTGCCAGCAGCCAGGTTTTAATTGAGGCTAAAATTGTTGAGGTGAATTTAAAAGAAGAATTTAAAAGCGGCATTAATTGGCAAAAAATTGGATCCCATGGTGATTGGCAGTTTAATGCAAAATTTGGTGATCTTTCACAAAACAGCCGCTTTCATGACCCAACATCCACAACGACCAATCTTGTCAGCATTGGCGCCACGGGGACTAATTTTTCAAGTATTTTGCAAGCTTTGCAAGAATTTGGAGCTTCTCGAACTTTGTCCAGCCCCAGATTAACGGTGATGAACAATCAAACAGCAATTTTAAAGGTTGCCCAAAACCAGGTCTATTTTCGCATCAATTATGACAAACAATATAGCACCACCATCCAGCAGCAAAGCGTGAATATATCAAGCGATATTCAAACGGTACCGATTGGGCTTGTTATGTCGGTTCAACCGTCTATTGATCCTGAAACAGGGGAAATTATCCTATTTTTAAGACCAACCATTTCTCGCCTGAATCAAGCCGTACGGGACCCTGCTGTTGATATCGCCTATAATGCCAACATTGCCGCAGGTACAAGTGCCTCTGAATTAATAAAACCGCATCCATCTCTAGTTCCTGTTGTTGAGGTGCGTGAGATTGATTCCGTTTTGCGTCTAAAAGATGGAGAAATTGCAATCTTAGGCGGACTGATGGAAATAAGATCTACACAAGATAACGCAAAGTTACCCTTTTTAGGAGACGTTGCCTTGGTTAAAGAATTATTTAATTCCTACAGTGAAGGCGATTTGGTCGTTGAATTAGTTATCCTTTTAAAGGCTAGTATCCTAGAGGATGCAAGAGGGCCTGATAATGCTGATCAAAGACTGCTTCAGAGCTATATCCGGGATCCACGGCCGTTGTAATATAAAGAAGATCTGTTCACAAAATTCATCATACAATACGAGATTTTGTTGGTTGCAAAGAACCTACAGAAATTCCACCATCAACCGTAAGGCACGTACCCGTTACATAGCGCGACGCTCGATTTGATGCAAGGTACAAAAGTGCGCCATCAAGGTCACTTGCATCTGGCGCAAAACCCAGAGGAATTTCGTTCAAAAGCCAGTCATCAATTTTTGTCATCCCTGATGGAAAATACCCTGGACTAATAGAGTTAATACGAATGTGATATGGTGATAACTCAGGAACAAGGCTTTTCGTTATGTGCAATACCGCGGCTTTCGATACGTTATAACTTGTAGCACCAGCTGTCAGTAGCCCATCTCCATTGATACTGCCAATATTGATAATTGATCCATGAATTTTATGATTTTTCATATGATTCGCTGCTGCTTTGGTAACATGCCGCACACCCATAAGATTTGTTTGCATTACGCACTCAAAATCATTGTGT
This sequence comes from Alphaproteobacteria bacterium, assembly GCA_019749935.1. Taxonomy (GTDB): domain Bacteria; phylum Pseudomonadota; class Alphaproteobacteria; order Paracaedibacterales; family CAIULA01; genus CAIULA01. The sequence continues at coordinate 18,195 of JAIEPD010000018.1, forward strand.
TTATCGGGATCAAAGATAGGTGTTTCTTTAAAAATCCCAGCATTATTCACACAAATGTCAATCCGCTCACCTTGCTGTTCAATCATGTCAAATCCTCGTTGAATAGAAACTTTATCAGACATGTCCATCTCTATACTGAATGCATTTTTAAGTTCATTCGCTAGGGCACTTAACCGATCCTCTCTCCTTGCAACTAAAATTACACACGCTCCGGCGCGAGATAAGCACCGAGCGAATTGCTCGCCTAAGCCATTTGACGCTCCTGTAATGAATGCTGTTCTGCCGATTAAATCAAAAAGTTGCACAATGCTCTTCTTTCATAGAATTTAAATAATTTTCTAGTTGCATCCTGCAGAAGCTTTCTCACTTTTTCTATATCGCGCGTGCGCCAGATTTTGAAATCGCACAGATTGTGTTAAACGATTTAGTCGATCTACATATTTAGGATTATTGAAAGATCCCGTTCGTCATAAATTCATGAAGAAAACCTATAAGGTCTTAGAGCTATTATATTTTTCTGAATCTCTACTCTAACACTCGCGATAGCGCTTAGCTAGAACACTATAAAATGATTACAGCGTTGCCCTACGGAAATCTGCGCTGCAAGGTCCTCTGGGCGTCTTGTGCTCATTTTATATTGATTCTGCTATAATTTTAAATTTGGTATTATATAAGCAGGAAGATAAATAAAATTTTATTAAATTTAATTTTAACGCCTAATCCCCACCCAATTTTCTCGCCCACCGAAAAGGGCGGGGGGAATGCCCTATCACCGATGACGGAAAAATAGCATACCTCTCCCATCCAGGTTTTTCCCACTTAAAAAACCTGTCAAACCCTTCATCAGAAAATAAACGTTTATGAATAGCACTTTCTATTCTGTATGTTAATATAGGTTTTATTTTTAAAATGTCAATAAGTGATAAAAAAAATAAATATCCCTTTGAAAGACTAATGACGGAATTGGGCATTAAAAATCAGTATACCCAACCTTATAGACCTCAAAAAAATGGAAAAGTTAAGCGTTTTGGAGAGCTCTTAAAGAGGATTTGATTGAAAGAATTACTTTCGATCCTGCCGATCATTTTAGAGAAGAAGTGTCTCAATATATTCTCTATTACAATCAACTCAGACCTCATCAAATCGCTCTAATTCATCAACGAATTACTTGACTCTTGCAGTAATGATAGGAGTTATTATCATTTTTACTGCCTCTATAGGTAATATTACATATGAATCGGTTTATCAAAAGCAGCCCAGGCGGCCTCTTTCATCCCTTCGCTAAAGCTTGGATGCGCATGACAGCTGCGGGCAATATCTTCCGCTGACGCTCCAAACTCCATCGCAATGGCAGCTTCAGAAATCATAGAACCTGCGGCATCCCCAATAATATGAACACCTAAAATCTCATCTGTTCTTGAATCTGTTAAAATCTTTACAAATCCCGCTGTCTCGCCCGCGGTTTTAGCACGGCTGACGGCTGAAAAAGGGAATTTTCCAACCTGATAAGAAACTCCTTTTTCCTTTAACTCTTCTTCGGTTTTGCCAACACTTGCAACCTCAGGCAATGTGTAAATAACAGCCGGAATAATCCCATAATTCACACTCGCAAATTGGCCGCTTATATACTCTGCAATCGCCACGCCTTCTTCTATAGCTTTATGAGCAAGCATGGGTCCATGAATAATGTCACCAATTGCATAAACTCCTGGACAGCTGGTTTGGTAATGACGATTGACAACAACTCTACCTTGCGTTGTCATTTCCACGTTTGCATTTTCAAGCCCAAGGCCTTGAGTGTTAGGACGCCTGCCTACAGCCAGCAAAACAGCGGCACATTCTATAATCTCAGGAAGCTTATCCGTTTTCTGATTGGTAGGCGTGACATGAAGCGTTAAAATTCTTTCACCTTTAACAACTTTTGTGACTTGACGATTCATCCGAAACCCAATATCTTGCTTTTCAAGAGCTTTATGTAAAGCAACCCCGACCTCTTGATCCAATGTTGGGACTAGGCGATCTCCCGCCTCGACAACAGTCACAGAAGACCCAAGACGGGACCAAACAGAGGCCATTTCAAGGCCAATATATCCGCCCCCAATGACTGTGAGAGTCTTTGGAACTTTGGGTAAATTCAAAGCCCCTGTTGAGGTTAGAATTCGCTTTTCATCAATCTCAAAATTTGGCAGGGAAATACTTTCAGAACCCGTTGCTAGGATAATATGCGCTGCATGATATTCATGAGTCTTACCCTCTTCGTTTACAACTTGCACATGCTTTGGGCCAAGTAATGTAGCGTTACCATGCGCAAAACGAATGCCATGTTTTCTAAATAAAAAGCCGATTCCACGGGTTAATTCATCAACAATTGCATCTTTACGAGCAAGCATTGCTTTTAGGTCAAGGCGAACATTTTCAACCAAAATACCATGCCTTTTCATATGCAGACGCGTTTCCGCAAACTTATGGGAAGAATGCAAAAGAGCCTTGGATGGAATACAACCAACATTTAAGCATGTTCCACCAGCTTGTGCGCGTTTATCAACAACAATAACATTTAAACCCAGTTGAGCCGCCCTTATTGCAGCAACATAACCACCTGGTCCTGCGCCAATTACAATCACATCTGCTGTTATTTCTGACATATTTAAAAAGTTTTAAAAATTTGCTTTATAACCAGAGTAACATCATACAAAGATTTTTAAAGAGGTTAAATGAAAAGCTTTGGTGAGGACAAATTTTGTGCATAAAGTCGAAGTGGTTAAATTAGCACATATGCTTAGCTATGGATGATATGAAGAAGCGGTCAGAACACTGCCAACTGAAGTCACCCAGATCCATACAAAAACTGAAGCAATTCTGAAAAAATATTCTGCATCAATTTGTCAATTTGCAAGAAAATAAATATACAAAGCTAAAATTTTTTGTTAATCAAAATTTAAGAAATCTCTTGTACTTTTAAAATAGCTAATATTTGTTTTAAAGGATTGAAGGGAATGAAAAACACTATAATGCATTTAGTTTTGTGTCTGTTTTTAATACAAAGCCCTTCATGTTTTGCTGATAGCTTAGACTGCTCAAGCAGAAAAGATCAAAAATCATGCAACGCAGATGAGTTTTGTTATTGGATTAAAAGCTGGGGAATAAGAAAGAAATCTGAATGTAAGCCATTCCTTGCCGCTGACTGCGCTAATCTACCAATTGAAGAATGTGAGCAGAATGCAAGTTGTAAGGTTCATAAAGAGATGATAGATATAGGCAAGTATGAAAAAATGTGTGTCCCTAACGCTAGAAAATGCGATAATATAAAAAATAAAAATGCATGCTCTCAAGATCCTAATTGCCAGTGGTCAATATTAGGAAAATGTATGGCAAATCAAGGAAATTGCAAGAATTTACACACAGAAGAACAATGCCTTTCCAATGAAAGTTGTGCATGGAAAATCGCGAATGCTTTAGGTGCCAAACGTAATATTTGTGTAAAATATGATAATTGTAACAAAAAAGCGGAAAAGTGTAAGACCTCGGTCGATTTAAGATACTAAAAAATAAAAAAAGCAGCTATTCTTACTTAAGGTGAGAAGCTGCTTTTTCCCTTTCACACAGCATAAATGAGACCATTGCATAAAAGGTGATTTTGAGTGATGAGAGGTAAATGAGTCTGCAGCAGGACATAATCTGCTCTTATT